>JAAYBI010000053.1 GCA_012718915.1 Clostridiaceae bacterium
TCGTTCGCTCCGCGCCTCGTCCCGTCTGCTCCTTGGTATGCTCGACTCTGCAACCTCTTTCTTTTCTTCTGCACGAGCGCATCCATGGTTGGAGGCATTAATTTGCGAGCCTGACGAGATCCCACAATACAAAAGGCCCCCCGTAGGGAGCCTCTTGTATTGTGGAGCCTTTAATCGGAATCGAACCGATGACCTCATCCTTACCATGGATGCGCTCTACCGACTGAGCTATAAAGGCGTATGCGAGTGCTATACTTGCTGGAGCGGATGACGGGAATCGAACCCGCGTAGTCAGCTTGGGAAGCTGGGGTTCTGCCATTGAACTACATCCGCGCTTCTATTGATACACTTATGACGCAAGAAAGATTATACAAGGATGCACTATACGTGTCAAATATAAATTTGCCGGCCTCAATTGTGTGCCTCAATTGTGGGAAACCGGCAAATCCGAGAATGCGTTTTAATAGGATTACGGTTAATTAATTGCCGTTTCGATATCATTTTCCTCGCAGTAACGCACAAAGGTCTGATGGATTACTTTCTGACCCGCTTCATTGGGGTGTATACCATCTTCGCAAAGGAAATCCGAAACGTTTCGATGTTGCAAAAAAGCATCACGAACATCTACGAGGGGAACGTTTTCCTGATAGGCCACTTTCTTAACCCTGTCGGAATACCTCTCTTGTTGGCGATATATTTGATTTTTTTCCTTGAGAAATGCCAGAATATTCTCGGCCACAACGCCTTCTATTCGACATATGAAATCAAAATAGCGCTCGGAATCGATAGGCGGAAGCGTCATCATGACCGGTTTTTTACCTGAAAGTTTTATCGAAGTGACCATTTCTGTTAATGTTCTTTCAAAATCCTCAAGAGTCATATTCGGCTGATGATCAACTTCCGGATTTCGCGAAACACTTTTCCAGTCAAAATCACAATCATTCCCGCCAAACTCAAGGAGCACATGATGATGATCATATGTATCCATCAGCGCTTTTTCGATTAGCGGTTTTGCTCGGTCAGCCGTACATCCGAAGCGCGCATTATTTTTGATACGGACAGCAAATGTATTTTCAAATAGTTTTACCGCAGAATCTGCGAGAAATCTGTATTTTGAGGACGCCGCGTCAAAAATGACACCGCGCATTATGGAGTCTCCCCATATTTCTATTCCTGTGATAGCGGGCATAAAATTACCTCCTGCGTGATCATTTAGATGATATCACGTAGTTATTAAAATTACAACTCGCATTTACATAAATTATCACTATAAAGCCTTGCAATGATTTGTTATACTGTCTTGCGTCTATCCCAACTGAGAGAGAAACTCTCCTCTTCGCTCAAGATACTCATCATATTCCATTCTTTTATCTATGACACCGTTCGGCAAGATCTCAATGATACGATTAGCAATAGTTTGAACGAACTCACGGTCGTGGGAAGTAAACAAAATAGAGCCCTTGAATGCTTTAACCCCTTCGTTGACTGCCGTTATCGCTTCTAAGTCAAGATGGTTAATCGGATCGTCTAGAATCAAGATGTTTGATCCGGAAAGCATCATTTTCGACAACATGCAGCGCACCTTTTCTCCACCGGAAAGGACCGATGCCTTCTTAAGCGCCTCTTCTCCGGAAAACAGCATGCGTCCCAAGAATCCACGAATATAAGTCTCATTTTGATCTTTTGAGTATTGACGAAGCCAATCGACCAAAGAGATTTCCTTGTTATCGAAAAATGATCCGTTGTCCTTGGGCAAATACGACTGTGATGTTGTAATTCCCCACTTATACGATCCGCTGTCCGGCTCACTTACGCCGGACAGAATATCGAAAAGCGTCGTAGCTGCGACCTCGTTCTCTCCGACAAATGCAATGGCATCACCTTTTTCCATTGTAAAGGTCAGCTGATTCAGGATTTTTCTTCCGTTAACTGTCTTTGTGAGATCATTTACAAACAACACATCATTGCCGATTTCGCGATCCGGTGTAAAGTTAACAAACGGATACCGTCTTGATGATTGCAGGACCTCCGGAAGTTCTAAATTCTCAAGCAACTTCTTTCTCGATGTCGCTTGTTTGGATTTGGAAGCGTTTGCCGAAAATCGTGTAATGAAATCTTGAAGCTCCTTACGACGAGCTTCTATCTTCTTCGTTTGGTCTTTCATTTGGCGAAGAGACAATTGCGTGTACTCATACCAAAAATCGTAATTGCCTTGGAATAATGTGACTTTTGAGAAATCTATATCCACGATATGTGTACAGACCTTATTTAAAAAATGTCGATCGTGCGATACGACCAATACGGTGTTCTCAAAGTCTAAGAGATATTCTTCCAGCCAGCGGCAAGCATCCAAGTCAAGATGGTTCGTAGGCTCATCAAGCAAAAGCACGTCCGGGTTCCCAAATAGTGCCTGTGCCAAAAGAACTTTTACCTTCTGCCCACCGGTTAATTCTGACATCTTCATCTCAAAGAGTTCGGCGGCGATGCCCAGCCCCTGAAGCAGTATTTCTGCATTACTCTCTGCAGACCAACCATCAAGCTCTGCAAATTCACCTTCCAAGTCGCCGAGAAGCAGCCCGTCTTCTTCTGAGAAGTCCGTCTTAGCATAAAGAAGATTCTTGGCCTCGATAATCTCGGTCAGTCTCTTGTGTCCCATGATGACGGTGTCTCGAACCGGATAATCGTCGTACTTGAAGTGATCTTGCTCGAGAACCGCCATCCGACGGCCCGGCGCCAAGTTTACCTGGCCTTTAACCGATTCAATTTCTCCGGAAAGAACTTTTAGAAAAGTCGATTTTCCTGCGCCGTTGGCCCCGATAATTCCGTAACAGTTCCCCTGCGTAAATGAAATATTAACCTCGTCGAACAATACACGTCCGCCGAACCTTACTGTTACATTCGTCACATCAAGCATTTGAGATCCTCTTTCTGTCTTCTTATATCTCTTAGGACTTTTGCCCTTTGATTCCCGTGCATCATAATAATCGCAATCGGGTGTTCGGTCAAATCCTATGTGACCCGCCAATCGCAATTCGTGCTTTGTAACAAAATTGTAGGCCGACATTCACAAGTTCGTCTATATATATACATATAATAAATAGGCATTTATCACATTTTTTTGTTTATGGTCGTCATTTTATTCTCGCAAGTTTCTGATGCCTAAAATGGCATCTTAAGCATAATGAATGGAGCTTTATTTATGAAAAATGCCGACAAACGTCGTCGTGTGCAAGATAGCAATGTTGATCCCACGAATTCCGATTCCTACCTTAACCCATATCAAATTATATCGACCCGGGACCAAACAGGAAAAAGACGACGCCACTCAAGCTCTTCGGAATATATTATGAAGTCCAGGCGCCGAAAACGCGCTCGTCGAAAAGCCCGACTCTGCCTCTTAATGATGCTTATTCTTTCCGTTATCTTACCTGCCGGCATCTATTCTTCATGCCGCCAACATAAAGATAATCAATCTATGTTTTCCCGGAGCACTTCCGAAAAGGACAAGCATTCCGTTTCTGACAAGTTGAGCGATGTGGATTTAGAGGACGCTCCGCTCTCGGGGAAAATAATCTTTCTTGATGCCGGACACGGCGGCTCAGATAATGGCTGCTCGTATCCACAATCCAATCCGACCTATCTTGAGAAAGACTACAACCTCAAAATTACGCTCGAAGCTCAAAAAGAACTCGAGAAATTGGGTGCGACAGTTGTAATAACAAGACAGGATGATTCCTGGCTGTCCCTTTATGCGCGCGCCGCAATTATACATATCTACTGCATCGATTATTGGACCCGCGTCGGCCATTCCGATCTATCTGAAGATTTTCTCTTGCGGATGCGCGAAGAGATGACGGCAACGATTGAAGCGAATACAGATCAAATTGAAAATAACAGCATGGGCCCGATGGTCGGTAGTGGTTTTTCTGAGGATATGATCCGCTTGCTGGAAGCGGAATACGATCTGGATAATTTTTTATTCCTTTCTATACATAACAACTGGAATAACAACAGTGATTTGCACGGTACTCAAGTATATTATGTAGTTGATCAGTCAATTATTGACAGCGAGACAAGACTAATCCGCAACGACCCATATTACCAACATCCGGACTATGTTGTTCGAGATCCATATTATGGTCGTGACGGGGATAAAAATGCGTCATTGGCACAAATCATGTACGACAGTATTACCCGAGCCGAGCCGGCATTGGTAACCAATACACCTCAAATCGTCGAAGACAACTTTGCGGTACTCCGTGAGCACGGCATACCCTCCGTAATGCTCGAACTCACTTTTGTTTCTAATCCGGATGATCGCAATTTGCTGGAAGATTCCACGGTAATTACCAACATGTCAAAGGGCATCGCCGATGGCTGTCTCCATTATTTTGGGTCTATGGATTGACTCCTCCTCAAAAATATAGATAACATGCAATCAAACGGTATGATTGAGTTAACAATACTGTCCTTTTATCAAGGTATAATATAATTAGTTTTTTAAGGCTTAACATGGGAGGTACTATTATGGACATCGCAATTATCACCGGTGCATCGTCCGGAATCGGCGAACATATTCTTCGTAAAATCATAACGGAGCGTGGCGCGTACGGCAGCCTCCCTTTTGAAGAGATCTGGATAATCGCCCGAAACGGCGAGAAACTTCAAACACTGAAATCCGAACTTGACAACAGGCGAATTCGACCATTTGTGCTCGATTTGTCTCTCCCGGAATCACTCAACGAACTCAGCGAAGCATTACGCGTGGAGAATCCGAATATCGGATTACTTGTCAATTGTGCCGGGGTCGGATATACCGGAGCAACCGAGTCCTTGGAGACTAATCAGATTCGCAATACCGTCATGCTCAATTGCAGCGCACTAAGTGAAATGGTCTCGATTTGTCTGCCCTATATGATACCGACAGGTGACAGTTGCCCTTATGCCATGGGTCCGAGGATTCTCAACATTGCTTCTTCAGCCGGATTTATGCCACAACCGAATTTCGCGGCTTACGCAGCATCAAAGTCATTTGTAATAAGTTTTTCAAGAGCACTCCACGCTGAACTTCGTGTGCACAATATTTCCTCGACCACAGTCTGCCCCGGCCCGGTCGCGACAGATTTTCTCAGCCACGGAAATGCTTCTGACGCCTCGTTTAGTGGAATTAAGAAGTTTTTTGTCGTAAGGCCGGATCGTGTGGCCAATAAGTCCATAGAGGCGGCTCGAAAAGGAAGAGCGGTCTTAGTCTACGGACTCTCACAAAAACTTTTCCATGTCGCTTCAAAGATTCTCCCTACTTCAATTCTTCTTTTCTTCGCTCAACGACTCACTGCAAGAAAATCGAATCCGCCGTCCACTGCATCGGTTGCAACGGCGCCTTCGCCAACTCAATCCAATACCGAATCAGAGACATCCTCAGCGATTACCGTAACCTCTGATACAGCGCAGAAAATTATTGATTCGACCGTCAAATCATCCCCCAAACGTACTGATACTCGAACCTTAAGCTCAGATCATTCTGACGTAAAACCCTTATCTCTTCATAATATAGCAACAGAAATGGTAATCGATAAAGATACGCCAAGTGCATCCTCAGAAACCGCCTCCCGAGGCATTTCTACCGCCCAAATTTCGAACACGCTCCCGGATAACTTGGCAACTTCAATTTCGGCCTCTGCCATCCTGAACCGATTTCCGGGAAAAGGCGCATAATACCCGGCAATTGACAACGTAATTGATCAGATTTATTTGTGACAAAAATGGGACACGCCCCTTCATTTTCTGCTCGGTTACGATTGTTTTCCTATATTTTTAGTGATAGTATGTCATTGTTGACTATATATTTTTTATTATTCATGGAGGTCCCCCGTATGTATGATACTTTAGTAACCCTCAAGAGAGGATTGACAGAAATTCTGGCATTAAAATTATTATTGGAAGGCGATCAGTATGGCTATCAGTTCGTACGTTTGATTCGCGAAAGAAGTGACGGCAAAGTATCTCTGACCGAAGGCGCTTTGTATACCACACTTTACCGTCTTGAAGCTGCCGGACACGTCACTTCCGAAGACACACTTGTCGGACTTAAAAGAAGACGTCGCTACTACAAAATCAGCGACCAAGGACGTCAATACGCAGCGGATGAGATAAAAAAGTACGAGCGTCTCTCTGAAGGCGTAATGAGTGTTCTTCACTACAAACCCAAAGCAAAACCTGCAAAGTAATGAATGAACCGGCTTCGGCCGGTTTTTTCTTTTCTAATCATTTCAAATATTTTATTGTCTCCATGAAATGCCGGCAAAATAGCTTGTCAAACTTGCATTTAGGTGTTAAAATGTTATACAAGACTAACACTTGTCTGCTTAAATGAAAGGAAGTGAACAACATGGGCGTATTGTCATTAATTGACTATTTCATTCTTGCAACGATTGGGCTTATGGTCATCGGGGTTCTCTATCTTTCGCACCGATCTTCAAGGAAAAATAAATCGCATTGTTCCGGTGGTTGTGGGAGCTGTAAGATGGCTTGCGATATCCGGAGTGTTGAGTCTTCCGCAAAGTCGCCGTCCAATACGAGTCCTTAATAATCGAATTATGTACATTTCATATGATCAAGCATCCTCACTTCGGAAGGATGCTTTTTTCTTTGCCGGAACTGACTTTATATCGAATGTATCCCAGCAAACGAACCACGCCTACACCGAAATAGAAGCCAAGAACATTCATCCAAAAATCATCGATGTCGCTCTTTCCGGTATTAAGCGCGTATTGAGAAAATTCAATAAGTCCCGCCAGAAAAATCGGAAAGGCAATCCATATCGCTCGACGAACTCCCGAAAAATACACCGAAAAGAAGTACCCCAAAGGCGTGAAAATTAGCAAATTTCCGAAGAACTGTATGAAAATCCCATGTCTAAAGTTTCCGCCAAGAAGTTCCGGCCAGTAAATTGCAAATGCGCCTTGAAACGGAATCAGATTTAGGCTTCTTGATTCATACATATTCACTTGCCGCTGTGAAACGAAAAGCATAATCAGCAAAACAATATATACCGGCACAAAGACGGCAGCTGAAAGGTGGAACCCGGCCTTGAAGCTCAGACGCATCTTATATGTATCCCAGCGTCCTTTCGAAAACAGCCGAAAACAGATCATGATTATATATCCGCATGCCCAAATCAATCCGATTTGGAATGATCGCTCAAAACTCAGCGCAAATGACAAACTACGTCCGTTACTATATGCCGTTAGCAAATAAAAAGCGACCATGATTAACAGCGAAAAAGTGTACGTTAAAGCGCACAAGACATAATCCCTGGTGCCTAATAGAATAGCAATTGCTACGAGCAGGCCAACTGCGAGTATAACTATCTCCTGCATCGGCGAAAGAAAGCTATCGCTTGATTGAAGCGTAATCAGCATAAGCAAACCCAAAACCATCGCAATGAGTGTGCGGATTGCAGGCATACCCGCCCATTCCGAAAAAGATTTATTCATTCTTCGATTGCGACCTCGGCGTCTTGCATCACCGGATTGTCGTTTTTTATTGCTCTTTGTCATCAAATTACTCTCTCCGGTTCTCAAATCAATTCGCTAAACAGAATAATACAATTACACAAAAAATACAAAAAATCACATTGTCCACATTAATGACTACCCATCTTCAGCCAAGAATGCTTCTTCTGTGATTTTTGTCCAATATCGGTTTCCAATCTACACTAATAGAACGAATCAAATGTCCGACAATTAGTGAGTCAGTTATACCTCGCAATTGTTACCATGTATTAATCGCGAAATCGGCTTGTATACAATAAATGTAATCAACGAAACGGTGAGGCCCTTAAATAGATTAAACGGAACAAACGCAAACACTATAAGAGTTCGTTTATCGACAACAAACTGATTGACTGCCTGCGTCATTCCAATAATCGCCTCGGTCGAAAAACCCATGAATCTTGCATATAACTCCAGAAAAACGTAGTAATTAAGTAGTGGTGTGGTCACCGAGAGCACAATAGTACCAATGAGCATCGAGATGAGAGCGCCTTTTCTGGATTTCAAATATCGATACACCAACCCCGCTGAACCGGCAAAAGCAACACCGGCCGCAAAATTTGCGAGTTGTCCTATTCCCATCGTAGAGTTACTGATTGCTAACATGATTAAGTTCTTGAGTAATTCAATGACTATCGCAGTCAGCGGGCCAAATGCAAATGCTGCAATCAGAATCGGAACTTCACTAAGATCATATTTGAGAAATGCCGGCATAAATGGCAATGGGATTTCTAAATACATAAGAACCGTCGCCATCGCAGTCAAGAGAGCCCCCACTGCCACGCGCCTGGTTCTCGACATATTTTGCTCACGGCAAGAAATAGGTGACCTGCTACCGGCTTCAGCATACCCGGCCTCCGAATTATTTACCTTAATCATGACATCTCCTCCACTTTCCATTAATCGAAATCTCAATGCATTATCTAACTAAGATTACCGGGGGCCGGCAAATTAATTCCACCGAAAAAAGCTGAAAATAAAAAAGCCGCCCCATCATCAGGCGACAAATTACGTCAAACGTATCGGCAAACTGCCGAAATATGACTTCTCTCGTCCGGACTATACCGTCGGCATCGGATTCTAACCGTTTCAGCTCCTGCTCGCGGGCTTGTCGACATCTCGTCGCTTCACCGCCGGTGGGGATTCACACCCCGCCCTGAAGTTGGCTTGATTATATGCTTGATGATCTGCAATTGTCAAGCCCGCAAAAACAAAGGCTCTTCACAGATTTCGTGAATATTGATTTTTCAACGGTGTCGGCAAATTTCCTTTCGGATATTGTCAAAGAGGTATTTGGAAATGCAATGTGAATGACGTATACTTGTGTTGATATTCTAGAAATTCGGAGTTTAATAATGAATAAAAAACTGATACCCTCTGTATTTGCTTTATCCATATTGGTCGTAGCGGTGGCTGGTTCTTGCGCCTTAAAAGACACACCTCCACCTTCGTATTCGTTAGCCCCACCTTCCATCGGATCCACCTCCGTTGTCGCTACGCCGACATCGACACCTACTCCGACGCCCAGCCCGGAGCCGACAGCAACCCCTACGCCTACTCCGACACCGACGCCGACGCCGGAAGTGAAATACATTGAACCGCAAACAGATCAACCGGTCTGGTATGAGGGCTATGTTGATCCGAGAACGGTACGCGCCGAGATTGTAACCAATCCGGAAGATATTACTGTATTGATTAACAAATATTTCGCGATGCCGGAAGACTACGTGCCTGAGATTGAGCTGGCTGCTCATTCAGCCGGACAATATCTGCGTCCCGAAGCTAACGAGGCCTGGGATCTGATGCACGCGGCTTGCTTAGAGGAAATCGGAGAAAACCTCTACTTAATTTCCGGATATCGCTCTTATGCAACTCAACGTTACAGTTTTTCAAACGCCATCGAGCGCCGCGGACTGACAAAAGCTGTCGAAAAGAACGCTTATCAAGGCCGATCTGAACACTGCTTGGGATTAGCTCTGGACATCAATATCGCTTCTGATCCCGAAATAAGAGATGGATTTGCCGAAACCGCCGCCGGCAAGTGGGTAGCAGAAAACGGTCATCTTTACGGCTTCATTTTAAGATATCCGCGCGACAAGGGTCATATTACCGGTTATGGATACGAAGCCTGGCACTATCGTTATATCGGAACCGAACTGGCAACCGAATTATTCGAGAGCGGCCTGACCTTAGAAGAGTATTACGACAAGGCACAAATCTTGCCCACGGCGGAATAATCGACCGGATTAATTTATTAGGTTTATATCCCGACCGATATGCAAAAGTTTGAGGACCAAATGACCCGTAAAAAATTCGTACATTTACTAATCAGCCTGCTAGTCATTATTGGGGCTATCGTAGTCGCAGTAATATATCATGCGTCTCAAACACGTGCTGATGAACCATTTTTCGATAACGCAACTATGGCTTCTGACTCTGAAGCCATGGCTCCGATAATTGATGCTACCGCAGCGCCAACCATTATTAATTCGCCCACCCCTTTCCCGACTCCAACCATTCAACCGTCGCCGACACCCACGCCGACACCCACACCGACGCCCACCGTGACACCTGAACCGGAAAACCCGATTTATGTGAACGGTTTTCTGGACCCTCGATCGATTACACCCACACTGACAGATGATCCAGCTTCATTGACTGTCTTAGTTAACAAATATTTCGAAGTGAGTTCTGATTATGTCCCCAGCTTAGTGGAGGCGTCTTCATCAAAAAATTGCAGCGTCCGCCCGGAAGCTGCAGAAGCTTGGGATTTAATGCGAGAGGCATGTTCCGAAGAGACCGGAAAGACACTTTATCTCTGCTCAGGCTACCGATCTTATGCGACGCAAAAGAAGCTGTTTGATGATGCGATTGCAAATAAAGGCTTGGAAAGAGCCATCTCCAAATATGCATTCCCGGGCCGCTCAGAACATCAGCTCGGTTTAGCTTTTGATATTTCTACGACAGATACCAAGAGCATTTCCGGCAGTTTCTTGACGACCACCGCCGGCATCTGGATGACAGATCACGCCCATGAGTACGGATTCATCCTTAGATATCCGAGCGGTAAAGAAAGCGTCACCGGATACGCTTTTGAGGCATGGCACTACCGTTTTGTTGGCGTCGATATAGCAACCGCTATGTTTGGCACCGGCATGTGTTTTGAGGAATATCTGGCAAATCAGTAATTCTTCACACAATATGAAATCACAAATAGAGCGCGTACAATAATCGCCCCACGTGCATCAGAACCTTTCTGATCAAATCACATGGGGCGATTGTTTTGTGCGTTATGATTCACTTGACCTGTGCATCACTACGTAAAATCATTTTCGTTCTTATGCTGTTTCTATACTTGCATCAGCTTCTAAACCCAACAATTTGACAGCCTCTTCACGCATCTTATATTTCATGATTTTGCCGGCAGCATTCATCGGAAACTGATCCACAAAACGAATGTACTTCGGGGTCTTGTGCTTGGCCATGTGAGACTTAACATATGTTTTCAGGTCTTCTTCTGTTATCTCTGCACCATCCTTGAGAACAACACATGCCATGATCTCTTCTCCGTATGTCTTATCGGGAACACCGATAACTTGGACATCACGAACTTGCGGATGCGTATACAAAAATTCTTCAATCTCTTTGGGGTATATGTTCTCGCCGCCACGGATAATCATGTCCTTAATTCGTCCGGTAATCTTGTAGTTGCCGTCCGGCAATCGTACAGCCAAATCTCCGGTATGCAACCAGCCATCTTCATCAATCGCCGCCTTAGTTGCTTCAGGCATCTTGTAATAGCCTTTCATGATGTTATAACCACGTGCGACAAATTCCCCGGGCGTATTGTCAGGCATATCTTCGTTGGTCGCAGGATCGACAATCTTGCATTCTACACCGGGCAGCGGTCTTCCGACAGTTGCGACGCGAACCTCAATTGGATCTCCCACCCGACTTTGTGTGCATCCCGGCGAACTCTCGGTTTGTCCGAACACTATCGTAATATCGTTCATGTTCATCTTTTCGAGAACAGCTTCCATGACCGGAACCGGGCACGGCGAACCCGCCATGATTCCGGTTCTCATGTATGAGAAATCGGTCAGTCCGAAATTCTCATGCTCCAACAATGCGATGAACATGGTCGGCACACCATGCATCGCAGTTATTTTGCGCATATTAATTGCTTCAAGCGCCTTTACCGGTTGAAAGTATTCAATCGGAACCATCGTCGACGCATGTGTGACAGATGCAATCATTGCTAAGACCATGCCAAAACAATGAAACATAGGCACTTGGATTAACAAACGATCGGCCGTCGTAAAATCCATACAATCCCCGATACACTTGCCGTTGTTAATAACGTTATTGTGAGTCAGCATGACGCCCTTCGGAAATCCTGTCGTTCCGGATGTGTATTGCATATTGCAAACTTCATCCGGCTTCGTATCCGCTGCCATCTTATGTAAGAGGCTGTCCGGAATATTGTCACCAAGAGCAATCGATTCCGGCCAAAAATAGCATCCGTCCTGCTTGGAATCAATGGTAATGACATTCTTAAGACACGGCAATCTCTCCGCATCCAGAGCGCCGGGAACGGAAGACTTGAGCTCCGGACAAATCTCGTTAATTATTTGAACATATTCGGAATCCTTATATCGATCAATCATGACCAGCGTATGCGTATCAGACTGTCTGAGGAGGTACTCCGCCTCATGAATTTTGTATGAAGTGTTAACCGTAACCAAAACCGCTCCAATCCGAACCGATGCCCAAAAAGTCAAGAACCACTCCGGATAGTTGGTCGCCCAGATTGCGACATGATCTCCTTTTTTTACACCCATCGCAATAAACATCTTAGCCACGCGGTCGACGTCTTCGTTGAATTGAGCATATGTCCTGGAGTAGGAGCGAGTCGTATAAGCGAACGCACACTGATCCGGATGCTCTTCAACAACACGATCCAATAGTTGACTGAAAGTCATGTTAATAAGTACGTCTTTTTCAAAAATGCGCTGTCCATCCTCTTTAGCAACAAAACAACTGATTGCCGGAACCGCTTGATCAGCGGCGAATTCAAGTGCATTAGGGGACTTGATCTGCTTAATGGTCGGCGAAGACGGCGCGACTTCTTCTTCACGAAGTCTTTCCCATCGGCGAACAAAATGGACGAATTGCGGAAATACAATGGCAGCATCTTCGATTTCACTGGACCAACGCTTAACCCATTCTAATGAGACGAATCCGTCATATTGATTCTCGGTGAGAGTTTCGAACAGTTCCTTCAGCGGTATATCTCCCGTCCCGGGAAGTCGATACGCAACTACGCCACTCGCAGTGCGAACTGAATCCTTGACGTGTATGTATCGAATCCGGTCGCCTATATTTTTCCAAGTGTCCGCCGGAAGCTCGCCAAAATATCTGTAGGGGTGGTGCACGTCCCAAAGGACTGCAACATTTGGACTTCCGACTCGCTTAATCAATGCATTTAAGCGTTTGGTGTCAGCATACACGCCGTTGGTTTCGACCAACAACGTGACGTTCTTTGAAGCGGCCATCGGAGCCAGAGATTGGAGAATCGAAACAATTCTATCGTCATCGATATCAGTTTCCGGAGCGGGGTGCGCGTCCGCAAGGACACGAATATAAGAAGCACCGAAACTATCCGCCAGTTCGATATACTCTTTTATTTCGTCAAAAGCAACCGTCGAACCCTCGGTCGAAGCCAGTACACAATTGGACGAAAAACAAGGAATCATCAAATCCAACTGTTGAAGCGTTCTCTTTGTATTGTCGCGTTCTTCAGGCAAAAAAGGCTTTGCGCGAGAAGCCATGATCTCTTCGCCCAGCCCTCGAATTTCTATGCCTGCATAGCCCAAATCATGAGCCATTGAATATATTTCGTTCCAATTCCAATCCGGGCATCCCAGTGTGGAAAACGCCAACTTCATCGCCATGTATTGCACCTCCAAATGAATGTTACTAACTATTCGAAAATGTACGTATATCAGCCTGAAAAAAGAAGAATATTTCAAGCATATAATAAAAACACCGCTATTTCAAAGTGTCGCGGCAAAAAAAAGCAATTTTCGTCACTCTTCTTGGTTTATATTGAACCTTGACTTGCTTTTTTCGTTCTGAATCTCGCTAAGAAGCGAAAATGAGTCGGCTTCTGAAAGCGGCCGTCCCCAAATATAGCCCTGAATAAAATCACATTGTAATTCTCTAAGTATGGAGAGCTGACTAGGATGATCCACGCCTTCAGCAACCACTTCGATATCCATTTCATGTACCATGGATACGATCGAACTGACCATTAGTCGCTGAACCGTCCCTTGAACCATATCATCTACAAACGCTTTATCAATCTTAAGCGTTTGAATGGGAAGTTGTTGCAGATACTTGAGCGATGAGTAGCCGGTTCCGAAATCATCCAGTGCAACGCGAATACCCAAATCTATCAAAGCTTCCAGGACTTTTATGACTTCGTCAACGGATGTGATCATGATTGACTCAGTGACCTCAAACTCCAAATGCTTCGGATTACATCCTGTAGATTTTAATATCCGCTTCACCGTGCGCAAAAAGGATGGTGACATGACTTGAATCGGCGAAATATTCACAGACATGACCAAGTCCTCACCAAACTGTTCCGCCATTTTTTTCTGGGTCAAGCAGGCACGCTCCATAATCCATTCACCCAGCGGCAAAATGAATCCAACCTTTTCAGCCAAAGGTATAAATTGCGAAGGACTGACAACTCCGAATTTCGGGTTTTTCCAACGCGCAAGAGCTTCAAATCCGCGTATTTTTTGAGAACTCGTATGGTACTGCGGTTGAAAAACTAAAAAGAGTTCGCCATTCTCAATGGAAGAAAGCAGAGCATTTTCGTAATTGACACGCACCATGACGTCTTCACTCATTAATTTTTCAAAAAACTGAACACCATTCCGACCGGCTTCTTTGGCCTTGTACATCGCAGTCTCGGCATTCTTAATTAATTCGGCTGAAGTTTTTCCGTCTTGAGGATAAAGAGATATTCCTGCGCTCGCGGTAACTGATACTTCGTGATCACCTAAGGTGATTGGAGTCGATATTGATTTGCATACCGCTTCGGCGTAAGCTCTCAAAGAATTATCGTCGAGAGAACGTTGAATAATGACAATAAATTCGTCCCCTCCCAACCGGCCGACCATATCATCGGGATGCGCGGTTCGGACAATACGCTTTCCTACCTCTTTGAGTAACTGATCACCGGCCACATGATTAAGAGAGTCATTAATACGCTTGAATTGATCCAAATCAAAATATACAACGGCAAAATCCAGCGACTTCTGGGATAATAAACTGATAAGCAAATCTATTCGATCAGCGATTTTGGTGCGATTCGGAAGTTCCGTGAGAGGATCATAATGAATCAACCGATAGAGTTTTTGCTCATTTTCCTTCATCGCGATATTGTACTCGAGCAGCTTATCATTTTGCTTCAAAGCTTGCCGCCCCTTCTCTGCCAATTCGTCGTTCAAAACGCCCATTTGATTCTTCTGCGATTCCAATTCTCGCATTTGAAGGATCAAACGACGACTGTAAAGCAGAATGAGATACAACATAACGATCGTCCCGACGGGAACAATTGCCCCGGGCAACACCGTGTGGTTTTTCGTTACAAATGCTACGGATAAAACAAATACCACTTGTGCTACACCCGATATAATCGTCGCATAAAAACCGCGTCTTCCGGCACTAAAGACCATCAAAACAGAAACCAGCGCCTGTATCATGGAAAGAATTCCGTTGATTCCAAATTCACCATATCGATTATGTATATAGGATGAGATTACGAAAAAAATGAAATATAAAGTGATTTTCAACGCAACATGTCTCTCATTGCCGATTCGGGCAATGGAACGATCGATTGCTCTGTCGATGGAATTCTGTCTTTTCTTATCCATAAAGCCCTCACAAACACAAATGTGGTGACAATTATACAATTTATTATAGAGGCGAATAAATCGATTGCACAGACAAATTCTCAAATCTATATATTGATCATAGGATAATTAACAATCTTCACATTTTACCCACATTTAACTATTAACGCGCTTCTTGTATTGCATGTTGTGCGACAATTCTCTAGCATAGATAATATGGATCCGGTACATGAATTATAAGGAGGCGCCTGCTATGACTGACCCTCACGATCTAATCGAAGTTCAACGCGAGTCCAAACAGCGAAAACGCATCATTATTATCGGAGGTGTAGCGGCCGGAACATCTGCCGCCACAAAGGCCCGCCGAAACGACGAAGATGCCTCGATTACCATTTATGACATGGATCAACACATGTCTTACTCCGGTTGTGGCCTTCCATACTATATTGGAGACCGCGTCAAAAACATAGATGACTTGATCCCTCGCGGTCCGGATTTTTTCATGAAAAAATACCGTGTCAGCGTCAAACTTCTTCATCGGGTCGAACAAATACTTCCAAATAGCAAGACCATACGTATCCGAAACTTAATCGATAATTATGAGTTTGAAGATTATTACGACGTTCTGGTCATCGCTACCGGTGCGTCACCCGTTCCTCTGCCGATTGAAGGATTTAATCTCCCTCATGTTTTTTCGCTCAGAAACCCGTCCGATGCCGTTGCTATCAAAAGTTTTATTTCAAATAATTCGCCCCGGAACACTGTCATTGTCGGTACAGGTTTCATTGGGCTTGAAATGGCTGACAACCTGGCATTGCTCGGACACAACATCACTTTAATAGAGAAGCGACAAAAACCATGTCCTCCTCTTGATGAAGATATGGCCGATTACTTGTCAGAGCATCTTCGAAAAAACGGCATCCGTCTCATAACCGGTACCGGCGTATCGTTAATTTCGAAAAACGAGGTAGTCACAGACCACAACGAGTCTATCTCAGCGGACCTGGTCATCGTTGCCATCGGTGCCAGACCGAATACGTCCTTGGCGGAATCCGCCGGTATCCGATTGGGCAAGACCGGTGCCATAGCCGTAGATCCCCAAATGCGTACGAATATTCCGGAGATTTTTGCCTGCGGTGACTGTTGCGAGAATTACTTCACACTAAACGGAGAAAAATTCTATCGCCCGCTTGGTTCAACCGCCAACAAGACCGGCCGAATCGTGGGAGATGTTATTACCGGATCTGACGATTCTCACCGTGGCGTGCTCGGCACCGGTATTTTCGAAACACTCGGCATGACCATAGCATCCACCGGTCTTAAAGAGTCCGAGGCAAGAGACTTGGGTTATAACGTAATCGTCAGTCACAACATCAAGCCCAACAAACCCACATATCTCGGCGGAAAGGAAATGGTGATTAAGACCATAGCAGACGTCGACACCCATCAAATCCTCGGCGTTCAGATCGTCGGTTACGAAGGGGTCGACAAGCGCATAGATATTTTTGTAACCGCTATGACGGCGCGCATGAAAGCAGAAGATCTTTTTCATCTGGATCTTGCTTATGCCCCACCCTTTTCTACGACAAAAGATCCGGTGATGTATTCCGGGATGATTATTGCCAATGCACTCAAACGCAATCGTCGATTAATACCCGTCGATGCATTGTCATCCAAGGCGTCTTCTGATTCTTCATCACCAATTATTCTGGATACTCGAGTCACTTCGCAATATGACGCAGGACATGTCGAAGGTGCGATCAGCGCACCTCACGAGAGCTTACGAGAGGTTATAAAAGATTTGGATCACACCCGACCGATAATTACTTATTGCAATAAAGGTACAACCGGCAATGCCGCCCAAAACATTTTGCTCAACAAAGGCTTTGAAAACGTATATAATTTATCCGGCGGTTATAAACAATACAAAATCCAGATGGATACTGACAAACATCAACAGGACAAATAAATCGCAAGTCCGCCGTTTATATTGGGTTCATATTTTGATATCCGCTTGCCGGATTGCGAGTTGCAGAAAGAAATAATGGATGATGACGAACGATTATAACGGTTATATCTTCGATCTTGATGGAACCCTTCTGGATTCCATGCAGATGTGGTTGGAAATCGACGTTGCATTTCTTCGCGAGCTCGGATTTGAAGCGGACAATTCGTATTCGAACGCTGTCAAAGAAATGGGTTACGAAGCAGCGGCACAATACACCGTCGATCGATATCAACTGGACTTGTCGGCTACAGACGTCATTTCCCGTTGGAAGGAAATGTCATTTGTCGCATATGACCGTGATATCGAATTGAAGCCGGGGGCACTTGATTATTTATATTTATTAAAAAACCAAGGCAAACGACTCGGCATCGCTACTGCCCTCAATCAGACTCATATAGAAGCCGCACTTAAGCGACACGACATCAATCACCTTTTTGACACGATTACGATGCTAAATGAAGTGCATCGCGGCAAAGGGCACCCGGATATTTACCTTTTAGCCGCAGAACGAATGGGCGTCCCTCCTACGGAATGCATCGTATTCGAAGACATCCTATCCGGTATTATGGGCGCCAAAAAAGGTGGATTTACCGTCTGTGGCGTCTTTGACGCCTCCTCCGAAGAGGACTGGGTAGAAATCGGAAAGTTTGCAGACATAACTATTACGCATTGGGATGAGCTGCGAGCAGTCTGAGTCGACACCGCTCGCATTGACGTCTGTTTATGTGAGTTCAGATATAGAAATAAAGCGATTCCAAGAGATAGTTTTGTGCGTATTTTTCGGCCATCCGAAAAAGATGGCGTTTGCAGGCAGTTATTTCAATTTCCCCACTTCGAAAAGAATCCAACAACGAGAAAAAACGTCTCTTCTCTTGCTCCGTTGCCTGTCTCTTGAAATATCCCCAGACATGAAGTGCCGCATTTTCGGCTTGTCCCGGGATTATTTGCCGACGCTGCGCTTCTTCAATCTTGTGATAAAATAGTCTCGCATCGACAGGACTCTTCGAAAAAATAAAGTGTCGTAACTCATCATATATGTCCGGCGCTCTCTCCATGACATAGTATTTATATCGTCGCCATTGATCCTCAAGCCCAGCGATACGAACACGATGCGCTGTCAGAAAAGAACACTTAACCGTTGATAAATTCTTATCTTTTCCCTCGATCATAATATCAAACGCTTCACCGTGGATATCCCTATAATAAACTAAAAACGCTTCCGAGGAGACGAAGTCCGCGTGTGCACCGGGCTTTTTTCCCGGGGCTTGCTGCGAATAATGTATCTTAGGTCGTCCATCCTGCGCTTGCCAAGTCTTCACACAATCCGACAGAATATCGGCATGATTGCGACTTGCGTTCGGACACAGTGTATCGTGATGTAAATTATCAAATACAATCGGCACACCGGTTTGATTATAGATTTGGAGCACGTCATCTATTGTATATAATCTTTCATCGTTCTCAATGACCAGGCGTCTTCGGATTTCATTGTTCAATGATCGATATCGGAGGACAAAACGTCTCATGGCTTCGGCTTTGTCGCCATAAATGCCGCCGACATGCAGGACAATCTTCGACGATAAGGGCATGTCGAGTGCGTCAAGAAATTGAGCATGCCATGCCAAGTCGGATATAGATCGAGACAAGACATCTTCATCCGGGGTATTTATCAGCGTGTACTGTCCGGGATGCATGGAGACCCGGATTTTTCCGGTCTTGATTTTTTCGGAAATTTGATTCAATTTTGTACTAAATTCAGTAGCCCAGTCTATCGTATTGACAGGAGTACCGGCAAAGGGAATAATGTCCGAACTGATACGAAAAAGAGATATCCCTTGATCAATATTGTATTCAATCTGTTTTTCAAGTGCCTGAAGATTGTGTTCGATAATTTCAGATAGCAATTGCGTTGTCGCAAACTTTTTCGTACATGTACGAAGAGCCGTTCCGGGAACTCCAATCGTAATACATGCATATCCGATACCCATAAAATATGAAACCCTTCGCCTCAATTAATGCAAATAATCAACACCCTTATTAATCTCTTCAATTATTGGCGCTTGTTTCTCCGCAAAGCACTTCTTATTCTTCTCGAAAAGATTGTTGCCCTCAGTATCAATCGACACAATAAGCGGTCCGAAATCCTTGACGCGAAGTACCCACATCGCTTCCGGCATACCTAAGTCAAGCCATTCCACCCGTTCAACCTCTTCGACTCGTTCCGCCGCTAAAACGGCGCAGCCACCCGGAAAAACCGTGTGAATCGCGCATTGGCGGACACATCCTTCGGTTGTCTTCGGACCCATGCCGCCCTTGCCGATGATTATTTTAACGCCCGTCTGCTCTAAAAATTCTTTTTGATAAAGCTCCATTCTCATGCTCGTCGTAGGCCCCACCGAAATGACTCGATAGCCGCTGCTTTGAGACGGGTCTTTTTGCATAATCGGACCGGCGTGAAATATTGCATTACCCGCAAAATCAACCGGTATATCCTTTCCTTGCTTGATTGCACGTTGATGGACATCATCTCGACCGGTAATAAGGTATCCGGACAAATACACAATGTCTCCGATTCGCAAATCACGAATATCTCTGTCCTGAATCGGTGTCGATAAATATGCTTTTTTCACAGCGTCACCCCCTGATGGGAAAGAACCTCATACTCCAACTTAGAATTGATCCTGATTTTCGAGCGTCTGTGCGCCCAGCATCCTGTTGAAATTCCAACGGCCAATGTCGCCGGGTGACGAGCTGCGTGTTCAATATGAACGGCCATCACGGATCCCGCACCCGTTAATCCACCCGGACCGATTCCGACCGCATCAAGCCCGTCCCTGATTTGCCGCTCTAACATCGCTCCTCTGGGATTTGTGCTGACTGAACCGATTGGGCGAAGCAACGCTTTTTTCGAAAGCTTTGACGCGACTTCTGCGGATCCTGCAATACCGACTCCAACCAACAACGGCGGACAAGCATTAATTCCCAATGTCGTTACGCGGTCAAAAACAAATTTGACAATACCTTCATAACCCTCCAGCGGCATGAGAACCTTTGCCATGCCGGGAAGACTACATCCGCCTCCCGCCATATACATGAATATTTCTATCTCATCCCAATTAGGCACAAGTTCCCACTCAATCCAAGGCACATGATGGCCGATATTTGTACCGGTGTTTCTCTCGTCAAAAACCTCAACCGCATTATGTCGAAGCGGCGCAGATACCGTTGCTTTAAGAACCGCATCACGCAGAGCCTCTTCGATCACTTCCATGTACGAGAAAGAAGTGCCGACACGGACAAAATATTGGACCAGACCTGTATCCTGGCATACCGGCCGATCCAGCCGATCCGCCATATCCATGTTTTCAAACATCGCGTCGTAGATGATTCGTGCAAACTCGCTGTGTTCTGCTTCACTGAGTTCCTTCAATCGCTTGACGACATCATCCGGCAAATGCTTAGACGAGTAATCTGTAAATGATGCTAAAATATCTGTAAGTTGCTTCTTCGCGTCAGAAGTAACATAAAGATCGCTATTCATATCTTATCTCCTATTCAGTGATTCTGACTTCATAATTATAGCTCAGCTATATGATCAAAATAATCCAAGTCGTCGCGTCTCAAGAAGCCGTGGGCCGTAAAAAAATCATGACCGGCGTCATTGTCGACGTCTACCAGAACACCTACTTTGCGTACGGATTCTTTGGCAAACGCTTCATAAAGAGCGTCAAGCAAAGCCTTGCCTATTGTTCTCGAACGATTGGGGTCAAGGACGGCCGTATGGTAGATATGCCCTCGCCGACCATCATGGCCGGCGATCAAAATGCCAACAATGCGATTGTCAACACGAGCGACGAAATTGCTGTTAGGATTACGCAACAGGAAACGTTCGAATCCGTCATAATCATCTTCGACACGAATACCACTGTGCGAAACTTGAGACAATATATCATAGATGACCGAATAGTCCTGAGCACGGATAACCGAAATCTCCATTTGCACACCTCCCTTGTATATCGAAAGCATATCCAGTATAACCTTTTTAGTCTGATTTATGAATGCTATCGTTATTTTTTTGCCGCCAAACAGACAAACTAAAAAATGCAACTCGCTTACTTGATTTTTTCGCGATTTTTTCGAGTACAGACCCGCGATTTTATACGTGAAGTGTATGTTTTTCAAGTGCAAAATGGTTTTCTGATTTACATGCTCTCAAAAAATAAAAAGCCCGCGTTTTTGCAACTTTCATGTCGCAAGATTTCAAAAATTCTCTTTTTCCCTATTTTCAATTTGGGATTAACGAGTTATAATCAATCCGTTGAACAATCAAAGGTGATTTCATTTCGGCATTAACCGAAGTGACAAGCCGGTATTATTAAATGTGGAGGAGCACAACCTATGAACAACGCTTATCTCAATCGCGTTTTTGAAAAAGTTAAACAGAGAGATCCCAACGAGAAGGAATTCCTTCAGGCTGTACAAGAAGTCTTGGAGTCCATAGAACCTGTTATCGAGAAGAGGCCGGACCTCGAAAAATCAGGAATTATCGAGCGCATGGTTGAGCCGGAGCGTATGATAACATTCCGTGTTTCATGGGTCGATGATCAAGGCAACGTCCAGGTCAATCGTGGCTACCGCGTCCAGTTTAATTCAGCAATCGGGCCATATAAGGGCGGCTTAAGACTACATCCTTCCGTCACGTTATCCGTCATCAAGTTTCTCGGTTTCGAACAATGCTTTAAGAATGCACTTACCGGTCTTCCGATCGGTGGCGGAAAAGGTGGCAGCGACTTTGATCCCAAGGGCAAGAGCAATAACGAGATTATGCGTTTCTGCCAAAGTTTCATGACCGAACTTCAACGCCATATCGGCCAATTCACTGATGTTCCTGCCGGTGACATCGGTGTTGGCGCTCGCGAAATCGGCTTCATGTATGGTCAATACAAGCGTCTTCAGAATGAATTCACGGGCATCTTGACCGGCAAGGGATTGAGCTACGGCGGCTCTCTTGCGCGTACCGAAGCAACCGGTTATGGGCTTTGCTATTTCGTCGACGAGATGCTGAAGCACAAGGGCGAGTCTTTCAAAGGTAAGACGGTCGTTGTTTCAGGAAGCGGAAACGTTGCAATTTATGCCACCGAGAAGGCGACTCAGCTCGGCGCAAAAGTGGTAACGCTCTCTGATTCCAACGGTTATATCTATGATCCGAACGGAATCAACCTCGAAGTTGCCAAGGATATCAAAGAAATAAAACGCGGACGTATCAAAGAGTATGCAGATCGTGTACCGGGCTCTGTTTACACAGAGGGACGCGGTGTATGGTCAGTAAAGTGTGATATCGCTCTGCCTTGCGCGACTCAAAATGAGCTCAATGAGGATGACGCCAAGGCTCTGATTGCAAACGGATGCAAATACGTTGCTGAAGGTGCTAACATGCCTTCGACTCCTGAAGCAGTTGATCTGTTGAAATCTATGGGCGTGTTCTTCGGCCCGGGCAAAGCAGCTAACGCCGGCGGTGTTGCAACCTCAGCGTTGGAAATGTGTCAAAACTCTATGCGCTTGGCTTGGTCATTTGAAGAAGTAGATGCGAAACTCAAAGGGATCATGCAGAATATCTTCAAGAGCGCCATCGAAGCCGCCGATCAATATGGCAGCGCCGATGATTTGGTTCTCGGTGCCAACGCAGCAGGAATGCTTCGCATTGCTGAGGCGATGTTATGTCAAGGTGTTGCTTACTGATTCATCTCCCTTCGACATTTTGAAACAACTAAAAAGAGGATGCGAGCGAATAGCTTGCATCCTCTTTAGTTTACGTTGCGAAAAATATTGTCAAGCGTCCAAGCAATAATCTGCAAGGTCTACACACTCAATGCCATTGAACTTGAATTCAACA
>JAAYBI010000054.1 GCA_012718915.1 Clostridiaceae bacterium
ATGTCTCATTCCTCCTGTTTTGTATTTGTGTAGCAACAAACATTATACAGGGTTGAGATGTGGCTCATCTCTTTTTTGAATTTACACCATTATACGGACTCAACTCGAAACAGGACAAACCCAGCCATTTCGTATGTATTAGAGTGTAGCAAACCGTTTCGCACTCGCTTGGAAATCAAAGTAAATACATACGAAACAGCACAAACCCAGCCATTTCGTATGTATTAGAGTGTAGCAAACCGTTTCGCGCTCGCTTGGAAATCAAAGTAAATACATACGAAACAGCACAAACCCAGCCATTTCGTATGTATTAGAGTGTAGCAAACCGTTTCGCACTCGCTTTGAAATCAAAGTAAATACATACGAAACAGGACAAACCCAGCCATTTCGTATGTATTAGAGTGTAGCAAACCGTTTCGCGCTGCACTATTCCTGAAGATAATAGATGCAAAAGTCTATCAAACCGTTTCGCGCTGGCACAAATACGTGAACCCCCGAATTTGGCGGTTTTTAAAAGCAACACCAAACCACCTCAAACCAATGCAAAACACTCACTTCTGCTTCATATACTGCTTAATCTTCTTCATCGCCCAATCGTAATGGCTGGAGGTGACGGAAACACCGTAGCTGCCGAGCGTCGAGCCGCCGGTCCAAGGGTAATGCCCTTTGGAAAAAAGAGCCGTATCAGACTCGTTTTCGAGCAGGCCAATAACTTTCTTGTGGCTGGAATCAAGCAAGTTCAAGGCGTCCTCGAGGTTCGTATCTTGGTGCTTTTCCCAGAATGCGACATTCATCTGCCCATAGGTTTTCCATGTGTATGGTGAGGGAAGAAAAGGGGCACCTGTTCCGGATTGATTGGCGCGAATCCACTCAACGAAAAGGCAGTGCCACTCATAGAGGTGCACCAGAATATCGCGAAGGTTTCGGTCGCGTGTCCAGTGCGCTTCTTTGTTTTTTTCGAGAAAAGAAACGGAGAAGGATATCTCGGCGTGTCTGTCGCCTTCGGGCAGTGTATCAATCAGCGACTGAAGCTTATGGTATTGAGAATGAGCTGCTTCGAGTAAATCCACTTTCGTCGTCGGGCGTCCCATAGAAAAACCTCCTGTTGAATTGATGTCGTATGATCGAATTATAGGGAATTTAATCGGACAAGAGGGTGTCCTATTAATTATAACAAGCATAAGCCTTTTGCATGGGGTATGATTTTCTTTTTGAAAAGATAAAACACCCCTCACGGAGGAGAGGCGCCTGTATTAAAAGATAAAACACCCCTCCCGGAGGAGAGGCGCCTGTAGTAATGGTAACAATATGAGGTTGCCTGAGAATCGGACTACGACTCTTCGGATTCAGAATCGGATTCGGTTTCGGACTCGGAACAGGCTTCGAATTGCCTGACGATGTATGGGACCACCTCTTCGGGCTCGATATCAAGAACGAAAGCGAATTCGTTGGTCAGGAGCTTCTCGGCTTCCTTGAGAGCTTCGGCGTCTGAGTAAGGTAAGCGTTTGCCCTTGCTCTCGAGATCTGCTTTGCGCGTATGGATGAGCTTGATCATGCTCAAAAGCTCCGGTTGGGTCTTGTTCTGGAGGGCGTCCTGATACTTCGCCTTCCGCGTAGAATCGTCAGGAATCCACTCGGAATCCATGTCCGGAATGCCGTCGACCAATGCCATCAGCTCGTCCTTGGACATGACCGGACGCAAGACCTTTTCGAATTGGTCGGTTGGAATATAGACCCTCATCCCGTTGCCGTAGACCGATTGCAAAACATAATACTCGCGCTCGACATCGCCGAAGTCTTTACGGCATATCTCGACGATCCGGCAAATGCCGGCCGACTGGCAGACGATGTATTCATTGACATTGTACATAAATAAACCCCCGTTTCAAAAAGCAGACAAGAGCGAACTAACATGGTCGTATAAACTCGCGAAAACACGATCTTCGAAAAGGAGATAGTGACGGCTTGAAAATTGGTCAATATTCAGGCAACGCGCTATATAAGTTAGGACGACTGAGAACGCAAACCAAAAATTATATCATATAGAATAAATAATACCATACTTTTTCAAAAATTGCCATGATGTGTCGACGGTCCGATGCCGGTTTCGCGAAAATGAGAGGCGCGATATTTTCGTGGGGTCGTACCGATATGCTTGCGAAAAATTTCCGAAAAATAACTCTGGCTGGGAAAAGCCAGCACCAGAGCGATCTGAGCTGAACTGTAATCGGAATAGACGAGCATATTTTTGGCGGTCTCGATTTTTTGCCGTCGGACATAATCTGTAATCGACATGCCGACCTCGGACTTGAAAAGGCGGGACAGATAGGAACCGTTGAGCCCGACGTGCTCTGACAGTCGCTCCACCGTAATTCTCGTATGCAAATGATCATAAATATAGTCAATGCATTTCGCGATGTGACCGGTGTGGATTTTTTGTTTTCGAAGCGTGCGCATGCGACTTGCATAGTCGATGCAAGCGGTTCGGTGAATAGCCACAAGGTCATCCGAGTTTTTCGCGCTGTCAGTCTCAAGGATGTAGACATCGCTCAGACCATAAGCCTCCGACAGCTCCATGCCGCCCTCAATGCAATACCGGGCGACCATGGCAATGGTGATGACCAGATGGTATTTCAAATTCTGAAGCGCTTGATGCGATAGGACGCCCAGACCCTCTTTTTCCGAAAATGGGACGCGACACAATTCGCGCGTTTGCCGCACATCACCGGATTTAATCACCGAATAGAACTCGAGCTCGGGCGGATAAGGAGCCCGGGCGATATTACTCTCGCGCCGGACAAAGTCCCGATAAAATAATGCTTTTTCACTTTGCATAATCACACTCCCGGAAAATTATACGTCTGTAGTTATTATCGATACCGCGAAAAGCTCAATAGTCGGGTTCGACGCCGATGATTTAAATTGCAATCGACACTCAAAATCAGATATGAACTTAATCATAATGATGTCACAAAAACGATAAAAAAGATATATAAACGATATATTTTGCATCGCTTCTATGTCATTCTGCAACTATAGGAAAAGTGCTCTCCGGCGCATTTTCAATATTGCCGCAGCGCATCAGCGCCCCAATGCCTCGCAGCAGAGCAACCGATGCGGCAGCCCCGAAGGCGCAAGGCGATCCGAAATGATGAAGAAGGACGCGGCGGCTCAGGTGAACGACAAGGGTGAAAGATTCGAACGAAGGCGCGGCAGCGCATACGAGGAGGTACGAATGCAACTTAAAAAAGGCATCAACTTAGGCGGTTTTCTATCCCAGTGCTCGCACGAGCAATCGCACTATGACACGTTTTTCGATGCGTCAGACATGCAGCAAATTCGTCAGTGGGGCTTTGATCATGTCCGTTTGCCCTTTGACTACAACGTCGTTCAAGATGAGGACGGCGCACCAATCGAAGCCGGATATGCCCGTTTGGCCGCGCTCGTGGCAATGGCATCCGAGAATCAGATGAACATTATCCTCGACCTCCACAAGGTCGGCGGATACGATTTTAACTTTGCCGGCGACCTCTCGAAAAACAATCTTTTCGCGGATGAGACATTAATTGAGCGATTCTTGTCGATATGGACCGAAATTGCTCAGCGCTTCGGAACGGAGCCGCATGTCGCCTTTGAACTCTTAAATGAAGTCGTAGAGACCGAAAACGCTGACGGGTGGAATGCCCTGATCGAGCGAGCAATCACCGAAATCCGGGCAATAGCACCGTTGACGCCGATTATTTACGGCGGCATCAAGTGGAACAGCGCCGATACCCTAAAATTATTGAATCCGCCGATTTCCGGCGGGATTATTTACACTTTTCACTTTTATGAGCCCCTGCTTTTCACGCATCAAAAAGCATTCTGGGTGCCGGAAATCAAAGACGTCGAGCCAATCTCATACCCGGACAGCATGGCCGCCTACAAGGCCAAATCCGAGGTTTTGGGCATCAAAGGCGACGCCGTCATGACGACGCAGGTTGAAACGATGGGAAAACCATTTATCGACGACATGATTCGCGGGGCGTTGGCAGCAGCGGAGGCGGCCGGCGTGCCACTCTATTGCGGCGAATTCGGAGTGATTGATCAAGCGCCGGTCGAAGACACCGTGCGCTGGTTCGCCGATGTCATCGATGTCCTCAAATCCCATCAGATCGGACATGCCGTCTGGACCTACAAGGAGAAAGATTTCGGAATCATTGATCCCCACTACGCATCCGTTCGTGATGAGATCATATCGATACTGACAGAGTAGTTTCGATAGAGCCGTATGACGTGGGCCGTGTGGGATGAGAATGTCATAGATGGCCAGCATACGCAGAACAGATATACGAAACCAGCATAAACACCACAGTTAAAAAACCTGAAGGCAACCAAAAAGGAGGACCAGCATGAAAAACTTTAAGAAATGGATGGCACTTGCAGGAGCAACGCTAATGATCACCGGTGCAATTGCCGGCTGCCAAAAACCGAAAGAAACCGAAGCTAGCGCAACGACTACAGCCGCAACCACACCGGTCGAAACGGAAGACACCACGCCGGCCACAGAGCCCGAGACCTCCGCAATTCCGGAATATGACGGCTATGACTTACTTTGGAACGATGAATTCGACACCGCAGAAGTCGATATGGACACCTGGAATTTTGAATTGAGAGAGCCCGGCTGGACAAATAACGAGCTCCAGGAATACACCGAATCATCCGAAAACATCTTCATCCGCGACGGCGCGCTGGTCCTGAAGGCACTGGCCACACCGACCGATGACGGCGGCACATACTATACCTCCGGAAAAGTCACCACCCAAAACAAGCAAGACTTCATGTACGGCAAAGTCGTTGTCAGCGCCAAAGTCCCCGAGGGACAAGGACTCTGGCCGGCCATTTGGATGATGCCGACCGATGAAAGCTATTACGGTCAATGGCCGAAATGCGGTGAAATCGACATCATGGAAGTCCTCGGCAACCAGACCGACATCGCCTACTCGACCATCCATTACGGCGAGCCTCACGGAGAACAACAAGGATTCCTAAAGCTTGAAAACGGATCGTACGCTGACGATTTTCACGAATTCTCCGTTGAATGGGAACCCGGCGAAATGCGTTTTTACATAGACGGCAACCTCATCAACACAGTCAATGACTGGTTCTCAGCCGTCGAAGGCGAAGACGATAAGCCCTATCCGGCGCCTTTCAACCAGACCTTCTTCGTCCAGATGAACCTGGCCGTCGGCGGCAACTGGCCCGGCAACCCCGACGAGACAACCGATTTCAGCAAAGCCGAATTCATGATCGACTTTGTACGTGTCTACCAAAAGCCGGAATATGACACCAACGTCACCAAGCCCGTCAAAGACTTCCGTGAAGCCCTTCCGGACGGCAACATGATCTACAACGGTGATTTTGCCGAGGTTGAAGATCTGACCGACGACATCAACTGGAAATTCCTCCTGTTCAACGGTGGCGAAGGAAGTGCAGAAATCGTAGACGGAACCATCGTCATCAAATCCCAAAACGAAGGTACAGAAGACTACTCCGTGCAATTGGTCCAACCGGAGCTTGCCATGATCAAAGGCAACAGCTATCGCATCACCTTCGAAGCCAAAGCCTCCGAAGAGCGCGACATGATCGTATGCATATCCGCACCGACCAACGGATGGATCCGCTATTTTGAAGACACGCTCATGGCACTGTCGACCGATTGGGAAACCTACGAATTCGAATTCGACATGACAGACAAAGACGACAACAACGGCCGCCTCGAATTCAACATGGGCAAAAGAGGCTCCATCGCAGACATCTCAATACGCAACGTGCGCGTTGAGGTCGTTGAGTAGAG
>JAAYBI010000055.1 GCA_012718915.1 Clostridiaceae bacterium
CTTTATATATAATGTTGAATAGAAGGTGAATTAAAAAAGGGCGATAACTCCATCGTGAAGCTTCCACCCTTAAGCCACATATCTTGAAACAACGGTCCCGGAATATTAAATACGGAAAGAGCGTTGCCCAACCGAAAAATGATTTTCATTTCTTGTGTATTCTACTAAAAAAGGCTTTCCTTGACAACAGTAAAACGATAATAGAATACATAATAATTATTTAGGAGTCTCGGGTCTAAGAAAGTAAGGATAAATTTCGGGTCATGATCTGTTTGATTTCCTGCAAGATAGAAGGCAGATACCCCAAACCATTTTTCGGCATTTTTTTCATGAAAATATGCAAAGAGCCGATGAAAGACTCGCGTTTACACTTAACGGCGCGGGTGATAAACTTGTGTTGTAAATACTCGTGCTCCGATTCGAAAAAGAGGCTGATATAATGGCTTTCATTAAAGACATCGCCGGTATAATGAATTTGCCGGTAAGCTTAGTGGATCAGGTGTTGAGTGGCAAGACAGATGTCGATGAAGACACCCGTCGACTTATTTATGAGGCTGCGCTCAAGCAACCATACGTCGAAAAGCTCCGCTCGTCGTCGGATGCGGTGAAGATATGCGTCATTGTAGATGACGTTGAATTTGAGACCATTGAGACTTTTGGCTACGACATTTTGGTCGGATTTCGTTTGGCGGCAATGCGCAATCATTGGGATCTGGATATATTGTCTGTGCCGCTCAACGAAAAAATCGACTACGTGTACGATGAGTTTCTGAAACAGCGAGGGTATGCCGGTGCTTTTTTACTCGGTTTTTTTCTGCATGGAGACTTTCATTCGCAGCTAAGACGCACCCAATTTCCTACGGTCTTGTTAGATGTTCCGATATTCAACCCGAATGTCGCTTGTGTGAGCATTGATAATTTCCAAGGCATTACTGCGGTCGTTGAACATCTCGCGGATCTAGAACACAGCACGATTGCCATGCTCAACGGTGATTATACAAGTCGCTCGGCACAAGAGCGTTTTCAGGGTTTTAGAATGGGTCTGAGCAAGTGCAATCTTCCGATGCGCAAGGAATTAGTGGCCTTCGGGAATTATACATCGGATTGTGCGGCTCCGCATGTTCGGTATTTTGTTGAAAATGGCGCGACGGCTATCGTTTGCGGCAGTGATCGGATTGCCGTTGGTGTTCTTGAGGAATTGAGGCGGCTCAATATTTCAATCCCAAAAGAGGTTAGTGTCACGGGATTCGATGATATGCCTTTCTCTAAGCAACTGAAACCGAAATTAACGACGGTTCGGCAAAATCGCCTGAATTTGGGGAGAAGTGCTTGTGTTGCTTTGACGCAGTTACTCGAAGGGGTCGCAGTCAGTCGCATTCAGCTGACCCCTGAGCTAATTGTCAGAGAGTCAACCGGCCCGGTTCGTTGAGTCTTTTTTCGAAAAGGGTATTCGATGTTTTTTCACCCGAGTTCTGAGATTGTGATTCGGTCGTCGTCTTGAAATGCGCTGAGAAACCAATGGATTGTTCTTGATATCTGGCCAAGAAGAGACAAGACTTGTGCTATTCGCACGGCTCATTCCGGATATTCGTGGATTATTTTGCATATGATGTAGAAATTAAGATGCACGAAAATTTTTACATTTTCCTAAGTTTACATATTGACAATCGGGTGATATACTAAATTGCCCGAAGTTGGGGGACTCTTTTTGCAATTATTGCATTAGGTTTTTTCGATGAAGGAGCATTATTAATTTTTGAAAGGAGGTGTATTGATGCCTACGTTCAACCAATTGGTTAAGTCCGGAAGATCTACTAAGATGTATAAGTCGACTTCACCGGCACTACAGAGCGGCATGAACACACTACGCAAGCAGGAAACGGATATTTCCTCTCCTCAAAAGCGCGGTGTATGTACAGTTGTTAAGACTGTTACCCCGAAGAAGCCGAATTCTGCATTGCGCAAGGTGGCCAGAGTACGTTTAACAAATACGTACGAAGTATATGCTTATATTCCGGGGATCGGACATAATCTACAGGAGCACTCTGTTGTTCTCATTCGTGGCGGGCGTGTTAAGGATCTTCCGGGTGTGCGTTACCACATCGTTCGCGGAACTCTTGATACCGCAGGTGTAGCCAACCGTCAGCAGGGCCGTTCCAAATACGGTGCCAAGAAGCCGAAAGCGGCTAAGGTGAAGAAGTAAGAGACCCTGTGGTTGGACAGATTTGTGATCAGTACACTGTCGATATATCGGTAATACGGTGAGACATGCTACTGGCGCGACACGGTCCAAAAATAACGTGAGTACCTATGGTTTCAGGCAAGAGTCTGATAATCATGAGAGGAGGGAAGACAAGTGCCAAGAAAAGGCAATGTCCCACAAAGAGAAGTGCTTCCGGATCCGCTGTACAATGATGTAAGAGTGACTAAGCTCATTAACAACATCATGCTTGACGGCAAGAAGGGTGTAGCACAGAAGATTTGTTACGACGCTTTCGATATTATCAAGGAGCGTACGGGCAAAGAACCGTTAGAAGTGTTTTTACAGGCATTAGAGAATATCATGCCGGTTTTGGAGGTTAAGGCGAGACGTGTTGGTGGTGCAAACTACCAGGTCCCGATCGAAGTCCGGCCGGAAAGACGCCAGACATTAGGCTTGCGCTGGCTTGTGTTGTTCACAAGAAAGCGCAGCGAACGCACCATGAAGGAGCGTTTGGCAAATGAGATTCTGGATGCAGTCAATGGCACCGGCGGTGCATTTAAGAAAAAAGAAGACGTCCACAAGATGGCAGATGCGAACAGAGCATTTGCACATTATAGGTGGTAATCCGAACAGTAAGGAGCAATGTATAAATGGCCAGAGAATTCTCTTTGGAAAACACAAGAAATATCGGTATCATGGCACACATCGATGCCGGTAAAACGACTACCACGGAGCGTATTCTATTCTTCACCGGAAAGATCAGAAAAGTCGGTGAAGTTCACGAAGGCGCAGCCACCATGGACTGGATGGAGCAAGAGCAGGAGCGTGGTATCACGATTACTTCCGCTGCGACAACCGCTCAATGGAAGGGTATGCGAATCAATATTATCGATACGCCCGGTCACGTCGACTTCACTGTTGAAGTTGAGCGTTCTCTCCGCGTTTTGGATGGAGCCGTTACGTTGCTCTCTGCCAAGGGTGGTGTAGAACCACAGACAGAAACAGTTTGGCGTCAGGCGGATCGTTACGGCGTTCCGCGTATGGTTTATGTCAACAAGATGGACATTATGGGTGCAGACTTTTTGCGCGCCGTACAAATGGTTAAGGATCGCCTCAAGGGCAATCCGCTCGCGATTCAATTGCCGATCGGATCTGAAGATACATTCAAAGGTATCATTGATTTGATGACGATGAAGGCAGAGATTTATACCAGTGACGACGGCATGGAATTCGAAGAGTCTGATGTACCCTCTGAATTGCTTGAATTAGCTCAAGCGAAGCGCGATGAGATGGTTGAGATTATTGCTGAGACGGATGAGGAGCTCACATTGAAGTTCCTCGAGGGCGAAGAAATTTCAAACGATGAACTCAAAGCAGCTTTGCGCAGGGCAGTTATCGCCTGTAAGGTTACACCGGTTCTTTGCGGATCTTCCTATAAGAACAAAGGTGTCCAGATGATGCTTGACGCAATTGTCGATTACATGCCGGCACCGACAGATGTCCGTGACATCACGGGTATTGACCCCGAGACTGAAGAAGAAGATTCCCGCCCAAGTTCGGATCAGGCTCCGTTTGCCGCCTTGGCATTCAAGATCATGACCGATCCTTTTGTCGGTAAGCTCTGCTTCTTCCGTGTCTATTCCGGTGTGCTCGAAGCCGGTTCTTATGTCTATAATGCGACTAAGAACAAAAAAGAGCGTATCGGTCGTATTCTTCAGATGCACGCCAATCACAGAGAAGAGATTTCTACGGTTTATTCCGGAGATATCGCTGCCGCAGTCGGTCTTAAGGACACGACGACCGGTGATACCCTTTGTGACGAAAAGGCCCCGATTATTCTGGAGTCCATGGACTTTCCTGAGCCGGTTATTGAGGTTGCTATTGAGCCTAAATCCCGAGCTTCTCAGGAGAAGATGATCGCTGCTTTGCAAAAGCTCGCAGAAGAAGATCCGACTTTCCGTACGTACACTGATTCAGATACCGGCCAAACGATTATCGCCGGAATGGGAGAATTGCACCTTGACATTATCGTCGACCGCCTCTTCAGAGAGTTTAAGGTTGAGGCGAACGTCGGTGCTCCTCAGGTTTCCTATAAAGAAACCATCCGCAAGCCGGTTCGCGCTGAGGGACGTTTCGTTCGTCAATCCGGCGGACACGGTCAGTACGGGCATTGTATTCTTGAGTTGGAGCCGCAGGAACCGGGAACCGGCTATTCATTCGTTAACGCGACTGTGGGTGGTTCGATTCCTAAGGAGTTTATCTCCCCGATCGATGCGGGTATTCAAGAGGCTATGACCAGCGGTGTTCTCGGCGGTTATCCGGTTGTTGATGTTAAGGTAACCGTTGTTGACGGTTCTTACCACGATGTTGACTCTTCGGAAATGGCGTTTAAGATCGCCGGATCTATGGGCTTTAAAGAAGGTATGAAGAAGGGCGATCCTGTTCTTCTCGAGCCGATTATGAGAGTCGATATTGAGGTTCCGGACGATTACATGGGCGACGTTATCGGCGGTATCAATGCACGTCGTGGCATCATCAAGGGAATCGAGGCCAATAATGGTACTCAGGCCATCAATGCGGAAGTTCCGCTTTCGAACATGTTCGGATATGCAACCGCCTTGCGTTCTTCGACACAGGGTCGCGGCACATTCGTTATGCAGATCGGACATTTTGCAGAAATGCCCAAGAGTATTATGGAATCAATTCTTAAGAAATAATGGACCTAACCGATTGAGCGCTTTGCATCTTGCGATTATTAGCAAATATAGTAAAATAGATGCATCTGGCGTTTGAGCGGAATATTAATTAATTATCAGCAATTTGCTGAATAAGGAGGAACTACAAATGGGAAAGGCAAAATTTGAAAGAAACAAGCCGCACGTTAACATCGGCACCATCGGTCACGTTGACCACGGCAAGACATCTCTTACCGCTGCGATTACCAAGGTTCTCTCGTTCCAAGGTAAGGCAAACTACAAGGATTATGGCAGCATTGACAGTGCTCCCGAAGAGCGCGCTCGTGGTATCACGATCAATACGTCTCACGTTGAGTATGAGACTGAGAAGCGTCACTACGCTCACGTTGATTGCCCCGGTCACGCCGACTATATCAAGAACATGATTACCGGTGCAGCTCAGATGGACGGTGCAATTCTGGTTGTTTCCGCTGCTGACGGCCCGATGCCTCAGACACGTGAGCATATCCTCTTGGCTCGCCAGGTTGGTGTTCCTTACATTGTTGTTTTCATGAACAAGTGCGATCAGGTGGATGACGAAGAACTCCTTGATCTCGTTGAGATGGATATTCGTGATCTATTGAATCAATACGAGTTCCCGGGTGATGATACACCAATCATCAGAGGTTCTGCTCTGGATGCTCTTGAGTGCACTTCTACTGACGGAAGCGAAGCTGTGTATGCTCCGATTGTTGAGCTCATGGCTGCTGTTGATACATTTATCCAGGATCCGGCTCGTCCGACCGATCTTCCTTTCTTGATGCCTGTTGAGGACGTATTCACGATCACAGGTCGTGGTACCGTTGCTACAGGTCGTCTCGAGCGTGGTATCATCAAGGTTGGTGACGCTGCTCAGATCGTTGGTCTGATGGAAGAGCCCAAGGCTACCGTCGTTACCGGCGTTGAAATGTTCAAGAAGCTTCTTGACCAGGCTGAAGCCGGTGACAATATCGGTATTCTTCTCCGTGGTATCGACCGTAAGGAGATCAAGCGCGGTCAGGTTATTGCCAAGACCGGTTCAATCACACCTCACACCAAGTTCACCGGCCAGGTTTATGTCCTGACCAACGAAGAAGGCGGACGTCATAAGCCTTTCTTCAACGGTTACCGTCCGCAATTCTACTTCCGTACAACGGACGTTACCGGTGTAGCTCATTTGCCGGAAGGTATTGAGATGTGCATGCCCGGAGACCACATTACCATGAACGTTGAGCTCATTACGCCTATCGCTATGGAGCCCGGCTTGAAGTTCGCTATCCGTGAGGGTGGTCGTACGGTTGGTTCCGGTACTGTTTCTACAATTGTTGAGTAATCACTGATTATTATCCAGCATTATACGCAGTCTCTCGAAAGAGAGGCTGCGTTTTTTTTTAGAGAATCCTGTCGAAGCAATTATATAAGACACGAAAAATTTAATGACAATCCAAGATTCCGATATTTATGCTTGGGGTATATTTCAAAACAAAATCTTTGCAATTTAGGTCGTTATACGATACAATTTCTCTCGATATATTTTCGAAGACGAGGATATCGCGCGCAATTTTCGCCGATGTCCTGACGGTTCAAGGGAGAACATTATGCCAAAGCTTAAAGACCTTCACAAAGTACTCATTATCGGATCGGGTCCGATTATCATTGGTCAGGCTTGCGAGTTTGACTACTCGGGCACTCAGGCCTGCAAGGCCCTTAGACAACTCGGTTATGAGATCGTATTGGTGAATTCTAACCCGGCGACAATTATGACTGATCCCAATATCGCCGATGTGACCTATATCGAGCCGCTTAATGTTAAAAGTCTCACAGAGATTATTTCCAATGAAAGGCCGGATGCCGTGTTACCGAATCTCGGTGGGCAGACGGCTTTAAATTTGTGTCTTGAACTTGAAAAAGCCGGAGTTCTTAAGGAATACGGCGTAAAAGTTATAGGTGTTCAGCTCGACGCGATTGAGCGTGGCGAGGACCGGATTGAATTTAAGAAGACTATGGATATTCTGGGGATCGAGATGCCGAAGAGCCGAGCCGCGTATAGCGTTGAAGAAGCCGAGGAAATCGCGCGGGAACTCGGTTATCCGGTGGTTATTCGACCGGCGTATACGATGGGCGGTACCGGCGGTGGTCTGGTCTACAATATTGATGAGCTTCGGGTCATTGCCAGTCGGGGTATTTCGGCGAGTATGGTTGGCCAAATATTAGTGGAAGAGTCTGTTCTCGGATGGGAAGAACTTGAACTCGAGATCGTTCGTGATAGTAAGAATCAGATGATTACGGTTTGCTTTATCGAAAACATTGATCCCGTCGGTGTACATACCGGCGACTCGTTTTGTTCCGCACCGATGTTGACGATCAGTGAAGACGTACAGAAGCGTCTTCAGAAATATGCTTACTCGGTGGTCGAGTCCATCGGCGTCATTGGCGGTACCAACGTCCAATTTGCATATAATCCTAAACAAGATCGCATTGTCATTATCGAGATTAATCCGAGAACTTCCCGGTCTTCTGCTTTAGCATCTAAGGCAACCGGATTTCCGATTGCGCTCATCTCGGCGATGCTCGCTGCCGGTATGACGCTGGACGAGTTGCCTTATTGGCGCGAAGGAACACTTGAAAAATATACGCCCGGCGGTGATTACGTCGTAATCAAATTTGCTCGATGGGCTTTCGAAAAGTTCCCGGGTGCCATTGATAAGCTCGGCACACAAATGCGTGCGGTCGGAGAAGTGATGAGTATCGGAAAAAATTACAAAGAGGCGGTTCAGAAGGCGATTCGCTCTTTGGAAATTGGCAGATATGGTCTTGGATTTGCCAAAGACTTCAACTCCAGGTCTCTTGAGGAGTTGCTCGCGATGTTGGCGGAGCCCGGCAGCGAGCGCCACTTCGTTATGTATGAGGCGATTCGCAAAGGTGCAACGGATGAAGATATTTTCGAGAGAACCTTTGTGAAGCACTATTTCATTCAACAAATGCGTGAATTGGTTGAATTGGAGGAGCGCGTTCTTAAGTATAGGGGCCAAACTCTTCCGGATGAACTCCTGATTCAGGCGAAAAAAGATGGGTTTGCAGACCGGTATCTGGCGAAGCTTATTGATCTTCCGGAAAAAGATATTCGCACTCAGCGTATTGAGCTCGGAATAACCGAGGCATGGGAAGCTGTTCCGGTCAGCGGCGTTGAGAATGCCGCATATTATTACTCAACGTATAACGCGCCGAATCAGGTTGAGGTTTCGGCTCGTCCTAAGGTCATGATTCTTGGCGGCGGACCGAATCGAATCGGTCAGGGTATAGAGTTTGACTATTGCTGTGTTCATGCGGCGTTCGCGCTTCGGGACCTCGGCTACGAGACGGTTATCGTTAATTGCAATCCGGAGACGGTTTCAACAGATTATGACACGTCAGATAAGCTATATTTTGAACCTCTTACCGTCGAGGATGTTTTGAGCATTTACGAGAAGGAGAAACCGGTCGGTGTTATAGTCCAGTTTGGCGGACAAACGCCGCTCAACATCGCTTCTGAATTGGAAGCTGCCGGGGTCAAGATTCTCGGAACGTCGCAGCAGACGATTGATTTTGCTGAGGATCGAGATCAGTTCCGTATGATGATGGAGCGCTTGGAGATTCCAATGCCGGAGTCCGGTATGGCGGTTACGGTCGATGAGGCCATCGTTATTTCAAATCGCATCGGATATCCGTTGATGGTTCGTCCTTCGTATGTTCTCGGCGGTCGAGGCATGGAAATTGTGCATGATCAGGATATGCTTTGTCGATATATGTCAGCGGCAGTCGGCGTCACGCCTGAGCGACCGATTCTCGTTGACCGATTCCTTCAGAACGCAATCGAGGCGGAAGCAGACGCTATTGCAGATGGTAAAGATGCTTTTGTTCCGACGGTCATGGAGCATATTGAGTATGCCGGTGTTCATTCCGGTGATTCGGCTTGCGTCATTCCGCCGGTGACACTGAGCAAAGATATAGTTGAGACGATTTCGGAGTACACCCGTCGTATTGCCAAGGAGATGAAGGTGGTCGGCTTAATGAATATGCAGTATGCCGTGATGGACGGGAAGGTGTATGTATTGGAAGCTAATCCACGAGCATCCAGAACGGTACCGCTGGTTTCCAAGGTTTGCAATATCCCGATGGCGAAGATTGCGACAGAGATTGTCATGGCGAAGAATGAAGGTCGCGACTATCCGCTGACCTCGCTCAAGCAGCGTGTACTCAACCACTTCGGAGTCAAAGAAGCGGTCCTGCCGTTCAATATGTTTCCGGAGGTCGATCCGCTTCTCGGACCGGAGATGCGTTCGACCGGTGAAGTGCTCGGTATTTCCGAATCCTTTGAACTTGCGTATTTCAAGGCACAGGAGGCAGCAAAGTCACCGCTTCCGACTTCGGGTACGGTGTTGATCAGTCTGAATGATCGGGACAAAGACGTCGGACTGACTGTCGCAAAAGAGCTGTCGGACATCGGATTTAAGATTCGTGCGACCAAGGGTACATGCGCGTTTCTAAAAGAGAATGGTGTCGAGAGCGAAGAGATAAAGAAGGTTTTCGAGGGCCGCCCGAATATCGCGGACAGTGTTGCGAACCAAGAGATCGACCTGATTATTAATACACCGAGATCGAAGGCCAGTGAATTTGATGATTCTTACATTCGTAAGATTGCTATCAAGAATCGTGTGCCATATATTACCACCATGGCAGCGGCTCTGGCCAGCACGCGTGGTATTGCCGCATATATTCGTCACGGATACTCTGATGCGAAAAAGAAGTCGATTCAGGCCTATCATGCGGATATAAAGTAACTCGAGCGATACTTAGCAGAATTTATACAAACCAATATAGTGCCCGGTAGTGAAGGACTGCCGGGCACTATATGATTCGCCAAAAACGTGAGACGAATTATTGAAGTCTTTTTCGAGCGGCGTCAATCGCTTTTTGAGCGGACTCAGGGTCGTGAACCCATGGAATGACAACCTTTCGCCGATCAGTAATAATATGAAGCGCTCCGAAGACTTTGCGTTTTCGGGTGTGATGTGCAACCGATGCTGATACCGACCGTATGGTTTGAAGGGGAATTTCGCGTCTAAGGCCCCATCGGAAGACCCCGCGGATTCGAAGTACGTTCGGATACAGGAAAATTTGGGAGACGAACAAGGATATGACAGAGAGAAATGACAGTAAAAGAAAGATACCCCACAACATCAGCGCAATCGGATACACTCTTGAAAGCAAGTCATTTTCGGGGTTTGCGGATATTTGAATTGCGGCCAATACCGATAAACCCAGAAGTGCCAAATAAATAACCGACGGTACAGCCGATATCTTAATTACAAATATCGGCTGCTTCGACGCATCAGTATCAAACAGAGTGCTTTCGTCCGGTTCAAATCTCATGACGGGATTCCCTAAGAAGAAGCCTTCACGGTATTCCAGAGTTCGTTGTATTTCTCTTCGATGGTTTCGTTGGAGTAGTAGAGTTCAAGTGAGCTGAAGGTCTCGGGATCCGGATAATAACTCTTGTTGTTTTTAATCTCGTCGTCGAGCATTTCTTTTGCGGTGACGTTCGGCGTAGAGTATCCGACATATTCGCAGTTTGCCAGAGCAATCTCCGGATCGTATAAGAAGTTAATGAATTCGTGGGCGCCTTTGATGTTCCGTGCATTAGATGGGATACAGGTCATATCGACTGACCAGTTGGAGCCGGCCGGAAGAACATAGCGCAAATCGATATCGGTCTTTCCCAATTCTTCAATGCGCTCGAGGATAACGACATGATCGCCGGACCACGAGGCGGATGCCACGAGTTCGCCTGCGGCGATTTTGTCTTTTAAGTTGTCAACGCCATAAGAAGGCGATATGTTTTTCTTCTGGTCGAGCAACAGTTGTTGTGCTTGGGTGAGTTCAGTATCGTCCAAAGTGTTAAGGCTATATCCGTAATAGTTGAGAGCGACACCCATCGACTCTCTCATCAAATCGTACATACCTACTTTATTCTGATTTGCCGCATCGAAAAGCACGCCCCAGATGACTTTCGGATCAGTCGTATCTTCAGGGATGCTGACTATGTTGGCATCGTATACCAAACCGACCGTACAGTACATATAAGGAACGGCGTAATCCAATACGGTCGCAGAAGTTGCTGCATCCTGATCGTATTGAATATCTTTGAATAGCGGATCCATATTGGCCGTAACATTCGGCAGCAAAGACATATCCAGTTTCTGGATTTTATCTTCGCGCATCAAGCGACAGACCATGTAATCGGAAGGAATAATGACGTCGTAATTGTTGTTTAGATTCGGATACATGGTCTCGTTGGATTCGAACGTGCGATAGACTACTTTGTATTGGGGATAGGCTTTTTCGAATTTGGCGATGGTATCTTCAGCGATATATTCGCCCCAATTGTATATGACCAATTCTTGGCGCTGGTCACAAGCGGTTGTCAGGATAGCCAAGGGAAGTACCGCGACGAGTGTTAGGATAGCCAAGACTCTGCGGAGTGTTTTGTGCTCGGAACGTAAAGACATAATCAGAATCCTCCTTGCTGATTGTTCTTCTTTTTATTTTCTCGAATCGTGTGCATATTTGCACCCAACAGCAACGCAAATATGACGATAAACATAATCGTCGTCAAAGCGTTAATCTTGGGATTAATGCCGAATTTGGCCATAGAATAGATCTTCATAGGCAAAGTCTGAACGGTACTGTCGACGTTAAAGTTACTGATGAGATAGTCATCGACGGATAACGTGAAAGTCAGTAATACCGATGATATGATGCCGGGCATAATTTCAGGAATGATGACTTTGGTAATGGTCTGCAATTGAGTTGCGCCTAAGTCCATCGCGGCCTCCGAAAGGTTGCGGTCGAGTTGCTTGAGTTTTGGGTTGATAGACAATACGGCAAAAGGCACACAGAAAGCGATATGAGACAAGATGAGTGTGAGCTCGCCCTTCTGAATACCGAGAAACGAAAATAAGAGCATAAAGGATATACCGGTGACCAGTTCCGGCATGATGTTCGGGATATAAGTAATATTCATCGTCGCATTGCGAATTCTTTTCGAGAAAAAGGATAATCCGATACACGAAATCACGGCAAGCGCGGTGGCAGACAGTGATGCTATCGCAGCGACCTTGAGGGTGGTCAAGAGTGATGACAGGAGCTCGCTTCCGTCACTGCCGCCGAATAAATTGGCATAGTTATCGATTGAAAAGCCGCCCCAGACGAAGGATTTCGGTATTCGGTTAAAGGAGAAGACTATCAAAACAAGTATCGGCAAATACAGAAACAAAAAGACGAGGGCTATATAGGCATTTGGAATAAATTGACGTAATTTTCTCATAGCAACATACCTCCGCTGCCACCGGACTCTTTATCCTGGTTGCGCAATAGCCCCATGGTGAGCAAAACGAATATTAAGAGGATGAGTGACAGGACGTTGCCTGCTTGCTGCTGTGCGGTACTCTCGTTGAGAATAAAGGACTGAACGGTGTTTCCGATGGTGGTGATACTGCCCTCGGAAATAATATCCGGGATCATATAAAATGTCATGGCCGGCATAAAGACCATCTGGATGCCCGAAATAATTCCGGGCAGGGAAAGAGGCAATGTCACACGCAAAAACGCTTGTCGCCGGTTGGCGCCGAGATCGCGTGCGGCTTGATATATATTATCGTCCAGCTTGACCAGAACCGAGTAAACGGGCAGGAGCATGAAGGGCAGGAAGTCGTTGACTAAGACCAGCTTGACAATGAAATCAGCAATAAAGCCGATTTTCATAAACATGATCGGTTCTCCGGTCAGACTCAGTGCCATTAAAATCTGGTTGAGTACGCCGGTCGGACTGAAAAAAGCGCGCCAAGCGTAAGTGCGAAGCATCGTGTTAATCCACATCGGAAGGACGAAAAACATCAAGAGCAGGCCGGATGTGCTGTGGTTTCGCTTTGCACGTGTTGAGAGAATATAAGCGAGCGGATATGCGATGAACAGGCAACCGACGGTAGTCCACAGCGCATAGTCGAGACTTCGCAAGAAGACAGAAAAATACTCTTGAAGATGCAAAGTGACGCCATAGAAACGTGCATCGACAAACCGATTCACGAACAGCGTCTCAAAACCACGAAGCGTGAACGAGTAACCGGCGCCGGCTTTAACGAAAAAGGCGCGAAAAAATATGAGAAGCAGAGGCAGAATCGTGAAAACGAGAAGCCACATAAAGTATGGGTATGCGAGCATTTTGAAACGAATTTGCAAGCCCAGAGCGCCAAAAAGGGCGGCACATGTTCCGATGAAGTAAAGAATCAGAGTCATATTAGCGAACAAGAGCAAGCCTAATCGGACGGTTGCCGCAAAGGCCGGATCCGATCCGGCAAGACTTCCGGCGAGTAGCGCGCCCGGCATGAGGGCATAAGAAGACAGTTGAAAAATCATCATAACCAAAGCGATAATCGCAGGAGTTTTTTTGGAGAAGCGCCTCAAAATCAGCGGATATGAGATGCATACGGACAACTGAAGCACCGGAAAGAAAAGGATGATGATCAGGAACGGTAACGCGCCCAAGCCCTGTAAACTGAAGTGATGACCGGTCACAGGAATTTCGCGAAAAAGACTCGTGAAAAGGGAGAACACGGAGTACGTCCCTGACGGCGCGTATTTGACGACAAGCATATGTGAAGGAAAAAATGCCAGAATCAAGCTACACAAAGAAGTCATAGCAACGATCATCATGTGGATCGGCATGACACTTCGTAAATCTCGAATGGGTGGTTTGGCTGGCGTCCGATTCATATATCCTCCCGGTGAATGTCTTATCTCGATAGAAGTTTAGATGGCTAACGGATATCCTCTGCTGAACCGGCATCATCAGCCGGGATAACTTCGGCTGACACTCTATCCGGCGAAAACTCAGACTTTCTCATGATATGAATATCATCGGGGTCAACCGTCATACCGATGCGCTGACCTTCCAAGACCGGATCAACATCGTGAATCATCCAAGAAAAGCCATTATCGTCCCGGACCAGAATTTCGTAATGCACGCCTTTGAACACGATGGATTGGACCGTGCCGTTCACATAATCGGGGTTTTCTGCCTTGACATATATGTCTTCGGGGCGAATGACGACATCCACATCATTATGGGTGTCGTCCATTTCGGCGAATCTCGGATCAATGCATTCGAAAGTTTTTCCGGCGAAAACCGCCTCGAAATCGCGATGCATCTTGCCGGGAATAATGTTGGACTCCCCGATAAAATCAGCGACATAAGCGTTTTTTGGCTCGTTATAAATGTCGGTCGGCGTACCGATCTGCATGATGACGCCATCCTTCATAACTATGATCGTATCGGACATCGTCAATGCCTCTTCTTGGTCGTGCGTGACGTAGACAAATGTGATGCCCAACTCGCGCTGCATCTCTTTAAGCTCAAGCTGCATCTCTTTTCGCATCTTCAGATCCAATGCGCCGAGAGGCTCGTCGAGCAGGAGGACGCGGGGACGATTAATGATTGCGCGCGCAATGGCGACACGCTGCATCTGTCCGCCGGAAAGTTGGTCGACCCATCGCTTTTCGTAACCGGAAAGGCCAACCGTCTTGAGTGCCTGGCTGACGCGAGTCTTTACCTCATCGTCAGGGCGCTTCCGCAGGTGCAACCCGAATGCGACATTATCGTAAACATTGAGATGCGGAAACAAAGCGTAGCGTTGAAAAACGGTATTGATTTGGCGCTTGTTGGGCGGAACAGACAAAAGATCCGCGTTTTCAAACTGCACAATACCCGAGTCCGCGGTCTCGAAGCCTGCCAGAATTCGAAGCGTAGTGGATTTGCCGCAACCGGAGGCGCCGAGAAGCGTCACAAACTCGTTGTTACGAATATAGAAAGTTATGTTTTTCAGAACATGGAGATCGCCGTAATTCTTGTTTAGATTGATGATCTCAATGATATGTGCTTTGCCGGTGCTGTCATCAAGCAACTGCCCGCTCGGGCTGAGGATATCCTTTTTCTCTGTCACGGTCGACCTCCTGAATTAAAAACTGGGTGGCGATGAAACCCAAATTAGCCTTGCGACGCCCTGACTCTCATTAACGATATAGTGTGGCTGTTCCGGTCGAATAAAAAAACTCTCGCCGGATCTAACAGGGTAAGTATTCTTGCCGACACATAGAACGACCTCTCCTTGCAAGAGATAACCGAATTCCTCGCCTTCGTGAGGCGTATCCGGATATGTGCGTCCTCCGGGTTCCAAATCCAGAATAATCGGCTCCATGCGATTTTTTTGGGCATTGGGGATCAGCCAGGTCACGTGGCTCTGCTCATCGCAATTGTGCTTGACGCTATGTTGATCGCGTGAAAAAACCGCGCAAAATTCCTGCTTTTCGCGAAAAAAAGCCGCAGGCGTTGTGCCGAGGACATCCAGAATGCTTATTAGTGTTGAAATGGAGGGGGAAGTCAGGTCGCGTTCAAGAAGCGAGATAAAACCCTTGGATAGCTCGCATCGGTCGGCGAGCTCCTCTTGGGTCAGACGATTCTGTTGTCTTAAGAAACGAATCTTCTCGCCGATCATGTTGCAAATCCCTTCGTAGTCGGAACTTCCACGAAAATAACGTGGAAAATGTGTGCAAATAGAGTTTACTATTACTAAACTACAAAGCACATTATATAAACGCACATCTCCGGTGTCAATACACATGTTGAACTTTGTGAAAAGCGCGATATTGCTTTTTTATATGTATAGGATTATTCTTATGCATATTGCTTAGAACGCTCGTTCTGACGAGCTCGAAGGCTATTTAATAACAATATCGGAGTCGAATATGTCTGACGTTAATAATTCATCGAGAAATCTGATTCGGGACGCGAGGCGTATCGTGATAAAGGTCGGCACTTCGACAATCACATACGAGAACGGCCGCATGAATCTTCGTAATATAGATCGATTGGCGCGCGCTATTTCCGATCTCATGAATCAGGGACGAGAAGTGGTTCTTGTGACATCCGGTGCCATCGGCGTCGGGGTCGGATGTTTGGATTTGGACCATAAGCCTTCGCTGATGCGTGACAAGCAGGCCGTGGCTGCGGTCGGTCAATGTGAACTGATGAATGTCTACAGCCGTTGCTTTGCGGAGTATAGCCATGCGGTTGGTCAGATCCTTTTGACCAAGGACGATTTGGATAACGATCATACGCGCAACAATATCAACAATACGATGGAAGCATTACTGGAAAAGGGTATTCTTCCGGTCGTCAATGAAAATGACACGGTATCAACCGCGGAGATTTTGTATAACGGTACATTTGGAGACAATGACACACTGTCAGCGCATGTTGCTTGTCTTATGAAAGCCGATTTGCTGATCATTCTTTCTGACATTGACGGTCTTTATGATGATAATCCCAAGACGAATCCCGATGCAAAACGCATTCCGGTGGTTCGCTGCATCGACCCCGAGATGCTGAGCCATGCCGGTGGAAAGGGAAGCCATCTGGGTACCGGCGGTATGCTGACCAAGTTGACCGCAATGTCCTTGATTGTGTCAAACGGCATTGCAGGTGTAATCGCTGAAGGCTCTCAATCTCAAATCTTGGAAGAGATTCTGGAAGGGCATGACATCGGTACGTTTTTTGACCCGACATGTGAAGTCCGGATTTAATCCCCAAACAGACAAGAGGTATAAAAAGCGGTTCGGAGATCATCCGGACCGCTTTTTTATACTTCACTTGCATAAAACAGAAATCATCAAGGCGTAGGAGCAGTCTCTTCGGGTGGCGGCTCCGGCGTCGGTGTCGGCGCCAGATGGTACGGACATTCTTGCTTGGGGACCAAATAGGATCCGTCGACAAAAAAATCGGTAACGGCAGTACCCGCAGCTTTGCAATAGTCATTGGCCAATAATCCGGAGTCTAAGCAGACGGTCTTGCTGACGATGCCCTCCGGTCTTTCGAATCCGGCGCCGGGTAAGTTTTCGTGAATACGCTGCATGACAAAGTCCCAAATCTTCATGGCGCTGTTACGGTCTTCGCCTTTCGGGATGACCGTTGAACGCAAATGGTTGTCATAGCCGTACCAGACGGAAGCCGAATAATACGGGGTAAAACCGCAGAACCAACGATCCTTATAATCATCGGTCGTACCGGTCTTGCCGGCAACCGAGATGCTTTCTCCGTTAACATTCTGGATTGTGTGGACATGCCCGGAAGCCGTGCCGCCCGTAATAACGCCCATCATCATATCGGACATTAGATAAGCCGTAATATTGGTATAAACGGACTGCTCCATCGGGTGTTTTTCGAGAACGACATTGCCGATAGAATCCAGGACCTTCGTATAAGAATAGGGCTCACAATAAATGCCGCTCCTCGGGAACGTGGCATACGCCGAAGCCATTTCCAAAGGTGTAATACCCTTGCTAAAAGCACCGACTGCGGTTGCCGGATAAGCTTCGTCACTGCGATCGATACCGACTTGTTTCAAAAACCATAATGCGGTATCCGCGCCGATATCCGTCCAGACCTGAACGGCAATCGTGTTCCGGGACGAAGTGATGGCACGACGAATGGTCATCTTACCGGAGTACTTGCCGTCCGCATTACGTGGCCATAACATATTCGGATTATCAGGATCCAGATAGGATTCCTTATCGTCATAAATCGTGCCCGGGGCGATATATCCGATCTCCAATGCCGGTGCGTACGATATTATTGGCTTAATAGAGGAGCCCGGCTGTCGATAGGCCTCAGTTGAACGATTGTAAACCAAGTTTGCTGTCTTTTGACCGTATCCGCCCTGCATACCGGCGATGGCACCGGTTTGCACATTAATGACGACCATGCCTGCCTGAGGCTTTTCGGGCAGATCCTCAAGTGCTTCGGGATTACTCTGAAAAAGGGATTCGGTCATAAACGCTTCGTCCATGACAGATTGCACATCGGGCTCCAGAGTCGTATAAATCTGATAACCGCGGTTATAAACAAGAGTCGTTGCCAGAGAACGGCTGATGTTGCGTTGCTCCTGAAGATCACTGATGACTTCAGAAACCGCATACTCAACAAAATACGAATTAATTGGCGTTGAAGAGGATTGGACCGAGGTCTTAAACACGAGTTCGGTGTTCAAAGCCGCGTTGTATTCATCATCCGTAATCATCTCAAGCTCGTGCATCTTACCCAATACAATACGCATGCGACGTAAGGCGTTGCGCTTGCCGGACTCGCGAAGCGGATTATAGTAGGAGGGACTCTTGGGAAGTCCTGCAAGCAAGGCACACTCTGCAAGATTCAAGTCCTTGGCATCCTTGCCGAAATAATTCTTGGCGGCGGCTTGGACACCGACATAGTTATTGCCCATCGGCGCAAGATTCACATAATAGTCCATAATCTCGTCCTTGGTCATCTCCTGCTCGAACCACATCGCGCGATACCATTCTTGGACCTTGCGCTGTGCAGAACGCTGGTCCTGGCCGGACATCAGCTTAATGGTCTGCTGTGTAATGGTCGAACCACCGTGAGACGGAGAACCGTCACTGAGCAAGGCAGAAATAACAGCGCTGGCAATACGCTTTACATCAATACCCGAATGGTCGAGAAAACGCTCATCTTCGATGGCCATGATCGCTTCGTCGATGTAAGTTGACTTAATATCATTAAACGGCACATATATGCGGTCGATGTTTTCACTTCCGGTCAGTTTGGCAATCTCTTTGCCATTGATATCATAGACAAATGAAGTCTTTTTTTCACCGCTCAGACGAATATCAGATCCGGTCACCGGTGTCGTCGTCGAAATATATCCGATCAACATGCCGGCACCGAAGCCGCCGATAATAAATGTAAGGCATAGGACGAAAACAAGAGCAATCTTAAGAACTCCCAGGATGACGGACAGGACGTCACTGTACCACGGATGGTTATTGCCGGCTTGTGTCGGCTTACCCTTCAGATGGGTTCGAAGCTCGTCAGCAATCGCCGTATGCTCCGGAGGCACCGGGCGGGTCGACCGACCGTTGGCTTGGCGATTGGGAATCGGCGGAAGCGGGGACGAGGTGCGCATCGGCTCCGAACGCATGGTTTCGGATTTGGGTTGAGCATGGATTGAAGCTCCCGGCGCCATACGTTGCGTCCTGTCGTGTTCTTGCGACGAAGAAGAAACAGGGCGCTTGCGTCGGTCGGGGCTGCCACCCGAACGAGAACCGGAAGAAGGATTTTTCGAAAAAGGCATATCGGACTCCTATACAGCGCAAGTAAAACGTTATAATTAATTGAACTCGCACAAAAAATGCAAAATGAAACATACATATCATACCAACAATGTAATAAGATGAAAAGAATAACGATGCGGCAAACATCCCGCAACATATCGAGAATCGCGAAAACCGCGATCGAAAGGGCACTCTATGGCTAACAAAACTTACACCATTCGCGCATTCACTCTCAATCAAGACGGTGATGCCATGGCGCGCATCATTGACGAAGGTGACGAACAATTCGGACGAATCTGCATCTGCAGTGACATGTTGCCCGGTGAAGAAGCGCAAGTTTCTATAGCGAACCTCGAGTCGCGCATGCCGATCGCAGAGAGCTTGACTCGAACCGTCACCTCGCTCAACCGAATAGAGCCGTTCTGCCCGGTATACGAGCAATGCGGCGGCTGTACCATGCAACATATCGAAGCGGCCGCGGGCGCAGAGCTCAAGCAACAACAACTCTCGGACTGCCTGACTCGAATCGGCGGCATGCCCGCCGAGCAACTCGAAAAAATCATGCACCCCATCGTAAATCCCGATCCGGAAAAGACGACGGGCTACCGCAATCATATGCAATATCAAATACACCGGGACGATCAAACCGGACGCCTCGCATTTGGCCTGTATGCCGAAAAAAGCCACCGTACCGTCCTGATGTCTCGATGTGCCATCGCCCACCCCGTCGCCGATATTATCAAAGATGAAGTCGAAAAATTCATCAACGAGCCGGGCACCAGAGGCATTCGTGAAAGGCTGTCGCGCCATACCCGATTGATTGTTCGCATAGGCACCCGTACCTCGCAAGCGCTCTACAGACTCCTCATTCCGCTGCCGAAAAACAAAAACAACCTCATGACATTCCCGGTCCTCGACCAGAAAATTCGTGCGCGCCTTCAAAAAGACGCCCCGACATTCATGTTCTGCACAAAAGAAATCGTCGAAAAAATCGGCAATCAAGAATACTTCGTCTCGCCGGAATCCTTTTTTCAAGTCAACACTGAGCAGGCCGAAAAACTCTACAACATTGCTCTGGACCTTTTCAACGCACTGCCGGACGACGGCCCCAAAACCATTCTCGACATCTATTGCGGAACAGGCAGCATCGGATTACATCTGTCGGATTCCGCATCCCGTCTCATCGGCATCGAGAGCCATCCCAAAGCCATAGAAGATGCCCGTCGAAACGCCGTTCACAACAATGTCAATAACGCCGAATTCCATATCGGCCGGGCAGAATACTTTGATTTCTCCAAACTCGATTGCGCACCGGACGTCGTCATCCTGGACCCACCTCGAAAAGGCTGCGACAGCAAGCTCCTCACCCGCCTCGCAGAAATCGCCCCGCCACACATCATATACATATCCTGCGATCCCGCTACCCTCGCGCGAGACCTATCGCGTTTGACCGCGCAAGGCTATCGAGCTGAGTATGTTCAGGCAGTCGATATGTTTTCGTGGACGTTGCATGTTGAGACAGTAGTATTGATGTCACGCGATATGTAGCGAAAAACAATTACGCGAACACAATATATTGGGTTTTTGCGCGTTTTAGGGTTATGCATTGCCTACTTATCATTGGCACCAATTTGCGATATAATTAGGCTAATTATAATGTGGAGGTGAGCTGATGGATTCAAAGATTTGGTATATTCCAGCAAGGAATGACCGCTTGGACAAGAATGTTGGAATCTACTGCAGAGTAAGTACGAACGAAAAAGAACAGCTTTATAGCCTCGCAGCACAGATTTCTGCTTTAACGAGAGCAGTTGCGAATATGAGTCAATGGAGGCTGGCAGATGTATTTATTGATATTGCGTCTGCCAAAGGCGAAGTTCCACGTAGAGAATTTGATCGATTGATTAGAGAATGTGAAGCGCACAATATCTCTGTTGTCCTTACCAAAAGCATCAGTCGATTTGGTAGAGATACTGTAGAGACATTATCAGCAATCAATCGATTGAAGACAGCAGGAGTCAGAATCATATTTGAAGAAGAAAATTTGGATACCGATGAGGTTGACAGCAATCTTATGATTTCGGTGATGGAGTCTTTTGCTCAAGCTGAAAATGAGAGCCGAAGCGAAAATATCCGCATGGGACTTGCCATGAAAGCTGCAAATGGAACATCTGGACTCTACAAACGAAAGCTGTACGGCTACTCTAAGAATAAGGATGGGGACCTTGTAATTGACAATGAACAGGCTAAGGTTGTGCGGGACATTTTTAGATGGTATCTGGATGGCGCCAGCGTGCTTGGTATCATAAAGAAACTATCAGACGCAGGTATTCCTTCCCCTACCGGTAAAGAAACGTGGAGCAAGCGTTCTGTAGAGAAGATTCTTGAAAATGAGAAGTACACAGGCACGGTAACTCTTTTGGATTCTGCTACACAGCAATATGAGTTCCAAATGAAAGAATGTCATCCGCCGATCATTACGGAGAGCGAGTTCAGGGCTGTTCAGGAAGAAAAGAAGAAGCGAAGCAATATCATTACTGACGACGATGGTACGCATCGCAGCAGTAAGAAATATAGTTCTAAAAAGAAATAACGAATTTTATGGAGGTAACGAACGTGAAGAAAATAATCATCTTTCTTATATGTGTGGTAATGATTTTTAGCTTGAGTGCATGTGGTGGGAATGTTAAGAATGTCAATGTGGTAGATGTAAAATCAGAGATTTATACATCTGATGATATTAAGTCTGCTATTGATACTATCAAAAAAGAGTTTGATAAAGATTGGAAGGGCTGTACATTAAAAGAAATCTATTATGCTGGTGACGAGACTTCCAAGGACTATCAAGATTGGGCAGATAGAAATGATGCGGATGAAGTCATAGTTTTATTGTCTTCTTTTGATGTAGACGGATCAGGTGGAGACGGTTCCTTAAATCCTAATAGCACATACGATAATTGGATGTGGATTTTGGTAAGAACAAATGGCAGCAAATGGAAACATGTTGACCATGGGTATTAATCGGAATATCGTTTTGCTCGAAGAAACGAAATAGCCTACTTAGGAGAAACAATAGATTAGATGTCGGGTTTTTAGGCGCTGCTTGAAAAAGCCTGTAAGATAAGGCGTTTTCGCTGTTATTGGACTTGTTCCCTAAATAACCTAACTATCACATGTTGAGACGGTTGTATTGATGTCACGGGAAGAGCAGACCAAAGCCTGAAAAGCCCTGATATTCGGGCATCGGGGATTTTCGGCAATTTTGGACATTGGCTGAAAGTTGCGAAAAAATCCGTCCATGGAAACATATCCAAGATGATGTAAAATGATAGTTGAGTGGTCGGATTAGATAACATCTGTTCATGACAGAGCAGGATAGATAACTTGCGTTCGCGACAGAGCAGATTAGATGTTTTTTGTAAAAAAGAGGGTCGAGAGAGCGAGTTGGATGAAAGTGGCATAATAATTTACAGTACACAAATTTACAACATCACTGTCGTAGAGTTCCCTTATCATTTATTCACATGAAGCAAGTTTTTTAGTCAGAATTGCCAATGTCAAATTCGACCATAATATATGATGAGTTCTGCGGATCATCGTAAATGCTTAGCTTTTTAATAATTCTATATTGACCAGACACAATATTGTCAAAATACGTATCGATAGGGAAAATTAATTCATTGCTGCTATGTGGAGGTAATGGATATGCTAAGGCTGTCCAAGCTACATTATCTTTATTAGGAAACGAATACCAAGCGTCTTCGATTTTAACATCAAGATATGTAATTTCACCAAATAAGTATTCAATATCTGACTGATTCTCAAAAACTAATGTGATTTCTTTTGGTGCGGTATTAATATCACTTTCTTTAATAGACAACTGGACATCGCGGTTTATTTCAGAAATCGAAAAGGGAGAAAGATCAAGATCCACATCTTGATCTTTGTTTGCATCTTTAGCATTACACCCTGAAAACAAGACAAGTATGGGTAGAAGGAAAACGTAGATAAGCAATCTCTTCATAAAGACACCTTCTATTATGCAATAGCATCATCACTTCAATTTTTATGTAATACTATAGAGAATAAATTGGTAAGATTAGTAGTATATCATTATTATTTTATATTAGTTTTATTGTAGCGTCAACTCAATCAACCCATACTTTTGTGATGACGCTAATCAGACACTTGAATTTTCATGCTATTACTGTTTTTATTATGAATATGCGGCTGACAGGTGGATTAACGACAATATGCTTTCATGAAACTCATAAAACCTTCGTAAATAAGATAGATCGACAAATTCTAGCGAGTTTATACACCTGTAATCATGGAGGTATTATCATGGACAACAATAAAAGAATACACTTTATACCTCCATTACCGCCAAAACGCGAAAAGCGAGTAGGCATTTACTGTCGTGTGAGTACAAACAGTGTTGATCAGTTGAAAAGTCTTACCGCCCAAGTGTCAGCACTTACAAGATTGACAGCTGCTAATCCTAAATGGTTATTAGTAGATGTGTATATAGATATTGCTTCAAGCAAGACAGGTTCTTCCCGAAAAGAATTTTCTCGTATGTTGCAGGATTGCAAGTCGCGTGATATAGAAATTATTTTTACAAAGAACATCAGCAGATTTGGCAGGGATACGGTAGAGATTCTTGATGCGTTGAATCAGCTAAGGATTTTCGGCGTTCGAGTTATATTTGAACAGGAGGTACTTGATACAGCTGATACAGATAATGATTTGATGATTTCGATTATTGAATCAATTGCGCAGGCAGAGAATGAATCACGCAGCGATAATATCAAATGGGGCATTAAACAACGTGCCGCTCAAGGTACTTCAAAGCTATATAACCGGAAATGTTATGGATATATCAATGATGCGGATGGTAATCTGATTATTGATGATAAAGAGGCAAAAAATGTCCGCATGATTTTTGACCTTTATCTTCAGGGTAAGAGCGTTATAGGTATAGTGAAGGAATTGAAACGACTGGAAATCAAGTCCCCAACCGGGAAGTCGATTTGGCCCAAGAGAACAATAGACGTAATGCTCAGCAATGAAAAATATATGGGCGCTTCGCGGTTGCTGGATAACGGAAAACACGATTCATATTATCGGGCAGACAATAACAATCCACCTATAATATCTCAGGAAACATTCCAAGCTGTGCAGATCGAAAAACAGCACCGAAGCAATGTTATTGAGGGCGAAGAAGGAAATAAGCGAAAAAGCAAAAAATACAGTTCTAAGAAGTGAAAAATTGAATAGCCTAATCGAAAATAAATTATTGAGAGGACAGGATAGACATTCAAACACCTAAAACACAGCATTATTAGTGGATTTCTCGAGAATGTGAAATAGCCTAAAAACTTCATGTGGAGACAATAGTGTGGATGCGTCGATAAATACCGTTGAAATCCTTTATTTTAGGAACTTTGCGCGTCACATCCAATTTACCGGTGACGGGGAGAAATGTCGAAATAAGCAGATTAAAAAGCATATTAATGTCACAGTTCGGATAAACGTCGTATAGGGGAAGGCGAATTGAGAATGAGAGAA
>JAAYBI010000056.1 GCA_012718915.1 Clostridiaceae bacterium
AAGCTTGAAGGATTCGAAGAGATGTCGGTGTAAAATTGCGCGCGACGGCTATGTGAGGATGTCAGATCGCGAACGGTCGAATCTTCCCTCGACAACTGTACGATTGTTTGAGAATGTCAAGTCGCGAAGGAATATAAATCGTGAACGACGGGTCCGTCGGTTTGTTAAATACGAAAAAAGCGGCGAGCATGCCGCTTTTTTTGTCGCTGTTGTTTTGATGGTGTGTCGTAATTACTTAGTGTCCCAAGAACTGGCGGATGCAAGTAAAGTTACATTCAAAATTTCTTCATTCTGAATAACACTGAGTAATCCATGCTAAATTGAGCCAGCGTTCCGATAGGTGAGAGCCACCTACCCGGCGATCGAATCAGCGTTCCGGAGAGTGAGAGCCAAGGAGAAAGAATTCCTATAAAGAATCAAATTCACGCAGGTGGACTGTCGAGCCTACTCAAATACACTCAGACGCGGATTGAGTAGGCTCGCCAAGAAAATGAACGCGCGCATGGGGACTTTCGAACCTACTCAAATGCACTCAGTTGCTGATTGAGTAGGCTTGTTAATGATAAGAAACACGCTTCGGGAGGCAGGAGAGCCTACTCAAATACACTTAGTCGCTGATTGAGTAGGCTCGCCAAGGATAAAAAACGCGCTTCGGGAGGCCGGCGAACCTACTCAAATACACCCAGACGCGGATTGAGTAGGCTCGCAAAGAAAAGGAACGCGCGCAGGAGGACTGACGAACCTACTCAAATGCACTTAGACGCGGATTGAGTAGGCTCGCCAAGAAAAGAAGCGCGCGCCGGGAGGCCGGTGAACCTACTCAAATGTACTCAGACGCGTTCGCATCGATCTGGCTTGCTACGGAGGAGCGCTGACTCACTTTTTCAACGGGTGGCTCACCATTCGCCGGAATCGTGGCTCCGCCAAGTCGGTGCATTCAAAAACACAGTGCCATAATAGCCGTATCGACTTCTTCGCGTTTTGCGGCCGCGTCTTCTTCTGACAGACCGGCGAGCGTAGCCCATGCAGAGATTTGAATATCCTCGATGAATACTTGAACGACGTATTCTTGAGAATCAGCGAGAACGAACATCTCGTAAGTATCTGTATTGAAATAATCAATATTGGGGTTGAGACCGCTGGTCACATTCCATAGATAGTACCAATCGATTACCCCGATGTCGCTCAACAGGGTGTAATCGGCCTGGAACATCAGATCTTCGGATTCCGCGTGGTATGATCCTTCTATATTGGTATTTGTGCGTGTATCGTATCCGAACTCGTCAAAATATTCGAGGAACACTTCAGGCGTCACGAGAGTCGCTTTCTCTGGCCAACTGTTTTCGTTGCGGTTGAGTTCGATTCCGGGAAAAGCGAGGCCTAAGTCATCCATGGTGTAGAAGAACTGTTGTAATCTCTGCGTTTCAACGAAGACTTTGGCTTGTATCACGCTGTTACCGGACAGGTATTGGATTACGAAGTAACCCTCAGAGGTAAAATTGCTTGCGTCATACATGATGAGTGAAGATTCGGTCGAAATTATTTCGAGGGGCGCTCCGAGTTCGTCCGGATTATTGTTGACGTAATTATAGTGATAATTGACGGCGAACTCGGTAATGGCGAGATTGGCTGCTTCCTCGGTCGGAAAATTGAGACAAGTAATGCTGTCTTTTCCGTCCGGTCCGATGGCTTCCCAAGCTGAGATATAGGCGTCGTCTGTATAACTGGCAAGTGATGATATAGAAAAATATCCCGAATTCGACACGACATTTCCGAAATTGCTTAAATCGACGGGTGTGGTGGCGCGGTAATCCAGTGGCGAAAAGTATTCAAATGGATGGTAGTCACCCATTGAGAGTACGTCGCGAAAACTAATGGGTTCTCCGTCAATATTGATATAAGCATTGTCATACTTTTCGTCCAAGACAATTGGGGTGTCATTGATCATGCTTGGCGAAGTCTCGGGAACATCGGATTGCGATACGGAAGGTTCCGCTGCGTCCGTTGAAGAAGTGGAATCCGAGGTCGTCGGAGCAGTTTCCTCGGTCGGCAAATTGGATGTCGGGGCGGCTTTTTTGAGCTTTGGCGGGTTGAGCATCAGGCCGACCACGACTAGACCGACCAGAAATGCCGAACCGAGAATAATCCAAATGGCCGGCTTCTTATACTGCAGAACATTTTTGATGCGACCCTTGATGCTGCCCTCGCCGAATGCAAGCGGCGTCGCGTGTAATAGACTCCGTCCGGTTGCCAGTGAAAGAAGAGATGTCGAATAGTTTTTCTTGATTTCGTAGCCTAATTCGCGGATGACTTTTTCGTCACAAGACATTTCCATGTCTCGGCTCATCAGCCCAAATGCGAGCCATACCAGCGGATTAAACCAATGAATGCACGTAATTGCGAAAAATACTGCTTTAAATATGTAGTCCAATCTTTGAATGTGGACTTGCTCGTGGCGCAAAATGTATGCGCGATTGGTGTCATCCAATCCGGAGGGTAAGTATATTTTGGGGCGAAAAAATCCGAGCAAAAAGGGAGATGTCACAGAATCGACTTCATAGACAATGCCCTCGATATGAACAGCCGATCGAAGTTTTCGCTTCAAATAAATATAGGTACCCAGATTGTAAATGAACAGCGTCATAATACCGATTGCCCAAATCCATGATAGGATTTGCGGGACAGATATTGAAGTGATTTCCGGGGACAGGGTGAGGGCACTTTCGGTAGGTGTCCATGATATTGCGCCAGAGGGCGCGTCCGGGACCGTCACACTGTTCGGATTAATAAGGGACTCTTCGGATAATTGATTGGAAAGAATAGGTGCTTCCGCAACGGGGGAGGACGGCTCCCGATCGATCCAAGTCTGTACGCTCTGATTACCGATGGCTTTTGGCACCAAACTCACCGGACTCTCCGGTGTGACCGGTATGACCAAGCGTGCAAAAACGGCGATCCACAGGAGGTATGAGAAAATTTTCGGGGATTTTCGGAGAAATAATCGTATGAGAAGCACAACGGCGACGCAGTAAGTCGAAAGAAGACTCATGTCGATAATGCGCATAAAAATCATTTCCATTATTTATCCTCCTGATAGTCGGCAATAATTTTCATCATTTCTTCGATTTCGGTCGCGCTGTATTTTTTTCGAGGCGCAAAGGCGGCCAAAAATCGGGGGAGAGACCCGCCGAAATTTGATTCGACAAATTGCTCGCTTTGCACGCGAGTATAATCTTCTTTGCTGACCAAGGAGGTAACGATGGCATCATTGTTTTGGAACAAAAGTTGGTTGCACAGCTTCTTAATAAATGTGTATGTCGTCGATTTTTTCCAGCCGAATTGATCCGCGCAAAGACGAGCCAAGTCCCCGGAATTGATGGGTTCATGATCCCAAATTAAGTCAGCGAATTTGCGTTCGCTCTCAGTAAGATAGTAATTGGGCTGTGGTTTGCTGTTCATAAAAATGCACCTCCTGATACGGGTCGGTGTTTTACCGACTTAATGCGAGTCTACAATTTACCGACCTGTTTGTCAACAGAAAAATTAAATCACATATTTCCATACGAAAGGCTGTAAAGCTGGAGAAGCTCCAAGTTAACGCAAAAAAATACCACCTTCAGCAAATATAATTGCCAAAGATGGTATGTGGTTCTGGTGCTTCGGACAGGAGTCGAACCCGTATCGGCAGTACCGGAAACTGCTGTCCTATCCATTGAACGACCGAAGCATACATGTCGCGCCGAAGAGCGCGTTTGCGTTTCTCATTATACCACGAGGGATAAGATTGACAAGCGAAAAAGCTTCGAGAGGTTCGGCTTGACCGCTATGGCTCAGACGGATTACATCCGACTGGAAGACTCGACCACGACATCCAGAAAAATGTCGAAATAGATGCGACAGACGGCATACCCCGTAAGGACACCGAGAATAATGCTGATCAATACATCCGTAACAAAATGCACATAGAGATAAAGTCTCGAAAACGAAATCAAAAATGCAACAACCAAGGCAAAGACACCTAGCTGAGGGAAAAACATGTATATTACGGTTGACGCCGCAAACGAAGAAAACGTATGTCCGGAAGGGAAAGAGAAGTCTCTGGGCGCAAGTATCAAAGGGTCTCGATCTTCTCTGTTCGCGAAAGGTCTGGGGCGCCTCGCGACACGCTTCAGAAATAGATTAACCAATAAAACATTAACGGCCAATGCACACATCACACAAAAGGCGGCATGCTTTCCGATGCCGCTCAAGAGTAAAGCCGATGCAGTAAGTACCCAAATCGCTCCACAATTGCCAATTAGAGACATAAAGCGCATCAGCGCGTCCAAAATCGGGTGTCTCAAGTGAGTCTGTATCCAGTCGATGAACCGATAGTCAATGCTTTGAATTTTAACGAGCATATTACCTCTTGATGTCCGGCGATGTTTTTTTCTATTATCAACGATAAAATATACGAAAACAAGTCAGGATAGGTATAATCTTTGTTATGGAAAGTAAAAATGCCGAATCGAAGGAATTCGCTCTATTCAAGAGCATAAGCGTTTCTCTTGCCCCGATGGCCGGCACGAGCAGCGTCGCTTTTCGAAACATCTGCCATCGATATGGTGCGGATTATTCGACAACGGAGTTGGTCAGTGCCAGGGGGATTGCATATAAGCAAAGCGTCGAGCCCAGTTTCCGGTATTTAGAGCAGGATCCGCTCGTCGGCGGACCTTGCGCAATCCAACTGTTCGGATATGATCCGGAGGACTTTTCGCGAGCGGTTCCGATCATTTTCGAAGATCCCAGACTAGCCGGTGCGATGTCAATTGACATCAATATGGGTTGCCCCGTGCCCAAAGTCGTCAAGACCGGAGCTGGGTCCGCCTTGATGAAAAACAAGTTGCTGGCCTCTCACATTATCGAGGCGACCGTACGTGCTTGTGAACCTTATCAAAAGCCCGTATCGGTAAAATTTCGAAAAGGCTGGGACGAATCCCAATCCGATACAGTGGGCTTTGCGAAAATGTGCATCGACTCAGGCGCAAAGGTTCTGACGCTGCACGCGCGGACCAGAGATCAGATGTACCATGGCAAAGCGGACTGGAATTGCATCGCCTCAGTCAAAAGCGCCATCGCGCATACGGGAATCCCCCTAATCGGCAACGGTGACGTCACCGACGGAACCTCCGCCAAGGCGATGATGGAACTTACAGGAGTCGAAGGCGTGGCCGTCGGCCGCGCGGCTCAAGGCAATCCCTTTATATTCTCTCAGATTCGAGCATTTTTGGATGGTCGTGAGTCGGCTGTATTCGTGCCAACTCCGGAAGAGCGAGTCTCGGTCATGCTGGAGCATTTGGCAGGATTGATCTCTCGCATCGGAGAAATTCAAGCATGTAAGGAGATGCGTTCGCAGATTGCTTACTATTTCAAAGGCCAGCGATTCGCTTCCGAATACAAAGCCGCTGCCATGTCGGCCGAAAGTTACGATGAAGTGCGGTGCATTACGGAGCAGTGGCTTGAAAGAGTGCAGGGAGCCGGGGAGAGATAGAAGCGTGCCGACGTTGATACGTCTGCCCTGTTTGCATATATCCAAAATGAAGCCCGGGGAGAGATAGAGGCGTGCCGACTTTGATACGTCTGCCCTGTTTGCATATATCCAAAATGGTTGCGTCTTGTTAATGAAAATACCGCTTATCGACGGATTATGCACGATTCATGTATAAATATTCGCATTTTATGCAGGTAAAAAATGCCGATACCGCCAAAGAATCGTATTTCGGAAAATTTGGCGGTAAATGAACTGCTTTTTGACATAGAATCTCCCAACTAATAGCGAAATACCTCGACTAATGGAGAGTTTTGAAGAGAATTTTGCAAATTCAGGTTTTTTACGGCGACTCGGCCGATGCATAACGCAGAAAATACCGCCAAATTCGAGAATTATCAATATTTTGGCGGTAATGGAGTACCGCAAAACGTTTCGCGAAAAAGCAACCGTAATGGAGCACCGCAAAACGTTTCGCGAGGAGGCAACCGTAATGGAGCACCGAAAAACGTTTCGCGAAAAAGCATCGGAGTTTCCCACAATCCTATATTTCTGATATCCTTGCATTTATGAGAATGAAAGTGAATTGGTCTTTACGAAAAACTATTATCCTGCTAAGCATCTTGCTTGTCGTTATTGCGCTGCTGATTTTTCGCCAACCGCTCGCGGAGGCCGCCGGGGATTTTTATGAGCGATACTTTCGAAAGCCTTCAATCGGAATGGAGGCGCTCGACTCTGGATCACTGAGTCTGAAAGAAGTCTCAATCGATGAGGTATACGCGAACCCGGACTTGTTCGGCTTCAATGAGTCAATGCTTTTAGTGAACAAAACCAACAAGGTGGGAAAAGAGGACTCATTCGATATTATTTATTACAAAGATACCGATGTGCCAATGAATCGGGCAATTGTTTCGGACTATTCGAAATTTAGCGCAGCGGTTCTGGACGCGTGCGGCGAAAAAATGTTTGTCATGTCTTCGGTTCGTTCTTTTGAAGAGCAAGACCAGCTTTTCAAAGAGGATCCGGAAGTGGCGGCGCCGCCCGGGGAGAGTGAGCATCATACCGGCCTGGCTCTTGATGTGTATGCATATCAGTTTGCCGGACCGGGCTTTTTGGATTCTCCGGTCGGGAAATTCGTGCAAAAAAATTGTGCTGATTTTGGGTTTATTATTCGATATCCGGAAGGCAAAGAGGGCTTGACCGGTTTTTCGTATGAGCCGTGGCATATTCGTTATGTCGGCTTCCCGCATTCGCTTTATATTTCGGATCATCGGATCACGTTGGAAGAATATTTCGACCGGTTTGAGTTCGACCGATACTATCGGATTGACTCGTATCTTGTCAGTCGACAAGAGGGTCCGAGTTTATGGATTCCCGAAAACTACGATTGGATTTCTGTGTCTCCGGATAATACCGGGTCGTTTTTTGTCACGATCAAAGACACTCTCTGATATAATGACTTTAACCAAATACATATTTGAAAATTCGATATAGAGGAGACATAGGAAGAAATGCTTACATTTGCTTTAGTCTTGACTATTATCAGTGGCGCATTATTGGCGTTTATGGGGTATCGGTCGTTTAAGTTGTCGATGGCTGTCGCCGGCTTTGTAATCGGTGCCGTATTGGGCTCTTATCTCTATAGTTTTGTGTGGGAAAGTCTGCCCGATATCGGTTCGGATCGATCGGCGTGGCTGTACATATTTATGGCGGTTTGCGGTGCGATTCTCTCGCTTGTCTCTTTTCGATTGTATAAGGCGGCGCTCTTTTATGTGACTGCTCTGGCGACCGCATACGTGCTGATGAAGTATTTTCTGATTATCATGGCCGGCGGTGTCAGTGTTTCGGCATTTCTAAAATTTGCTATGACCGGTCATCGAGCCGCTACTCAAGGATCCATGGTCGGAGAGATCGCGGTCGGGGATAAAGGAACGGTGTCCGAGTTAATTGCCGAGATGTATGAAAAGATTCCCGGAACGACTGAAATACAAAAAATGATGGTCGTGCTCGGGATTGCGTTGGTGGTCGGAGCCATTGTCGGATTTATTGTTTGTCTGATGCAGAAGCCGGCGATCATTGTGGTTACTTCAATTTTTGGTGCAACCTTACTCTCGCAGGCTTTATGTCAATTTCTGGAGAGTCTTGAGACGGTCGATTTCAGCGCAGATACGCTTGTAAAAGGTCTGTCCGTCGGACCCGAAAATGTTGCTATCTCAACGTTGATTTTTGTGGCCATCGCTGCCGTGGCGATCTTTGTCCAATTTAGGACGACTCGCGATATCGATTGATGACCTGATCCGTTTAATTGATCCCGACATATAGCGTATTGATGTCCTTGTCCGAATAGCAATATATGTCATGGAGAACATTTCAATCCTTCCGCCTTGAAAAGTGAATGCCGTGAAGCGCTTCGTTAAGAACGTCTCACGGCATATAATAATCCAAAAATTTTGTCTATCGCTAACCTATTCTATCGCTATTAAGTCTATCACTAATACGATTTATCACTAATAAAGTCTCTCACTGCCAAGTCCTCCGGCAGGAGCGGCTATCTGTTATAAAGAGCCAGAACCTTTTCCAAAAAGTCATTCCAATCCTCATCGAAAATCTGGAGCTCCGGTCGCTCGAAAAGGGCGTCTATCGACTGACGGATACCTTGGTCAAAGCGAACCGTAGCGCAATAGCCCGGGACCAGAGACTTAATCTTGCTGTTATCGAAAACGACGCTGTGAGCTTTATCTCCGTTGAGCGGCCCGTCCAGAGACGGGTCCAGCCGAACAAGCATGTCCGTAGAGACGTGTATAATATTAGGCTTGACATTCATGGCTCGTCCGATTGATTCGTATATCTGATTCCATGTCAGACTCTCATCGGAAGTGATGTGCACCGCTTGGCCATAGGCGTGGATGTTGCCCATCAAGCCGACAAAGCCTTTGGCAAAATCGGTGCTGTGCGTCACGGTCCAGAGTGTATTGCCATCCCCGTGAACAATGATGGGCTTGCCTTCCTTCATGCGCATTAATTCGGTGAATACGCCGTTGGGCCCGTGAAAAGAAAGGGGAATAGAACCGTCGGCATATGTGTGACTCGGACGAACGATGGTCATATTAAAACCGGTTTCGCGATATGCTTGAACCAGAAGTTCTTCGCATGCGATCTTTGCCCGTGAATAAGCCCAGTGCGGGTTATGAAGCGGAGTGCTCTCCGTAATTAAGTAATGGGAAAGCGGTTTCTGATAGGCGGAGGCAGAACTGATGAAAATGTATTGATCACAGCGATCCCGAAATAATCGGATGTCACGTTCGACTTGCTCGGGGACAAAGGCAATAAAATCTGCTACCACATCGAAATACTGTCCGTCAAGAAGCTTGGATACGGTCAACTCGTCGTTGATGTCAGCGGTGATTTGGTGTACTTCGGACGGGAGATTCTCGTTGTGGTTACCTCGATTAATCAGCGTCAAATCCCATCCGCTTCGGGCTAGGAGTTTGGTAATCGACATGCTGATGGTGCCGGTACCTCCGATAAATAATGCTTTCATAAGCGACTCCTTATCAATAAATTGAGTGGACAATATGATGCTATCCTTTTCGGACAAGGCAGTCATGTCAGAACTGTAAAAATGCTGAAAAGCATTTGTTCTCTGACCGTTTGATTTAACCGGCGGATTACCTGATAGCCATAAAAAATCTTGCGATTGCCACAATTCTGCCGCAAATGCTTGATTTATCATGGCGGAGATATTATCATTTCAACATAGTGTCTGATATTGGATTTCTATTTATCGGACCGGCATTTGTACGGGGGTACGCATGACGAAGGCGGTTTGCTTCAAGTAAGCAAACCGCCTTCGTCGTATATTCATTGATTTATCGGAGACCATCAGAGCATAAGAGACACTCTACCAAAGACACCGTAGGTGATGGCGGAGACCATTGCGCCGCGAAGCTCGACAATCGGAAACATAGATAATATAAATACGGTGATTCGCCCATAGGGCTTAAAGGATTCGAATGGCGTCTATCATGAAAAGATCTCCTAGGAATTCTGCCTAAGATACCACATGAACCGGATTTCCGGACAGGTATGCAGCCAAATTATCTATTGCAGTATCGATTAATCGTCTTCGAGTCTCCATCGGAGCCCATGCGATGTGCGGCGTAATGATGCAGTTCGGCGCATTGTAAAGGATGTGGTTCTCAGGCGGCGGTTCGGTCGACAAGACGTCGACAGCTACACCGGCGATCTTCCCCGAGCACAGGGCGTCATAGACGGCTGCTTCATTCAAGATCGGGCCGCGCGAGGTATTAATGAGGTATATGCCGTCCTTCATCATGCTGATAGACTCGGCATTGACGATGCCGCGCGTCTCGTCCGTCAACGGGCAGTGAAAAGACAGAAAGTCCGATATTTTGAGCAGATCTTCGAAGGATACCGATTCGACAAGCTTCAAATCATCAGGTAAGTCAATGATCGCTCTTCTGGAATGAGCGATGACACGCATGCCGAGCGCAAGGCAGACTCGTGCGGTTTGCCTCGCGATACGCCCGAAGCCAAAAAGACCGATGGTCTTGCCGGATAATTCGCTCAAAGGTTTGTCCCAAAAGCAAAAGTGCTCCGTTTGGGACCAACGACCCTCATGAACCAGGCGGTTGTGATGGCCGACGTGGTTACTCAATTCAAGAAGTAATGCAATGGTCATCTGTGCAGTGGCCATCGTCGCATATTCCGGAATGTTCGTGACGGTGACACCGTGTAAACGTGCAGATTCGACATCAATAACATTGTAACCGGTTGCCAGTGCGCCAATATATCGAATCTGAGGATGCCGCTCAAAGCGTGCCTCATCAAATACCACTTTGCTCGACAAAATAATCTGTGCATCACTAATGCGTTCGTCCACTTGTTCCGGAGCGGTATAGTCATAGATTTGGACCTTGCCGAAAGCATCCAGACCAGACCAGGACAAATCGCCGGGGTTGATGGTGTATCCGTCTAAAATAACAATATTATCCATTGGTATAGCGGCTCTTTATGTATTCATCAATGGACTCTGCGGCAATTTTGCCGGCACCCATCGCCAGAATAACGGTAGCGGCACCGGTGACTGCGTCGCCGCCCGCATAAACACCCGGAATGGATGTTGCCATTTTTTCGTCGACCACAAAGCAGCCACGCTTGTTGGTCTCAAGACCCTTGGTGGTCGATCGGATCAAGGGATTCGGCGATGTACCGATGGCCATGACGACCGTGTCAACTTCCAGACGATTCTCCGAGCCAATCTTCACAATCGGGCGGCGGCGGCCGGATTCATCGGGTTCGCCGAGCTCCATTTCGACCAACTCGATCGAACAAACTTGACCGTCGTCATTGCCGGCGATCATGGTAGGCGAGCAGAGGTTCTTAAAAATAATGCCCTCGTCCTTGGCGTGGTGGACCTCTTCCAGACGGGCCGGCATCTCGTGCTCGGAACGGCGGTAGACGATATACACGTCTTCGGCGCCCAGTCTTTTCGCGGTTCTGGCCGCGTCCATAGCGACATTGCCGCCTCCGATGACCGCAACACGCTTGCTGTTGCGAATCGGCGTATCATACTGGTTGTCAAACGCCTTCATGAGATTCGAGCGTGTCAGAAACTCGTTGGCGGAATAGACCCCAATCAAAGACTCACCGGGAATGTTCATAAACGACGGCAGTCCGGCTCCGGAGGAGATAAACACGGACTCGTAGCCCATTTCGAAAAGCTCTTCAATCGACAAAATTTTGCCGATGACCATATTGGTCATGACTTCGACACCCTGTGCCTTTAAATTATCAATTTCTTTCTGGACAATTGCCTTGGGAAGTCTGAACTCGGGAATACCATAGACCAGAACGCCGCCGGCCTTGTGAAAAGCTTCGAATATCGTCACTTCGTAGCCGCGCCCCGAAAGATCCCCCGCGCATGAGAGCCCGGCAGGACCGGAACCGATGACGGCAACTTTGTGCCCGTTCGAGACCGGTTTTTCAACAAGAGAGACACTGTTCTGCATATGATAATCCGCTACAAATCGCTCCAAACGCCCGATGGCTACGGACTCACCTTTTATGGCTCTGACACACTTCGCCTCACACTGATTCTCCTGCGGACAAACGCGGCCGCAAACAGCGGGTAAACAGTTAGTGCTGAGGATAATTTGATATGCCTCTTCGAAATCACCATCGACTACTTTTTGTATAAACTCGGGAATACGAACATTAACCGGACAACCATCCACACAGGGCTTATGCTTACAGTTCAGACAGCGGGTGGCCTCTTCTTGTGCCATCTCGGCCGTATATCCCAGTGTTACTTCAGAAAAATTACGATTGCGAATATTCGGATCCTGCTCCGGCATAGGAATTTTTGAAAGAGACATATTAGGCATCTTCATTCTCCTTGAGGTTCAGTCGGCAAATATGATTGCTGTCTTCCTGTTCTTGCTTGCGATAAAAAGTATTGCGCTTCATGAGCTCATCAAAATCGACGAGATGACCGTCAAAATCCGGTCCGTCCACGCATGCGAAGCGCGTCTGTCCGCCGACGGTGACGCGGCAACCGCCGCACATACCGGTGCCGTCAATCATAATCGGATTGAGGCTGACAATCGTCTTGATATTGTACTCGCGCGTCAAAAGCGCAATCATCTTCATCATGATAACCGGGCCGATAGCAATAACCAAATCATAATTGGCGCCGCCCTCAATCCGGGATCTTAAAACATCAGTAACGAAACCCTTTTGCCCATAGGAACCATCATCGGTCGCTATGAAAAGGTTGTCGGAAATGGCCTTCATCTCATCCTCGAGAATGACAATATCTTTATTGCGGAAACCGGCGATCACATCCACTTGTGCGCCCAAATCGTGAAGGGCCTTAGCAGAAGGGTAGGCAATCGCGCATCCGACACCACCGCCCACAACGCAAGCCCGCTTATATCCATCCAGATCCGTCGCTTTTCCGAGAGGACCGACAAAATCCAGAATGTCATCGCCCTCAACCTTTTGGGCAAGCAACTTGGTCGATTTTCCGACCGCTTGAAAAATAATAGTCACAGTACCCTTTTCGCGATCATAATCTGCAATAGTCAAGGGAACACGCTCTCCGAATTCATCAACCCGAAAAATAATAAACTGGCCGGCTTTGGCCTTCCTGGCAATAAATGGGGCATGGACCTCCATCAATGTGACGGCTTCGTTTAGGACTCTCTTTTTGACGATGGTAAACATGAAATCCTCCCTGCAAAATGTGGATGGCGGACGACTAAAGCGTATAGCCCTCTATAAACATATTAATTACATTATCACTTTTGCAAATTCAATAAAAGTCGAAAGCCCTCGATTGGAATGGAATTGTTTGAAAACGATATATTTTTGTCAGCGAGACTGTCATTTCTTTTCGAAAAATGATTGCACTTCAGGAGATTGCAACAACCGGATCATTGAAACCCATTTCAAATCATGAATAATCTTGCGGATGGTCCAGCATATGAAGAATCGTTTTAACGACGCCGTGATCTCTGTTCGAAGGTGCACGAAAACGAGCATGCTTCACAAGATCCGGATGCGCGTTTTCCATCGCAAAACTATACTTCGCATGATCCAGCATCTCAGCATCATTCAAAAAATCACCGAAAGCTGCGGTCTCATCATAGGTTATCCCCAAATAACTTTGGAGCGCCTGGATCGCTTCTCCTTTATTACTCTCGGGAAGTGAAATATCCAGCCAACTGTCTCCGGACAGTCGGACCGTATAGCGATCAGCAAGAGGCATAAAAAACGGCAGCACGTGCTCCTGAGTCCCTCGGAAGTCACAGACCGAGAAGTTGAGCAACGTGTCATCGACAAGATCAAAACTCTCAACGGTTCGAATTTTCGTAAAAAAAGAGGGCATGGCAGACATATAATCATCAATGTCTCGGTCTTTGGGTTGCTCGACATAGGCACCATGGATGCCTTGGGCGATGAATATGCCGTGCTTCAATCGACGTCCGATCGGCTCAATTATATGTCGGTCCGCCTCGATCATCGCAGTGACATGAATGGTCTCGTCACCTTTTCGAACCAAAGCACCATTGTTGGAAACAAGCACGATCTGATCGAGATGATTCGGAAAGCAATCGACCAAGTTGACATACTGCCTGCCACTCGCGGCCGCAAAAAAAATGCCGAGATCTGTCATACGTGCCAATATGTCCTCAAAGTCCTTGGGAAGCCGGTGTTCCGGCGTTAACAATGTCCCATCCATATCTGAAGCAATCAGTCGAATCATAAAGCCTCCAAGTGGTCGGATTATCCGAAAAGCATTTATACAAATCAGTTTGCAATGTCAGTGTGAATTATATACCAGGCTCCTCCAAAATCAAAGAAAAAAGGCAAGTCCGGCCTTTAACCATCAAACTACAAAACGCGCGTTTGAGTAGGTGCGTCGAGTCCCGTCGTTCGTTTCGTATCATAGACCAGCCAACTCCATCCGCATCAAAGTATATGTGAGTCAATTCGTTGGCACTCCAATTCAAAATTTGCCGGTCAAGCTCAAGGAATCCGGTGGTCAAAGCAATTGGGACAAAATGAACTTATCGCGAAAAAGGCTTTACCGCCAAAAGTTTCAAAACATCCGAATTTGGCGGTAAGTATTGAGAAAATCGTTGCATCGGGAACAGGTGAAAATTTGTAAATACCGCCAATACAGACGATTCTCAGAAATTTGGCGGTAAATGATGCACCTCGTGGCTTCGGTTCGTCTTGTGAAAGTTGCAGATTACCGCCAAAAGTTTCAATACATTCGAATTTGGCGGTAAATCTCAAGGAAACAGATGCTCAAAGCGACCGGACTGCCAAATTTGGTTTTGCATGCATCATCATTGTTAATCAGGCTATCGCGAAACGTTTTGCTACACTCTAATACATACGAAACTGTAACAAGAGCTCTGTTTCGTATGTATTTTTATATCAATTCTGCTACTTTTTCGTAGTCTAATACATACGAAATGTCTGGTTTTTGCAGTTTCGTATGTATTTGTGCTTCTGAACAGATTCTTCTTCACACTCTAATACATACGAAATGGGAATTTTTTGGTGATTTAGTCTGTAATCTCCTAAAGTGAAACGTTTCGCGCCACTTCGCCGCCCCGCCACCTTGCCACGCCCGCACTCCGTTACCACCCACCGTGCCCTCCCGAGATCCGGCTTCTATTTGTCCGGGATTTTGACTGCAACACCCCCACAAGGACATATTGTGCGGTCGCAAGCACCGAAAGGAGATTACTCCCATCTCTGGCTCAGTGACGAAGATACTCATACTGTGCGGTCGCAAGCACCGATAAGAGAAGCGTCTATAATCAGAAGACAGATTAAGATATTCTTAATAAGCTCTTAATCCTGGAAAAACTCTATTTATTTACCGCGGCATGTTCGCGTATGATGAGAAAAGATTTTTGGGATGATGTACCGGATTTCATTTTTTTGCAACGTTTTGATTATTTCAATCGTCTGATCTTTGCCTAAGTATTGCCTAAACTTTTCTGGCATTTGACGATATAATTACATTGTTGTGTCATAATTTGATAATTATATTAAGGTATATTTAGTCCCGATGATGAGCAATTATGGATCAAGCAAACGAAATGGAGAGAAAATGATGAAAAAGAAATTTGCCAGAGTTATGTCGATGCTTTTAGTTTCCGGCATGTTATTTTCTGTAGCAGCGTGTAACAGCGGGAAAAAAGGCAAGGTCGTGAAGATCTCAGAGGACGATCCTTATTTTTCTGCTAAAACTGTAGTTCTTTACCAGCCGGAAAGTACATCAGACCAAGTCAGTATCACGAACATGGTGGATTTGGGCGATAAGTTTGCGGTGGTGATGGATATTTATCTGGGTTCGGGCATCGAAATGATGTACAGCGGTGACGTGATTACGAAGTCCGTAGAAATCGACGGTGAAATGGTGGATATGGAAATCATCAATTCGCCTGAGACAACGGATATCGATAACGAAGACACCGATGTTGCGGCTGATCAAGAGGGCGACGAGGATGTCGAAGAGGGAACAGATGAAGAAATCATTGATGATGGCTTATCCGAAGAGGGAACAGATGAAGAGATCATAGATGATGGTATGTCCGAGGAAGACTTCGAGGACTATTATGAAGATGAATATTATGAGGATGACTGGTCTCAGTATCAGAAGAAGATTCTTGTCTTTTTCGATTATGACGGCAACAAGCTCAGCGAAATAGACATATCCGATATGATGAATGATCCGAATGCCTACTTTACAAGTATGACCAAGGATGGCAAAGGCAATTTGCTCTTGTGTTTTGATCAGAGTGAGTATACGAACAACACTTACAAGAGTTCATTATTATTGAAGACGATTGATAAAGACGGCAATCCTGTTGGTGAAGATATTACGATTGAAAATAAAGAAAACGAATATATTTATTCTGCCATAATGGATGGTAATGGGCATATCGTCGCTCAAAAAGACGGACAAAACGGCTCTGTGCTGGGCGTCTATGACTTGACCGGTAAGTTCCTTTTCGACATCAAGCCGGAAGGAGACTATCCATACATTCAAGGTATTTATCCGATTAACGGTGAATTGTATGTGTCTATTTATTCTGAAAAGGTCGGCGTGTACAAAGTCGATTTTGAAGCTCAGAAATTTGGCGCAAAGATTGATGCTCCGAATCTCTTGTTCTATACGCCTGTTATTACGGATAATGGCCTGTTTATTAATAAGCCCAGTGGTGTATATTCGTATGACTTGACAACGGGAAAAGAAGAACAAATCATGTCATGGAATGATACGGATATCAGTATTACTACAGCTTCACAGTCTTCGATGCTTCCTGTGAGCAAGGACAAGATCTTACTTTCAGAATTGTATTATTATGGCCCGATGAGTTACTACGGCGGCGTGCCAGATCTGGATGCAGAGATTGAGCCGTTGACCTTGACCGTTCTCACTCGAGAAGCTAAAAATCCACACGCAGGCAAGACCATAATGACACTCGGCGGACTGGACATTGGCTATGATGACGCTTTGGCAAAACAAATTCTCGAATTTAATAAAGTGGACGAGAAGTACAGAATTGAAATTCAGGATTATTCGGATCGTCTGGATATGAGTCTGGTTATGTCTGAAGATGAAGACGGATACCTCAAAGCGCTGAACGACTTGAATCAAAAGATATACCTCGATATTGTTAACGGAGATGGCCCGGATATTCTTTATTCTTCATACTACTCCGCAAACATGGACAGATATGTTGCGAAGGGCTTATTGGTTGACTTTTACGATATTGCAAAAGACGATGCCGATTTTGCAAAAGAAGATTTTCTGCCGAACATTTTGTCTGCTTACGAGGTTAACGGCAAGCTATATGAGATGCCGACCGGATTTTATATGACCGGGTGGGTCGGGCCGGAACGCTTGATTGGCAGTCGTTCGGGATGGACATTTGAAGAATTTAATCAGTTTGTTGACGGTTTATCTTCTGATACGGTGGTTTTTGCCAATCGTACTCAAAAGGACATGCTGTCGAGTTTACTGAATGCTTCTCTCGGCAAGTTTTTAGACTATGATAAGTCTCAGGCTAATTTCAGCAACGAAGAGTTCTACGGCATTCTGGAGTTAGCCAAACAATTGGGTACGCCATTGACGCAGGACGAGTTGTACAGTGATGAGAATTACGTTGACGAATATGCATTGATGAGCTCAGGGAAGCTCGCTTTACAGGACGCTTATGTGTTTTCTCCGATGGGGGTTGCAGAAAGCAAATCTTATTTTGCGGAACCTGTGACTTTCGTCGGATATCCTTCTGAAGAAAAATCCGGCTTGATGTGTTCTTCTTCCGGTACTTTTTCGATAGTATCCACTTCGGGTAGTCAAGATGGTGCTTGGCGCTTTATCAAGAGCATGGTTGGCGCTGACTATCAGGATAGTTATGCGAAAAACGGTTATGGCATCCCGGTTCGTATCTCATCTTTTGAAAAGCAAATTGAACTTGTCAAGAAACAAGCAGAGGATATGAACAACGGTGAGTTCTACTACGGGATGGGCAGCTACGAACTGACGGATGAAGACATCGAATTTTATCGCGAGATTGTTGCCAATGCGACCGTTCGGGGTCAGATCGACGAGCAGATTTTGGGGATCATCAATGAAGAGGCTCCTGCATTCTTCTCGGGTCAAAAAACAGCTCAAGACGTTGCCGCTATACTTGACAACCGAGTCAAAACCATATTGAGCGAACGTTCCTAAGATTTATAATTTCAATACTGTCGCGTTTTCGCAGAGTTGGGCCGGATGCCTGACTCTGCGAAGATGTGAGGTATAACAACGAGGTACTCGATGGAATCGACACAAGAAATCAAAGTGACGTTGCCTGATAATACGCAGCGCAAAGCGCAGAAGAAGAAATCCAAGCGCTTAAGAAGAATTAAAGAAAACATTTTGTTTTCTTCGTATTTGGCACCTAGTTTTCTCGGCGTCATGACCTTTTTCTTTGTTCCTCTCCTGATTATTTTGGTTCACTCTTTCCAAAAAAGTGCGACAAATTCTGAGTTTGTCGGATTAGCTAATTACGATCAGGTGCTTAACAATATCGCTTTTCAGACCGCGAGCAAGAACACGCTGACATTTTCAGGAATTGCTGTGCCGCTTGCCGTTCTTATAGCGCTTGTGTTTGCGCTGATCCTCAATACCCGGCTTCCGGGTCGAAGCGTCTTTCGAAGCATTCTTCTTAATCCCATGATGGTTCCTGTGGCGTCGGTCGTTTTGGTCTGGCAGGTCATGTTTAGTTTTAACGGGACGCTTAATACTTACGTCATGGCTTTCGGCGGTCCTAAAACCGACTGGATGAAGTCGGACTGGAGTCGGTTTGTGGTTATGCTCCTGTTTTTATGGAAGACCCTCGGCTACAACATCGTCTTGTTTTTGGCCGCGCTCAATAATGTTCCCGGAGAACTTCTGGAGTCGGCAACAATCGATGGTGCCGGGAGTGTTCGAAAGTTCTTCAGCATCAAGCTGGTGTATTTGTATCCGACGATTTTCTTTGTCGGAATCATGTCTCTGATTAGTTCCTTCAAAATTTTCCGTGAAGTATATCTGCTGACCGGAGACTATCCTTATGACGTCTTATATATGTTGCAGCACTACGTTAACAACTCTTTCAGAAACTTGGATTACCAGCGTTTGACTGCCGCAGCGGTTATTATGGCTTTAGCGATGATTGCCATCGTCGGTGTCTTGTTCGTCGCGGAGTTTAGACTCGGTAGAGAAGTGGAGGAATAAGGTGATTCGTAAAAATAAACGCAATCAGTCACCGGATCATTCGGCTCCTCAATCCGAGAATGTCGATATGTCCGAATTATACGCTGAATCTCATAGCGATGCGATCCAAGAGGATGTGATCGAAATGGAGCCGATGGCCGAGCTTGATCCGGAACAAGGTTCTGCGCGTCCTCTGTCAACTGAGAATGATAACTTAGAATCAGTCTCGATTGACGGAACATCTCAATCGGATGATTTGAAGGTCAATCCGGAGCCGGACCCTGTCGAGGGTCAAAATGTTCCGGTCAATCCG
>JAAYBI010000002.1 GCA_012718915.1 Clostridiaceae bacterium
CACTGTCTACGGTGTTGACCGAAATACGGAGCTCTCTTGCTAATTTGCGGCGAGAAGGCAATTTGTCGCCGGCGAGCAATCGTCCGCTCAAGCAATCATCGGCAATGGCTTGATAGAGTTGTAAGAATAAGGGTTTATCAGTATCACTGATGATCGGCAAATACATACTTATTCTCCGGGAAACGAATCGTAAAGGCATTCGCCGCCGTTAAAGTAGAGTGCGCGCGATGGATGTGTTTGTTCTTGATTTAAGGTTAGCAGACTCCGTAGATCGACGCAATATCATCTCAAAAAGCACTCTCATCACGCAACAGTTTTTCGAAAAGATTACGAATTATATACAATTTTATTTTTCGCTTCAGTATTATAAAAAAAGCGATATCATAAAATTGATTGATAATATTGAAAATTTGCGAAACCAGTGTTTAGATAGTATGGAGTCAATTTAATTCACAGATTGATGGAGAGATAATAGTGAATTCAAAAACAATAGTCGAATCTGATGAAGCCGCCGCTATTCGAAAAATCAGCTCATTGCGTCAAGGTATGGTTCAAATTCTCGCCTATGTTGCGGATGCGATCGGCGTCATTATAGCTTACGCATTCTCCTTGATTCTTCGATTCGGGGCAAGAATCCCGATGGACAGTTTACCCAAATTTGTAACGGCAACGATGGTCATGCTAGCTACCGTCATATTAATCTTCTCCCTTCTGGGCTTATATCGCACCGTGTGGCGTACGACCGGAATAGATGAACTGCTGCGCATCGCTTTAGCGTCGCTGGTTGCCACCGGGCTCGGCGCGGTCATCACCGTACTGATGGAGTGGAGACTTCCGATTACCGTTTACTTTTCGGGGGCGATCTTAGTGTTCTTATTCTCTGGCGCTATTCGTGTGGCCTATCGTGTATTGCGACGAATGCAAGCCGGATTGGCGTTTTCGGGTTCATGGCGAAGAACGCTGGTGGTCGGTGCCGGCGAGACCGGGTCCATGTTGATTCGTCAGATCAGCGAGAACCCGGATCTCAGAATGCGTGCCATCATTGTTGTCGATGATGATCCGACGAAAGTAGGCAAAACGGTGCGAGGTATTCGAGTTGCAGGCGATCGGCACCGAATTCCGGAACTCGTGGAGACGCACAAGATTGATTTGATTGTGTTGTGTATACCGAGCGCAAGTGAGGCAGATCGTCACCAAATCATTCGGCTTTGCACGCAGACGAGCGCCGCCATCAAGACGGTGCCGAGCTTCAAAGAGATTGTGGACGAGCGACAAGTTTCGGATGTTAAGGACATCGACATCACGGATTTACTGACGCGAGCGCCAAATGAGATTTATACTAATGAGATTCGCGAATATTTGGCGAACCGAGTCGTTATGGTGACCGGCGGCGGCGGTTCCATCGGCTCAGAATTATGTCGCCAAATCGTCAAGTATACGCCGCAAAAATTGGTCATTTTTGAGATATACGAGAACTCTGCATATGATTTACAGCAAGAGCTCGTACGCAATGGATGCCACGTACCGGTGGTGGTCGAAATCGGATCGGTTCGCGACATCGAGCGCCTCGATCAAGTATTTGAAATGCATCGCCCGGAGGTCGTCTACCACGCTGCGGCGCACAAACACGTCCCACTGATGGAAAACAGCCCGGCAGAAGCGGTTAAGAATAACGTCTTCGGCACCTATAATGTCGGTATGGCCGCCATCACTCACGACACGAAAAAATTCATATTGATATCGACGGATAAAGCGGTCAATCCCACGAGCGTCATGGGCGCGTCGAAGCGTTTGGCCGAGCATGTCGTACAATATCTGAATAGCAAAGGCAAGACGAAATTTGCCGCCGTTCGCTTTGGCAACGTGCTGGGTTCAAACGGATCGGCCATTCCGCTCTTCCAGCGTCAAATTGCTTCGGGTGGTCCGGTCACGGTGACCGACAAGCGAATCACAAGATATTTCATGACGATTCCTGAAGCTTCACGACTGGTCCTGACCGCCGGACATATTGCCGAAAAGGGCGAAATATTCATCTTGGATATGGGTGAACCGGTCAATATTGACGATATCGCTCGCACGCTGATTCGCCTGTCGGGTTATCGTCCGGACATCGACATTAAGATTGAATATACCGGCCTCAGACCGGGTGAAAAGCTATACGAAGAACTTTTTCTCGACGAGGAGAAACCGGACGAGACGCGTTATCGCGGCATCTATATCGGTCGTGTGAAGAGCCCTGAGCCGGAAATTATTGAGAAGAATCTCGAATGGCTGCGCAAACAAGTCGAGCTGGGAGAAGATATGCGCACGTGTTTCACGGCGCTTATCAGCACATATCGGCCCGAAAACAAATGCTTGCGCGATCCGGAGCTTTGCGAAGA
>JAAYBI010000003.1 GCA_012718915.1 Clostridiaceae bacterium
CAATAACTGGAGTATGCTGATATCCTCAACCATTCCTATACCTCACACATCTACTGTTCCACATTGTTCGAAACTACCTATATACTATACCAAATAATCCTCCGGGATTGATACGTCGTCATTGATCCTCGCAAAGCTCCGGATCCCGCAAGCATTTGTTTTCGGGTCGATATGTACTCAGGAGCGAGGTAAAGCACGTACGCACATCCTCTCCCATCTCAACTTGTTTGTGTAGCCACTCGAGATTCTTTTCGATAACCTCCGGCGCAGGGGTCTTCACTCGGCCGATATAAATACCGCGGTAACGCGTCTCGTCCGGCTTCTCCTCGTCGAGAAATAGCTCTTCGTAAAGTTTTTCGCCCGGTCTGAGGCCGGTATATTCAATCTTAATGTCGATGTCCGGACGATAACCCGACAGACGGATTAATGTACGCGCGATATCATCGATGTTGACCGGCTCCCCCATATCCAATATAAATATTTCGCCTGTCTCGGCCATATGCCCCGCGGTCAAAACCAGTCGCGCCGCCTCCGGAATGGTCATGAAATATCTTGTGATTCGCTTGTCGGTCACCGTGACCGGCCCACCCATAGCAATCTGTCGCTGGAAAAGCGGTATGGCCGATCCGTTCGAACCCAGAACGTTGCCGAAACGGACAGCGGCGAATTTTGTCTTGCCTTTACTGTTCAGATACTGTATGACATGTTCGGCCAAGCGCTTCGAAGCGCCCATAACGCTCGTAGGATTGACCGCTTTATCTGTCGATATCAGAATAAATCTCCGGGTGTTATGATTGATAGCCGCCATGCCGACATTATAGGTACCAAAAATGTTATTCTTGACCGCTTCGGCCGGACTGTTTTCCATCAACGGAACATGCTTATGCGCCGCAGCGTGGAATACGACCTCCGGGCGATGGATCTCAAACACTTGATTCAGGCGCTCAACATCGCGAATCGTTCCGATTTCAACGATCACCGGCACGGAAATTCCGTTGCTAAGGAGTTGTTGCTGCAGATCATATGCAGAGTTCTCATAGATCTCAAAAATGACCAATTTGCTAGGCATATACTTAACGATCTGGCGACATAATTCCGAACCGATGGACCCGCCGCCGCCGGTCACCATAACAACGCGATCCGACAAGTATTCGCGGATCTCGTTGGTATATATCTCATTTGGCTTACGAGTAAGCAAATCCGTAATATCAATATCCGTAACTTCCGACACCTGCCGCTCGTCAACAATCTCCTTGAAGCTCGGCACGGTCTTGATCGCCGCGCTCGTTCGGGTACATAAACGAATAATCTCATGACGATCGTCCTCACTCGCACTCGGAATACATAAGACAATCAGATCAATCTTGTATTTCTCAACGAGTTCCGGAATCTGAGTGCGATCACCGGCAACACGGATACCGCGCACTGTTTTGCCTATCTTCGTCGGATCATCATCCACGACAATCACGGCACGCATTCGAAGATTCGGGTTTTCGCCCATTTGTCGAATGAGTAACGAACCGGTCTCACCGGCACCGACCACCATCGTTCTTCGCCAAGATCCCGAAAATGCGAGCCCGGTCTGCATACGCCGCAAGACACGATAAGCAATACGGACGGAGCCGGAGAATAAAAACACTAAGACGGTTCCAGATATGTAGACCGTAAATGGAAGTCGCCAATCCATCAAAACCGTAATGACAGCACCTAGGCCGGTCGCCAACATGGACGCCAGCGCGACACGAAGAAGTTCATCTATACCGGTCGTGCGCCACACCGTGCGATACAATCCAAGTAATGAGAATATAAGAATGACGACGGCAAGCATGACTACCGTCGCATTGATAAAACTCGGCAGACTATCCGGCGGAATCTGTGCCCCGAATCGCAGCATCAACGAAAAAGCATAAACCGATACCACTCCGATTGCATCGGCGATATATGCGAGTATCTGAACCATGCTTTGGCGCAGTGTGCTGATTTTACGAATAGCGGTAGCCTCTTCGGATTCAATTATAGTTTTTGAATTCACTCTCATCTCCCCGCTTATTATTTTGATCTGCTACTGATGGTCCGAAAATAGCATTATATGCAAATTATCATTATTATCTGTCAAATTTATGATATCTTTTTTCTAATAATGTTGAACACTAAAATTCAAATTGTTTTTATTTTGTAATCAATTTGCTTCACAATCGGCAGAAATCTGTTCTGTTTGGGGAGATATTTGTTCTGTTTGTGATGTATATGTTCTGTACGAGGAGATATTGCGGCGTAGGATTGAGTCTGATAACCTTGAAATAATAAACTATAATTCGATAGCTCATCATAATATTTGATAGCGATCGTCCATCAGAATATTTGATTGCGTTCGTTTATCATAGTATTTGATTTAGATCATCCGTCATTAATAATCGCGGCACCGGATTCCGCGAGGATTATTTTCCCGGAGAATAAGTATGTACCTGCCAATCTTAACAGATAACGATAAGCCCTTGTTCTTACAACTCTATCAAGCCATTGCCGATGATTGCTTGAGCGGACGATTGCTCGCCGGCGACAAATTGCCTTCTCGCCGCAAATTAGCAAGAGAGCTCCGTATTTCGGTCAACACCGTAGACAGTG
>JAAYBI010000057.1 GCA_012718915.1 Clostridiaceae bacterium
CTATTTTGGCGGTATAATCAAAAAATCTCTTGTTCCCGATGCACTTAATCTCCCAAGATTTACCGCCAAATTCGGATGTTATGCAACTTTTGGCGGTAATTGCACAAGACGAAACGTTTCGCGCCACCGCCACTGCGAACACCACCGCCAACGCCAATACCAACACCACCGCCACCGCCACCGCGAACACCACCGCCAACAGCAATACCACCACCACCGCCACAGTCGTCGCTGTCCTCGTTCACGAGCCATGCTGATTTCCCGGTAGTATTTCTACGGCGAAGTGGCTAGTACACGTTGGTCAATTTTCAACCCAATAAGTCAATGATGTGACCCGAAGCCGTTTCCAATACACAGTTCAAGGAAACAGGTGAAGAGCCCAACAAACAGACCATTTGACAATGTCGCAAAAAAGCGAAATAATAGACCCGAGTTGATGACCCTGTCGGATTGTCGGCTCGACAAACGCTATTGGACCGGGGAGCCTTTGGGCTGAGAGGAAGCGAAGCTTCGACCCGCGAACCTGATCTGGATGATGCCAGCGGAGGAAGTCCTGGATACTTTTCGTCTCAGTGAGATGTTATGAGATCCGGCCGTATTCGCGGTCGGATTTTTTCGACTGCCGGTGCCAAAGCGATACCTGAATAGAGGAGGTAGAGTGATTGGAAACGGCAGTTTTTTTGCGTTTGGCGGATGCCAATTTAAATCGGATCTCCGAAGGGATACGCACGGTTGAGGACTATTTCCGATTTGCTTGTCCCCAAGAGGCGCTTGCGAAAAGACTCAAGGCACTTCGGCAGCGTGTTCGGCACTCTGCGGGCGATGCGCTACGTCGATCGACCCGCTTCGAGGATATTGCGGAGGACATTCTGGCTTTTCGAGATGCAGCGGGCGATTTCGGACCGCAAATGAGTGACGCGTTGAAAAGCGAGGGGTGCTATACGTCGGCGTACGCGACGGATCGGGAGATGTTGTCGGCGAATTTCAAACGAGTTCAAGAGGGCTTTCGGTCGCTGGAAGAGGCGACGCGGTGTGAGGGAATGGTGGAATGGAGTCGCTTTTTTGAGAACTCTCGGTATGAGGCATACCGGCTCGAAAAGGAAGCCGTTTCGATTCTAAGCCGATGTACGCCCGGTCTCGGTAATCGGCTGATCGGATTATATGGTATGACTGCAGAACGATCCGATAAAGGGTTATCGCACGTGGAGATGGGAGAAATTCTGATTTCTGCGGGCGTTCGAGTACTTCAATACCGAGACAAAGAAGCCGATGCGAGGCAGGCACTGGAGTCATGTCGGAGTCTGGCCGAAAAGTGTCGGGCCGCCGACGTGTTATTTATCGTGAACGATCGGCCGGATATTGCCTTGTTGTCCGGTGCCGACGGTGTGCATCTCGGGCAAGAAGACCTTCCCATTAGAGAGGCTCGTGATATGGCAAGTCGGTATCTTGGTGCGTCATCGCGACGCTTTGTCATCGGCGTATCAACACACAATATCGAACAAGTTGAAATGGCCGTTCGAGAGGGCGCAGATTATATCGGTGTCGGGCCGATTTTTCTGACACGTACGAAGCCGAACATAAATTATTCGGTCGTTGGTCCAGAGCTGTTTATTGAGGCTAAGCAACGGTTCGACATACCGATGGTATGCATCGGCGGAGTTTGTCCGACGAATCTATCAGCACTCTTAGACGCAGGCGCGCGCTGTCTCGCCGTTATCGATGCGGTGGTCAGCGCAGAAGATATAGGAGGAGCGGCATCAAAGATCCACAAAAACATATCGACGAGAATAAATATATAGGAGGATAGTAAGATGAGAAAAAGAGACGTAAAATGGAGCACGCAGATGGACGCTGCTCGAAAAGGTATCGTGACCGAACAAATGCGTCAGGTCGCAATGAGCGAGGGGCGAGACATAGACTTTATCAGAAAGGGTGTCGCAGCAGGACGCATATGCATACCGGCCAACAAGAATCACACGTCCTTGCGGGCAGAAGGTATCGGCGATGGGCTTCGGACCAAGGTCAATGTTAATCTCGGCATCTCTACGGACATATGCTCTTATGCCCCGGAGCAAGAAAAAACGCGCGTTGCTATTGAAATGAAAACCGATGCTATTATGGACTTGTCGTCTTCCGGAAAAACCCGGGAGTTTCGTCAATGGCTTGTCGATTACTCGCCTGCAATGATCGGGACGGTACCGATGTACGATGCCATCGGGTACTTGGATAAGCCGCTTGAGGCGATTACCGCTGAAGAATTTTTGGAGGTCGTACGGGCACATGCCGACGACGGGGTTGATTTTCTGACCATTCATGCCGGCATCAATCGTGCGACGGCCGCGCGATTCAAGAAGAATCCAAGACTTTGTAACATTGTTTCGCGTGGCGGCTCGCTGCTTTATGTCTGGATGGAAAAGACCGGCAAAGAGAATCCCTTCTATGAGCACTTTGATCTGCTTCTTGATATATGTAAAGAATATGATGTGACATTAAGCCTTGGTGATGCGTGTCGGCCGGGTGCAGTGGCTGACGGCACGGATGCGTCGCAGATTGAAGAGCTGATTACGCTCGGTGAGCTGACGAAGCGCGCTTGGGCTCAAGGGGTTCAGGTCATGATTGAGGGTCCCGGGCACATGATTCTCAAGGACATCGCGATGAACATGGCGCTACAGAAGCGCCTCTGTCACGGGGCGCCGTTCTACGTCCTCGGACCGCTTGTAACGGATATTGCTCCGGGATACGATCACATCACTTCGGCAATCGGCGGGGCGCTCGCTGCTGCGTCCGGAGCGGATTTCCTGTGTTACGTGACACCGGCGGAGCATCTGCGCCTGCCGGATTTAGAAGATATGAGAGAAGGCCTGATTGCGGTTCGCATCGCGGCACATGCCGCAGATTTGTGCAAAGGTATCCCCGGTGCACAGGATTGGGACAATGCAATGAGTCAAGCCCGTCGCGAAATCGACTGGGATAAAATGTTCAAATTGGCGATTGATCCCGAGAAGGCCAGAAAGATGCACGAGAGTGCCGTTCCAAAGGATAAGAAGACTTGCACAATGTGCGGCAAACTCTGTGCCATGAAGAATATGAACGACATCATTATATCGACGGATATCAATTTAAACGACGAATTGATTAGTGTAGATTCCCTGCAGTATCTTCAAGAAGCGGAGGTCGTTGAATGATGACTAATGAACCGAAAACGGGTGCATCGCCGGATCTAGCCTCATCCATATCTACCGAAGAAGAGCGTGGGAAGAGTAAGCGCACTTTTCAAAGACAAAGCGTGGAAATCAACGCGAATCGACATACCGGTCGAGCGCTTCAAAAATTGACGATCTCGGCCATGCTTATTTCGACTGGTGTTCTCGGCAGCTATTTTCCTGTGTTTGTATTCCTGATCGGTCCGGCGAAGTGTGCGCCTCTGCAGCATTTGATAAATGTGGTCGCCGCGGTCTTTCTGGGCCCGGGATATGCGGTCGCGGTTGCTTTTGGGGTATCGCTCCTGCGCAATATACTTGGCCTGGGCACTATATTGGCGTTTCCCGGCAGTATGGTCGGCGCATTTCTGGCCGGCTTGCTGTTCCTTTTCAGCCGAAAAGTAAAACTGAATATGAGTGTCGGTATTGCGTTGACATCTGCCGGAGAGGCTTTCGGAACGGGCCTCTTGGGTGCGTTGCTGGCATTTCCGGTGGCCAAGTGGCTACTCGGGAACAGCACAATATCAGCGACTTTCTTTATCATGCCCTTTATGGTGAGCAGTGTCGTCGGCGCGGTGCTTGCGTTTGGACTGATTCATATTCTGATGAAAGCGAGGGTGATCTCTATTGGGCAAATTTAATCAGACTGTAGATCCGGAAGCACGTCCCAAGACAATCCTAAGGCCTCCGATCATTCACCATATCTGCAATGAAGTGACAATCAACGACTGTGCACAAGTTTGCCATACCGTCGGGACGCGACCGACGATGGCAGTGTCTTCCTCTGAGGCAGCGGAAGCATCGCAGTTCGTGAGTGCGGCGGTGTATAATTTCGGCACGTTCACAAAGCCGCGTTCAATTGCGATTCGGTCTTCTGTCCGGATCACAGCGACGCGTCAGATTCCGGTGATTGTCGATCCGGTCGGGATACATTCTTACACATCTCGCAGACGATTATTCGTGAAAAGCGTTCGACGGTGGATGAGAATGTTTAAGCGCGATCAGCTCCGGTGCACGCTTGTATTTCGAATGAATCAGTCTGAGCTTCTCGCCTTGAACGATGTGTTTTGCCGCCCAAAAGGACACCATGACGCGTCCGGGTTTGAGTTTTCGGGCGTCGACGCGATGTCAAGAGATCGCTGTATTAAAAGTATTTGTAACATCGTTACGGATTATTTTGATGATCGGTTACCGGTATGCTTTGTCATCACGGGTCGTCTGGATTACGTTTTTTCGACTCGTGCGTTTCGAAGATTACATGGTGAGGAATATGACGTGCAATGCGAGCACGACAGACAGGGATTTCCTATGATGAATGACCGAGATTGCGGGATGCTTGCGACGATTTCGGGCGGCGGATGCATGCTTGATTCAGTTATCGCTTCGTATTTGGTGCATTGTCAAGACGGCAGACCGACGGAGGTTTGTTTCTCGGC
>JAAYBI010000058.1 GCA_012718915.1 Clostridiaceae bacterium
ATACATCCTTACGATATGCCAGAATGAATTCGCGAAGTGAAGTCAAACGTTTTGCCTGTGACGTATTCGCTATCATCTCAGCTATAGTTTTTAAGTCGCTGACGACAAAAAGATGATTCTTCGCTCTTGTAATCGCAGTATAAAGCAAATTCCGATAATTTAATCTGTAAAAGCCGGGAGGCACAGCCAAAATAACGGCCGGAAACTCACACCCCTGACTCTTGTGAACCGTCATCGCATATGCAGGTTCCAGTTCCGAAATTTTATCGTACTCGTAAGTCACTACTCTGGAATCATCGAAAATTACTTCCAGTTTTTGTTCTTCGGTAATGATTTGTGACACAATTCCTAACTCCCCATTAAATATGCCCATGCCGGTTGCGCCACCGGGAAACGCGTATGTCAAATCGTAATCGTTGCGAATTTGCATCACCCGATCGCCTACCCTGTAATCAAAACCCTTTGAATGAATTGACTTTTCGGCAGGCAATCCGTATGCTCCCTGTAATTTGAGATTTAATTCACGAGTGCCTGCCGCACTCTTGCGTGTTGGGCTCAGCACAACGACATCCTTAACCGGATGAATCCCATAACGATTTGGAAGAATATCAGAATAGAGCCGCGTCACCGCATCTGCTATATCCTTGTCTCCATACTTATTGACCAGCATACAATCACTTTCAATGGTCTGATCAAATACGAGCCCTTTGCCTGCAATGACATTGTGTGCAGACAAGACAATTCTGCTTTTCTCGGCTTGCCTGTATATTTTTTTGAGGGCAACACAGGGAATAACCTTCGAAGCGATGATATCAGCAAGAACATTGCCCGGTCCGACAGACGGGAGTTGATCTTTATCCCCAATGAATACAATCCTTCCTTTCGGCGGAATCGCATCCAAGAGTGCCGCTGTCAGTGAAACATCAAGCATACTGGACTCGTCAACTACAAAAACATCCGCGTCAATCGGGTTTTCTGAATTGCGAGCAAAAGGCATATAGACGCCGTCAAGTTCACTTCTTCCGACTTCAAGCAATCTGTGAATTGTTCCTGCCGGATGATTGCATGCCTCAACAAGTCGCTTTGCCGCTCTCCCGGTCGGCGCGCACAAGACCAGTTTTTGCCCTTGTTGTTCGAAGAGTTTGACCAACACAGAAAGAATTGTAGTCTTTCCGGTTCCGGGGCCTCCGGTAATGACACAGCATCTAGACCGGAGAGCCATGAAAAGTGCATCCGCCTGTTCGTTAGAAAGGATAATTCCCGTGTCACGAGAAGTCTCGTCAATCTTACGATACAAGGCGGCGTCTGTATAATGATAAAAAACATCATTAGAAATCGTGCGACCTGCATGATGAATGTCAGTCAATCGTTTTGCTGTTTTTATTTCATAAGTTAAATGATGTAAAGCAGCAATTCGAACATGAGTCGAAGAAAAAACATCCGCAATGAATTGAAATTCACCTTCATCGGTAATCGTATAAGCAGCGATTTCTTTTGACTCAATCATCTGCGCAATGGCATTGCAATAAATGGTGTTTATTTCGCTTCTTTCTTGGTTAATATCCGAAACAAGAGAATCATCAATCCCTATCTTCTCTTCAACCTCCGAACCTAAAGCGTCCAAATCAAAAAGGTCTTCAATCGAATCCGGATTGTGGTTCGATTGAGAATGCAAAACAGCTTCTTCCGGTTCTGTGGTTTTCAGGTCAGGAACAACAGTAAGCAATCTTTTAAAGAGCATTTCCGGTGTCAAATATGTATGCCCATCCGAATCCATCTCGCTGATGACAAAGCGAATTGCCGCAGTAATTCGTTCAAAAGATCTGCGCTTAATGCCCAGATGCATCGCAATTCGATCAGCTGTCAAAAACCCGATGCCTTCAACATCTGAAGCGAGTCTATAAGGGTTTTTGGTGACGATAGAGATCGCTTCCGTTCCGTATATTTTAAAAATCGCCATAACTCGCCCTGTGCCAATCCCAAGCGGAGTTAACAACTGCGCCAAACCCTGGTATTCTCCGGTCTCGCGAAGTGCCATCGCAATTTCAGTCGCTTTTTGAAGCGTTATTCCCCTAATCTTTGACAGCGAATCCGGATCATCTCTCATCACGTCAATTGACTTGTCACCAAACTCTTTGACAATTTTCTCAGCGAGCTTCGGACCAATCCATTTAACTGACCCCGAAGACAAATAACTAATGATGTCCTGCTCTGTTTTAGGAATAAGGGGCGCGATTCCAGACACCTTGAACTGACGACCATACGTTGTATGTTCATCCCAATCGCCGTCAAGAATTACTCGATCATCAACATCCAGAAACGGCATGACACCGACACCAAAAAATTCTTCTTGGCTATCGGTGTCTTGAAAAGCAGCAACCTTGAACCCATTGCTGTCATTACTAAAGCGGACAAACAAGCAGACCGCTTTGATACGCTTCTTAATCTCGGCGGGCATGTCCGGCGCGCTCTTAATTTCCGTCACGCTCTCTATACTTTTTTCCGGATACGGATCTGATTGCAAAGCAACTCTCCTTAGGTGTATCTTCCGTGACGCAATGAACTTAATGACTCGACGGATTTATTTCTGAGTGATTGATTGCTTGAGAATATCGATCTTATCAGTTTTCTCCCAAGGCAAACCCAAACCATTACGTCCAAAATGACCATATGCTGCTGTCGCCTTATAAATCGGCCGTCTTAAATCCAAGTCTCTGATGATTGCCGACGGGCGCAAATCAAAATGTGTACGCACTATATCAGTTATAGCCTCATCAGATATCACACCGCTTCCGAATGTATCGATTCGAACAGATACCGGATGCGCCACTCCAATAGCATACGCAAACTGGATTTCGCATTCTTCTGCCAATCCGGCTGCGACAATATTTTTCGCAATATAGCGAGCGGCATATGCTGCAGAGCGATCTACCTTGGTCGGATCCTTGCCGGAAAACGCGCCACCGCCATGGCGTGCGTAACCACCATAGGTATCAACTATGATCTTGCGCCCCGTCAATCCGCTGTCCCCCTGAGGACCTCCGATTACAAAACGTCCGGTCGGATTGATGAAAATCTTGGTATTGTCGTCCATCATCTCGAGCGGAAGAATCGGGTCAATAACAAAGGTTTTTATACCATCACGAAGAGTATCAATATCGACATCCGCTGAATGCTGCGATGATATGACTACGGCCTCAATTCGCTTGGCGCGCCGTCCTTCATACTCTATAGTGACTTGACTCTTGCCGTCCGGTCTCAGGTACGGAAGAGTGCCGTCCTTCCTAACCCGCGCAAGCTGCTCAGACAGACGATGCGACAGGTGAATCGGCAAAGGCATGTAGTCATCGGTGTCATTACACGCATAACCAAACATCATGCCTTGGTCACCTGCTCCATTCTCCATATCGTCCGCAGTCTGCCCGTTCCTTGACTCAAGAGAATGATCAACACCCAACGCTATATCAGAAGATTGCTCATCGATAGTGGTCAGCACGGCACATGTCTTGTAGTCGAAACCAAAATCGGTCCCGTCATATCCGATATCCTTAACGGTATTTCTCACGATACTTGGAATATCAACGTATGCCGAAGTGGTAATCTCTCCCATGACGAGAACCATTCCGGTCGTGCAAGCGGTCTCACACGCTACCCTTGCCTTCGGATCCTGAGACAATATTTCGTCCAGAACCGCATCGGATATCTGATCACATACTTTATCAGGATGTCCTTCAGTAACAGATTCTGAAGTAAAAAACCATTTCCCAAGATTCTTACAACTCATAAATACCTCCAATGATGCGTATATTAAAAATGGGCTAATACAAAAACAAAAAACCTCCCCCGGCAAGGAAAGGCACTAATAAATCATATAGCCTTATCTCCCAGGTCACCCTGCCGGAATTGGCACCGCTGCTCTCCGCGGTTGCCGGGCTTCATAGGGCCGTATCCCTCTGCCACTCTTGATAAGAATGAAACTAATTCAATCGTTTTTTGATAATACCATTTACATTATCGTCACGCAATAGAGTATATACAAAGGCTCATAACTTATTGCCGTAAAATGTTTGATAATATCATTTGCCGACAAAATCACCCATACACCGGTTATCTATTCGGGATCCTCCGATATTGACGACTTCATAGTGCCCGCCATAACTAAATCAATAAATATCCGTGCCATTTGCTCGAAAAGATAACGAATCTATTTTTTGCGCCTCAATGCCAATAACGATTAGTCCAAATTTTTCGCCACTAAGCTTTTCAATCCATTCACAGATTTCGATGAAGAGCCCATACACTCATTTGTTACGTCATTTGCTCCGTTACAGCAAGCCTAAACACATTATTCGTGTGAGCTTTCTTACACGATTCTCAATTCAATTGTCGAAAATCGATCCGCATCTTGTAATGCGAAAAGGCTATTCTTTCGACAAATGAATACGGAGGTGCCAAATGCAATCAACTGTACACATCATCGATTCCGATCCCGCATATTCTCGTTTACTCATTGGTCGCTTACACGCTCATCTACCTGGTTTTTCAATTCAATCAATTGACAAGAATGATATAAGTTGCAAAACTTTTGGCGAAAATGATGTCATTCTATACGATTCAAAGACATGCAAATCGGAATCAATAAGTCGTGAGATTCCGGCACAACATGTTCCGACAATCAGCCTGAGAGATCAAAACAGTTTTCGAAAAAGCGCACGACTGCTTTCGAAGACCGTTCGCAACGAGCTTCACATATCGGAGGCGAAAGTTGATTTTTCGTGCAATGCTGATTTCACTCACCGGGGACGACTCGTTTTCTTTATCTCTCTTTCCGATTTTTCAAAAAGAGAAACATACATTTCGGCGAATACGACGATGATAAGAAACAATATGAATTTCGTATACCGCTTGAACCTCATGCCGGGTATTCGTATGCCACACAGCAAGTTCGAGCGAAGCACTTCTCGCGGAATCGAAAGATCAGCATCCGGCATCAGCGAGTTGTTGTTAAAATTATCCGGAAAAGCAAACAGTAATATCTTGCTTTCCTCATACGTCAACTTAGATGATATGGGTTTTCACAATTTTGGTCGCCCTGTCAGATCTGACGACATTATAGATTCTGACGTTTCAGTCCTTACGACTCTAATTAACTTGTTGAGAAAAGAAGTCGACATGCCGGAGAACAAAGTTTCTGCAGTAGTCGTTTTAGAGGGTTTGTCATTTAAGAAACTCGAATTACTTTGTCCGTTGGCTCATGAGATTCACATGATTCTTCCAAACGAATCTGAAAATGAGGATTCCCTCTTCAATAACGAGATTGAATCTTTGTTCCGGAGTCTCCCGCCCCAACAACTTAAGTTCGTAAATGCTTCAGAAAGGGTATTCGCATGAAACTTAAATTCAGAGATCACGCTGTGAAATCAAGTGATTACATGACACAAGCAGCCTCTTCTCGTGACGCGAACGTTGATTCTCCAAATAGTTCTTCTTTGGACATAGATGCGTTAAGACAGCGTCTCAGCCTTTACATCCTTCAAGAGATGCACGAGGATAACGAGATCAGTGATGATGCTTTTCGCGAAGTCATAGCAGATGTAATCGCTAATGACGAGTATTCAAAGAGCTTGACACTAAGCGAGAAGCGAGATCTCGCTGCCTCAATATTCAATAAAATGAGACGCCTTGATATCCTTCAACCTATGATGGATGATCCCGGAATCACCGAAATAATGGTAAACGGTGCAAACTGCATATTTTTCGAAAAGTCCGGACGCCTATATCAAAGTAGCTTGCGCTTCAAAGATGCAGAATATCTCGAGTCAGTAATCACGTCTTTCTTCTCTCGAGCAAACCGTCCCCTAAACGAGTCCTCACCGATTGCGGATCTTCGGCTCCCCGACGGGTCTCGAGCGAATGCTGTCTTGCCTCCGGTTGCTCCGGACGGGCCCATTTTCACCATTCGAAAATTTACCGGAGTTCGTCCGGATATGGAAACGTTGATTAGACAAGGTTTTATCAATCGAGAAGCTTCAGATTACCTTTCTTCTGCCGTAATTTCCAAAAAAACAATTTTTATCTGCGGCGGCACAGGGTCAGGCAAAACAACTTTTTTGAATACGCTTTCTTCGTTTATACCAAAACACGAGCGAGTGGTCACCATCGAAGACTCCGCCGAACTTCGTTTGCAAGGTATTGATAATCTTGTGCGGCTCGAGGCTCGCCTTCCGGGTCCTGACGGACACGGCTCAATTGACATCGGCAAATTGATACGTACGGCACTGCGAATGCGTCCTGATCGAATTATTGTCGGAGAGGTGCGAGGCGAGGAAGCAGCCGAGATGCTTCATGCGCTTCATACCGGTCACCCTGGTTCATTGTGCACCGGTCATGCCAATTCATGTACGGAAATGCTTAATCGTTTAGCCACAATGGTTATGGCAGGTTCATCCTTGCCTTTCGATGCAGTCATAAGACAGATTGAAATGGGCATCGATATTCTTGTACACATTCGAAGAAATTCGGATGGGAAACGAGTGATTAACGAAATCTGCCGCATGGGTCCGTCTTCGAACGACAGGTTAATCGCACTTCCTGTTTTTATAAGAAAGGAGCAAAATCTTGAAAAACACGTTGCAATCAATAGCTGACAATCGCGGCAAATTGAGCACCCGAATTGCTTGTTCAGAGAAGAAAGTAATTGATCCTTCTCGACGCTCACGCCGTCACTTTCTACTACGACACCTTTATTTATATCCTGCTTGTCTCGGTGTTACATTTGTTTTGTCTGATCCTTTTTTGCCGGTAATGATTCTTCGTCTTCTCATGTCAGCACTGCTTTCTGTCTTCCCATTTCTGGCGGTCATTCGAGTTCTTTATTCAAAACGAAGTATGTTACTCCGAGCACAGAGCAAAGTGCTTCTGCAATCCCTCTGTACGTCCGTTTCCGGAGGTTATTCGCTCGAAAGCGCATTGATGTGCGCTCGAGGCAACATAGAAAAAGCTTTCGGCCAAAGAAGTTTAATGGGCGCTGCACTGATTCGGCTTGAAAAGTCTTTATCGGCACACGAGCCGGTGGGGGACTGTTTAGTAGAGATGTGTAGAAGGCTCGATTACATTGAGCTGTTACCTGTTATGCATGCGCTCTCCATTTCAAGAGTCGTCGGAACAGGAGTCATTTCCATCTTACGAAATAGCTGTCAAATGCTCTCCGAATTAATGGCTGTCCGAAGCGAAGTTGAAGCAAATAACTCCGGAAAGAATGCTGAGGCATTTATTCTATGTCTTATGCCATTTGGAATTACCTTTGCGCTATCAACATTTTCATCAGACTACATGTCCGTGGTTAAATCTAATCCCTTGGGCAATTTTATGATGCTTCTGGCATTCATTATAGCGGTCATTTCATGTGCCCTTCTTTTTCGAATAATCGGAGAGAATGATAATAAGAAACTCAATCTAGGATTTCAAGAAGAACAATACCCAACCTTTGTTAATCGAATCGTTAATCAACTCGGCCATTGGGCCTCGAAGTATCTTCCGCAAAGCTATTTAACACGGCAACACGAATTATTTGGCGAATTATCTCAACAGCCTCAATTGGCGTTTTATCAGTTTATCGCCAAAACGATTGCTGTGGTCATATTTACGATGCCCCTTTCCATGTTCATACTCAATTCCTTGAATCAACCTCTGTGGATATCACCGGGCATTGCTTTCTTGCTCACTGTGTTAATGCATCAAGACCTAAATAACAAGGTCATGCAAAGACGCGAATGCATCATGCAAGAAATCCCCCTCTTCCTCTCTATGCTTGTCACGCTTCTTCAATCCGGAATGCTGCTTCCAAAGGCCATTGACACATGCTCGGCCGCTTTTCATGAAAGTTCTGTACTCGGAAATGAATTGAGATACATAAAAGCGCATATTCTTTCCGGTCATTCTGCCGGTACCGCGATTGAGGCTTTTTCGGCGAGAACCGCAATACCGGAAGCGCAATCCGCCTTACTATTAGCAGCGCGCTTTGAACTATCGGGCGGATCAGAAGTTCTGTCTCTTCTATCTCTTCAATCAAATTCCTGCTGGTCATTAAGTCGAAACGCATCCAGAAAAAAACGAGAAAGAGAGGCTTTGTCAATGATTTTTCCAATGATGCTGGACTTCGTTTCTGTACTCATCGTTGCCATTTCTCCGGCTCTGATTTCTCTAAAATTCTAGCAGCAAAATAAGGAGGCAAAAATGAAAAACAAACAATTACCAAAAACGTTTTCTACAAATCGAAAAGGCATGGGCACGGTCGAGATCGTAATAATCATCGCTATTCTCGTCTCTTTGGCACTGGTATTCCGTGAGGGTCTGACTAATTACGCCGAGAATATTATGGACTTTGTATTTAACGACGGTCAAGTCATCGGTTCACTGAGGTAAATAAGAAAAATGAAAATTGAGCGCGGACCATATGGCAAAATAGCTGTATTTGATTTAGATCAAACACTGGTTCTGCATGCCCTTGAGGTATTGCAGAACCAGTCCTGCCCTTGTTTTTTGCGGGCAAATGTCAGAGAGCAATTTGGCCATCTACAAATTTGCTATGATTGTACCGGACTTAGAAGACTGTCTGAATACAATATATCGGAGACAGAAAATCTCGATCAATTAAGAACATCCGTGAAAAATCTTCTTCTCTCTTTGTTGGAAGCTTTAGATTATTGCCTATCCCCTTCAGGAATTATTTTAGACGAAGAGCATATTTGGATAGATCCCGTCGATAAAAGTATTTACTTGACCTATTTCCCGACGAGATTGGACACCTCATCAGACCAATGCAACCTGACCGCAATAGACACGGATACATTGGACAAACTTCTGGGACATTCTATTTTTTCACAAGTCATTCCGACTGCCATCAAGCAGAAACTCATCTGCTCTTGTCAGAATAATGATGAACGGGGATTCGAAACCGCAATAAATAAAATAAGTAACTCGGGTTCTCTTACCCCGAAGGAAAGCGTGTCTATATCAATCTACACAAAATACTGGGCTTCATTGCTCGCGATTACAGCCATATATGGTATTTTGCAGCTTCGAATAATCTTTGATCAATCCGCCATCTCAAAAAATGCAGATTCGTTTGAATCTCTGTTTTTTCTTTTTATTCCAATAGCTCTCTGCGCTGCAGCATTATTTCATAAGCAATTTAAGCAGGAGCATTCGCTTAGGGTTAATCCGTCTGAACTTAAAGAAAGACGACAAGTACAAGCCGGCATATTTTTCCCTGATCACTGTAACGAAACGACTTTGAAATCAAGCGATGACTATGAGCAAAGAATTCGACCCGCATACCTAATTGAGCAAGAAGAGTACGGAATAAGCACAGCCAGACAGAAAAAGCGTCGCTCGTTTTTGGTTTGGGTCGACGACTACCTAATTGGAGCTGACAAATCTCTCTGTGATTTATATGTCAACGATGATTCGGTTGATCTCATGCATGCCCGGATTCTTAAAAGAGGCCATACCTATTTCCTCTCAGATCTAGGCTCGTCGAGCGGAACATGGATTGGGCACCAGAGACTCTATTCCCATGAAGAAACTCCCCTTAACGAAAACGATATAATCATCATCGGGAATTATCGATTATTGTTTTCATATAGCGGAAATAAGGATTAAACACGATTGTCAGCAGACACATCAAACGACTGGGGCAATGTGCCCCCGGTTAAAGAATTCAACTGTTCTTTTTGCGAATCAGAACCATGAAGAAATATCAGATGCATTCTCTCTCTGGCACGCTTCATCGAATGTCGAGCATAAAGACTTTCTTCACTGTTCAGCTTCATTTCATGGTATCGAGCGTATGCTCGGTTATATGCGTCATAGGCGCGCCTTATGTTAATGTCCTCGGGCCACTCCGCCGCATTACAAACAATAAGTACCAAGTGTTGTCCAATTTCAGCATAGCCTTCTGTAAGAACAGCGAAACGCCTTTCATCATTAATGATAATCTCAAGATGACCCGGTGTTAAGGCGACAACTAAAGGTGCGTGTCCGGGAAGCACACCCAATCCACCGTCCAACGAAGGAATGACTACCCCTGTAACCTGTCCCTCAAAAAAATGAGAGTACGGAGTCACAATTTCCAACATCATTTTCTTCTTCATTTTCTCTTTGTTATTATCAGCCATTCTGCCTCTCCAAACGGACACAATTACTTCTCAGTTTTTGCCTATTCTCCTCTGAAAGAAGCATAGACGTCGTCTATGTCCCCTTTCATAAAAAAGTGTTGCTCCGGAATATGGTCCAATCCACCACTGATAATTTCTCCAAAGGCACGAACCGTTTTTTCGATTGTCACATATCGTGGTGCGTATCCTGTTGAATCCGCAGTCACAAAAAAAGGCTGAGACAAATAGCGCTGCACTTTTCTTGCGCGAGATACCGTCTTTCGATCCTCTTCGCTTAATTCTTCCATCCCCAAAATAGCAATAATATCTTGTAATTGTTTATATCGTTGCAAGGTCTCTTGAACTTTTCTTGCGACATGATAATGCTCTTTTCCAACGACACGTTCAGACAGAATTCTCGAAGAAGACTCAAGAGGGTCAACGGCAGGATAAATTCCCAGTTCAACGACAGACCGTGAGAGAACAATATTGGCATCCAAATGAGAAAATGTCGTCGAAGGTGCCGGGTCAGTGATATCATCGGCAGGAACATAAACTGCTTGAATCGAGGTTATTGATCCATTTTTCGTTGACGTGATACGCTCCTGCAAATCACCTACTTCATTTGCAAGTGTCGGCTGATATCCGACTGCCGAAGGGATGCGTCCGAGCAGAGCGGAAACTTCAGAGCCAGCCTGAACGAATCTATAAATATTATCAATGAACAACAGCACGTCTTGTTTCATCTCATCGCGATAGTACTCTGCCATCGTCAATCCGGTCAACGGTGCACGCATACGTGCACCCGAAGTTTCGTTCATTTGTCCGAAAACCATTACAGTTTTATCGATAACGCCTGAGTCTTGCATTTCAAGCCACAGATCGTTTCCTTCTCTTGAACGTTCGCCGACACCTGTAAATACAGAATAACCACCGTGTTCTGCTGCAATATTTCGGATTAACTCAAGAATGAGAACGGTCTTACCCACACCGGCACCACCGAAAAGGCCGATTTTACCTCCGCGACAGAATGGAACCAGAAGATCAATGACCTTGATTCCGGTTTCGAATACGGTCTCGGTAGGATATTGATCAGCATATGTTGGCGCTTTTCGATGAATTGGCCACCGGTCAGCCGCATCCGCAGGGCCTTTCCCGTCAATCGGACGCCCTAAAGCATCAAATAGTCTTCCGGTGATGTTCGGGCCGACGGGAACCATTATCGGAGATTGCATAGACTCCACCGCAGCACCCCTGGCCAATCCCTCAGCCGCCTCGAACGCAACACATCGAACGATACCGTCTCCTTTGTGCTGCAATACTTCTGCCATGATAAAACCTACGCCTCGATTGATTCGGACTGCATCATTAATTGATGGCAATTCGTTTTCAGGAAAACGACAATCTATAACCGGCCCGATTACTTGAACAACATATCCCGTAGACATAAAAACCTCTCTTATTTCTTGGCCGTTTGCTCGGCACCATTAATGATTTCGATTAATTCGGTAGTAATCTTAGACTGTCGCGCCCGATTGCCTTTTTGAGTTAATTCTTTTATCATATCATCCGCATTGTCGGTCGCATTGTTCATTGCTGTCATTCGTGCCGTCTGCTCACAAGCATATGCTTCGACCAAGGCGCCATACAGCATCGCATTTAGATATGTGTCAATCAAAAAAGAAAAGACAGCGTTCGGATTAGGATGGTAGTCAAGAGTCGCACCGTTTTCGACAGCGATACCGGCATCATTAACGTCTGCCGGGAGGATGTCAGTCAGAGCTTTGGTATTAACCGGAACAACACGAACAATCATCGGGCTCATTTTTGCTGCAGATTCCATCTTCGTGTAAATTAGATAGACCAAGTCAAACTCGCCGGCGAGATATTTGCGGCGAATAATGTTTGCAACACTTCGAGCTTCATAATACGTCGGATTCGTAATAGGGAACGAAAATTCAGGATCGACGGTATACCCGTCACGAATAAGTTTTTCACGCCCGACATTTCCAAAAACGTATAACATATATTCCGTTCTCAAGCCCTTCTCAACATTGTCGAGAATCTTCGATTGAATATGTTCTTGCGTGATTCTGACGACGTTATTGTTGTAGGCTCCGGCAAGACCTTGATCTCCGGTCAATACGAAATAGCCGATTTTCCAAGTCTCACCCTTATCTTTTTTTCTCAACCGAAAAAACGGATCATTGATATCGGGAGAATGCCTTTGCACTTCGAGCATGCTCTCGGCACAAAGGGAGAAATATGGACCGACCAAATCATGCTGGATTTTGGACTTGCGCATTTTCGCCGCGCTGACCAATTCCATAGCTCGAGTCAATTGACGAATTTCATTGACGCTTCGCAGGCGCTTTTTGATGTCTTCTATTCGATCCATTATCTTTCGGTCTCCAAGTAGTCGGGTCTGTCAGCCGAATAACCATCCGCTTGCTCGTTTGCAATGCGTTTCAATTTTTCGGCAATGTCATCAGATATAGTAGCTGTTTCTTCGATTTCAGAGATAATATCCGGGTAAAGCGCACGAATTTTTTCGATATATTGATTTACAAAACCTTTTACATCTTCTTTTTCAACGATTTCAACATATTCACCGGTCGCCAAAAATAATGTGATGACCTGCTCAGCCATAGAACGAGGCGCGTATTGATCTTGCTTAAGCACTTCATTTAATACCACGCCACGCTTGAGTTGCTTTCTGGTATTTTCGTCCAAATCAGAGCCAAATTGTGCGAATGCAGCCATCTCTCTGGCCTGAGCCAAATTGATACGAAGCGGTCCGGCAACCTTCTTCATCGCCTTTGTCTGTGCGGCTCCGCCGACACGAGACACAGATAATCCGACATTGATTGCCGGTCGCTGTCCGGAGAAAAACAACTCCGATTCAAGATATATCTGACCGTCAGTAATGGATATGACATTGGTCGGAATATAAGCCGATATATCGCCTGCCAGCGTTTCAATTATTGGCAGTGCCGTAATGGATCCGCCGCCTTGAGCCTTTGATAGCTTTGCAGCACGCTCTAAGAGTCTCGAATGTAAATAGAATACATCTCCGGGATAGGCTTCACGTCCCGGCGGACGACGAAGTAACAACGAAATTGAGCGATACGCCTGAGCATGTCGCGTCAAATCATCGTATACAATCAACACATCTTCGTGCTCCTCATACATGAAGTATTCAGCTATAGCACATCCCGAAAATGGCGCGATATATTGCAAAGAAGCCTGATCCGCTGCACCGGCAGCAACTACTACGGTATAATCCAGCGCATGATTCTGATCCAGAATATTCACCGTCTGAACGATATTTGCCATTTTCTGCCCGATGGCAACATAGACACAGAGAACATTCTTACCCTTCTGGTTGATAATGGTATCAATTGCAATGGCGGTTTTTCCGGTCTGGCGATCTCCGATAATGAGTTCGCGTTGACCTCTTCCGATAGGTGTAAGCGCATCGATGGCTGTGATTCCGGTCGCCAATGATTCGTTGACAGGCGATCGATCAATGATTGAAGGAGCCACACTTTCTATTGGACGACAAGCAGTTGAACGTATCGGCCCTTTTCCGTCAATAGGATTTCCCAGAGGATCAATGACTCTGCCAAGAAGTTTTCGACCAACTGTAACGCTTATCGTACGTCCGGTGCGCTTACAAATGGCTCCTTCCCGGATATATTTCTCATCGCCGAGAACCACCACGCCGACTCTCTCATCTTCGAGGTTCATCGCAATGCCAAAAATCGACGGCGTGAACATGATCAGCTCATTGGTCAGGCAGTTCTGCATGCCCTTAACAAAAGCAACGCCGTCTCCGACCTGCTGGACATATCCGATTTCTTCGACAGTAGTTGCATCTGAAAAAGCATTAGATGCTTGTTCCCGAAGCTGATCAACAAGAAGTTTAGCGGACTGCGCATCCGAAAGGCAAGCTGATTTTCCGTCCTGATCAAAGAGCAAATCTTGACCGTATAAGGCTGTTGGGCTTTCATCGAAACTCATTAATGCCCGGTCAATGGATTCACGTATTTGCTCGGATTCGATGGTGTCTTCATGTTCACCGTCAAGAGACTCTGTAGCCAAATGGTGCGTGCTTTTTAAGTGATGACCGATTCGTTCAAGTTGACCCCGAACAGAATAATCATATCTATAGCCGGCGGCGAAGATTATGAAGCCACCAATCAGATTTTTATCAACCTCATGCGATGAGGTATAACTTGTGATTTTGAAAAATTCCGCGAAACGTTGTGCAATCAAATTGACTCGCTCCGGCGGCATTTCGGATGCCGTAACAACGCGTATGACGCGGAATTCCTTTTTGTTTGCTCTGTCAGTCAATGCTATTCACCTCTGTGTTCAGGGACTCCTTAAGAATTTTCTCGCTGAGTGCCTTTTGCTGACTTTCGTCGATGACATTACCAACAACTTTTGAAGCAATTTTAACCGCTAAATCGGCAACTTCGTCCTTCATTTGCTCAAGCATAGCAGCATGCATACGGTCAGCATCTTCCTTGGCACGCTCTCGGATTTGCTCGGCGTCTTCCTTGGCCTTTTCAATAATGAGAAGCGCCTGTTTTTCGGACTGATTTCGAGCTTCCGCCAGAATGTCGGTTGCTTCAGAACGTGTTTGCTCCGATGCGCGTTTACCTTCGGCGAAAAGAGACTGAGCTTGCTTCTTAGCTTCCTCTGCTTGGCTGATCTCGTCTTCTATACTTTGGCGACGAGTCGCTAATAGAAGAATAATCGGCTTAAATACAAATCGCTTCAAAACAATATAAGCGACCAGAATATTGATAACCGTAAAAATTACAGTCACTGTATATCCTGCCATCTGTTCCGGCGCTATAAGGCCCGGCTCTTCTGCTCCGGCCTCTGCTGACAACAATAACGGCAAAGCCCTGCGACTAATATCAAACAGAAACGGTTTAATAAATGAGTACGTAAACATGAGTTCATGTCCTTTCTTTTCGAAAAACTCCCGGTCGCGTCAGACGCAATCGAAAATCGAGAGATCATAAGATTAGAAAGTGAAAATCAACAACAAACTGATAACCAAAGCATAAATAGCAACCGATTCCATAAAGACTATGGATGTCAGAAGCATTGTCTGAAGGCGTCCGTATATTTCCGGTTGCCTTGCCGCAGACTCAAGCGCTTTACCGGCTGCGATACCCATACCGATGGCCGCTCCGCAAGCCGCCAATCCAATGGCCAAACCTGCACCAACGCCTGCGAGACCTTTTGCCTCGACCGCCGCTTGTAAAACATAATACATTGCTAAAGAAATATTCATTTGTATACCCTCCAAAAGTGAATGCGATTATTTATTATTAAGCACCAGGCTGAATTTTTGCGAGTTTTTGCTCGTGAGCGGCGTGTGCACCCTCAACGATTTCACCAATATACAGAACGGTTAGATACATAAAGATGACTGCTTGAAGAATACCGTCCGCTAAATCAAACCAAAGACCGAATACTCCGGGCACTACCACCGGTATGATGAGATGAAGAAATTCCATCAAAATAAACGCACCAAACACGTTGCCGAATAATCGAAGCGCCAAAGACATGGGCTTAATAATGTAATCGATAATCTTAAACGGCAGCATGATTGATGTCGGATAGATAAGAGAACCCCAGAAACCCTTGAATCCAACAAAACGGATGGCTGTAAAAATGACATAAACGATTGTAAAAAGAGCCAGGGCAATCGGAAATGCGATATTTTTTGCCGGAGGACTAATCTTGAAGATGGATACAAGATTGCAAGAAATTAGAAAGAAACATATGCTGCCAATCATTGGCGCTACTTGCTCTGCTTGTTTTTGGTTAAGACCGCTGCTCTTACACAGACTAAGAAACAGATCAACCAATGTTTCTCCGATAAGTTGGCGGCCACTTGGAATGCGCTCACGCTTTGAAGCGACCCAAATCCAGAACAGAACGGAAGGAATTACTGCAATCCAAGTAACTATTATGGCATCCGTGATTAGAAATTCATTCCCACCGACGGTAAATATCTCTTTCCACGGCAAAATAGCGTGCCTAATCTCTTCACCTATATTTTCAATTTTAAACTCATTAATAAATTCGTGCTTCAGTGCCTCCCAATAAGCAGCGAGCCACTGTGCGGCAGAAATGATTAAATGCTGACTTGTCATTCGTCTTCCCTCTAAAATCAAAGAGATGCTGATAGTTTGAAAAAACACGAAGCCCGGTAATTACTCCGGACTTCATTATCCTTTATATTCTTGAGATTCTACGCCTGATTTTAGATTAGTGCAATCCAATTTTTCTGATTTTTGTCAAATAGACGGATTTGTTATGCCTACCGGCGAAATTGATAGGCAACTTTATTCAAAAAAACTGTGCTTAGTTGATAAAAAACTACTTTGTTCCGAAAAGACGATCCCCTGCATCACCGAGTCCGGGAACAATATAAGCATGATCATTGAGTTTAGGATCCTTTGCCGCACAAAAAATCGGCACATCGGGATGGTCTTTTTGTAATCTCTCAATACCTTCGGGAGCAGCAATCAAACACATAAACTTAATGTGTCGGATACCTTTTTCTTTTAAGAAACTGACCGCCGCAGAAGCTGAGCCGCCGGTAGCAAGCATCGGATCAAGAATAACAATTTCACGCTCCGTAGCATCGTCAGGAAGTTTACAATAATATTCAACCGGTTCAAGAGAATTAGGATCACGGTAAAGACCAATGTGTCCAACTTTTGCCATCGGAATCAAATTCAGCATACCGTCAACCATCCCCAACCCGGCTCTCAAAATCGGCACAATAGCAAGCTTCTTGCCGGCGAGGACCTTAGTCTTTGCGATTGCGATGGGGGTTTCGATCTCAACTTCTTTGAGAGGAAGATCTCGAGTAACTTCATACGCCATTAACATGGCAAGTTCACCGACCAGTTCACGGAACTCCTTGGTGGTGGTTCGCTTATCGCGAAGCAGAGAAATCTTGTGTTGAATGAGAGGATGATCAAAAATAAATACGTTACTGTCCATGAACGGCCCTCCTCAAATATCTGGCTTATTTATTCTATCATGTATCAATTGTCACGCGTGCTAAAAAAATCCGAGGTCACTTCTTTGAACTCGGATTTTCTTGTTGAGAGATTTCGTCAATACGCTCCTGATGACGTCCCCCCTCAAAAGAACCGTCAATATAGTCATCTACTATGGATACTGCCAAAGAAGTTCCGATTACGCGGGCGCCCAAAGCAAGAATCTGAGCATCATTATGCTCTCTGGCCATTCTTGCCATGAACTCATTAAGACACAGCGCGCATCGTATGCCTTGCTTTTTGTTACAAGCGATGGAAATGCCAATACCGGTGCCGCAAATAACGATGCCGCGCTCGACACGATGACTTTGAATATCACTTGCCACCGCCAGTCCGGCTTTGACATAACTATAGGGTTCTGTCTCACTAACCGCACCATGCTCTATACACTCAAAGCCCTTTTTCTGAAGATGCGTCACGATCATCCGTCGCAATGCAAATCCGGCATGATCCGAACCTATTGAAATAAGCATCTGAACCTCCTAAACCCTGTCCTTTATTGATTGTCGTCAATCGGACGATGCTTAAAGGACTTGCGGCCCTTAGCGTAATCATCCACGATTTGACCATTTCCAATAAGTTTGTACTTGTAAGTGACCATTCCGTCAAGTCCGACAGGACCTCGCGCATGGATTTTTGAGGTGCTGACACCAACCTCTGCACCGAATCCATATTTGAAACCGTCCGAAAAACGAGTGGAACAGTTCCAGAAAACATTACCGGAATCGACATCGTTCATAAATCTATCAGCAGCTACCCGATCGCGCGTCACAATTGCATCTGTGTGACCAGAACCGAATTGATTAATGTGATTAATGGCTTTGTCAATATTCTCGACAATCTTCACAGACATTTGGTAATCCAGATACTCCTGGTGCCATTCCGATACCTGCGGAACAGATAACATTGCTGCAGACTTCTCACACCCGAAAAGCTTAACGCCCTTCTGTCTGAGAGCATCAGCGATTCTCGGCAAAATTTCACCGGCAACAGAAGCATCAACGAGCAGAGTTTCTGCTGCATTACAGACCGCAACATACTGCGTCTTACTGTCAACTGCTATCGAGACAGCCATGTCGATGTCGGCTTGTTCATGAATATACAAATGGCAAACACCATCCGCATGGCCAAGAACCGGTATATCCGAGTGATCCATAATGTATTTGACAAATGCGTTCGATCCTCTGGGAATAATCAAATCGATATAGTCGCTGAGTGCGAGCATCTCAGTCACTTCTTCTCTCGACTCCAAAAGCGTGAGGAAACCCTCAGGTAAACCGGACGCAGTCGCAGCGTCAGAAATAACCTCCGCCAGAATGCGATTCGTCTTTGCCGCTTCAGAACCTCCCTTAAGAAAGACCGCATTACCGGTCTTAAGGCACAAAGAGGCAATCTGAACCAATGCGTCGGGACGAGACTCAAAGATTATGCCAATTACACCAATCGGACAGGATATGCGATATAGCGATAGTCCGTCATCCAGCTCGGTAGCTAAAAGCTTTTTGCCGACAGGATCTTCCAGACCGGTTAATTGGACCAGCCCCTCGCACACCGTTGAAAGCTTAGACTCATCGAAAAGCAACCTCTTCTGAAGAGGCATAGGCAAGTTAGTCTGTTTTGCAAGCACCATATCTTCATCATTGGCCTCAAAAATGTCAAGCTTACGCTCTTGAAGAGCATTAGCAATCGACAACAGCGCTTGATTCTTCGTCTCAGACGACAAGGAAAACATCGTGTATGACGCTTCTTTAGCCTTCTTTGCTTGGTCAATAATCGAAGACATAAACCAAATTTCCTCCTCAGACTTTTTCACATTATACCAAAGAGAGCCAAGAATGTCGCAGTCAAAAATCCACTTTTCGAGACGGTTTTCCACCGTAATAGCCTGTGGATAATGTGGATAACTCTGTGCATAACTTAATGACAAGGGTTTCGAGGTTTTCGACCCAGACAAAGCCTGATAATACGGATTTTACAAATTATGTAACGTTTTTGTAATAAACACTTGTGCAATTTATCAAACGCCGCGATGCCTTTATTCAGGTCGTCTTCACCGAAGAATACTTTGCTTTGTGTAGTTTAGTTGTTCGCCACTCGCGGACAGAATTCGTGACTCTCTGAATGGATTCAGATGGATTTTCTCATGCGAAAATAGTGATTCATTTGACACTTAATATTCCCGTTGTATAGTTTAATCCGTTTATCCGCATTGCGTCCGACCGCTTTTTCGAAAGAGTCCTCAGGACTGATGACCGTCAGGCGTATGCCCTTTTTGCAAAACCCATCTCGATCAAGATACGTATGTCCGATTGACACAAAAAGTTCAGTCGCCTCTTCTTCCGTCATCATGCGCCCGCCATAAGGTGGATTGCATACGACCAATTGTCTATCAATGCCTGTCCATTCAGCTAATGCGGAAGGGTCTTGATCCTTAAGGTCAGCAGTTTTAAACCGCGTAACGGATTCAACGCCTGCAGCGCGCGCATTTTGAATCGCATTCGATACCGCACGACCATCGACATCGGAACCATAGTAAAAAGCACCGTCTTTACTTGGCTTGATGATCATGTCTTTAGCCTCTTCTCTTGCCTCGACAAATACCTGAGATCCGATAAAAGGCCATTTTTGGGCATCAAACTCGCGACGCAAACCCGGCGCAATATTTAGCCCTGCCAACGCGGATTCAATGACAATCGTTCCCGAACCGCAACAAGGATCAACCACAGCTTCATATCCGAAGGGTTGATATTTCGACAGCATCACAAGCCCGGACGCAAGTGTTTCCTTAATTGGTGCAATATGACGAAGCGGTCTGTAACCTCGCTTGTGAAGACCATCGCCCGACGTGTCCATCATCACACGAACTTGATCTGAGACGATTCCGAAGCGTACATTAAGAAGACCGACATCAGGGTTTTCTACAATATACTGACTCCCCTTGCCTCGACCCTTTTCAATCAGACGTTTAACTATTGCTTTTTTACAAAGGCTTTGGCAAGCAGGGATGCCAAACAACTGCGACTTTCTGGAGTAACCATTTACATGAAAGGCAAAAGAATCCGGAATCCATTCTTCCCATGGCATTTTCTCGATACCTTCGAAAAAATCATCGAACGTAGTTGCTCGATAAGTGCCCAAGCTCAATAGGACTCGTTCGCCATGTCGAACCCATAGATTGACACGAGCTACCGCTTGGGCAACTTTGCTTTTCGGCACACTCAGAATAACCTGACCGTCTTGAACTTGAATATCGGACTTATCATACCCTATATGTTCCAAGTCTTGCCGCACAAGACTCTCAAGTCCGAATAGAGCCGTTATAATAATTTCCATGTTGTCGTATACCTCCTGGTTGCCCGAAAAAATACCGAGCGAATTAAAGATCAACAGATTAATCCGGCAAGGACTCAACCCATCGAAACAGCACTTTTAATGGGTCCGATGTCTCCGGGTCATCAAAAAAGACACCCATAACCAAATTGGAATGGAAAACGTTCTCATCCCTTATGATCATTGAATCCGCTGTCTTCGGACGGAGACTATTAACATGCTCCACAAACTTCGCCTCATTTTCAATTTCACTTATAGGGTCATTCATCGCATGAATGCAGAGCACCTTTGCTTTCTCGGTACCGTCAACCAAAGAGATCGGCTCGGCTCTTTTGCGATCGTATCCCTTTTCAAACAATGATTCTATGAGAAGCTGCGTCGTCGGGGCGTATTCGACCCCAAAAGAGAGAATGCCACCGAGTGAGACAAGTCCTTTGAACACATTAGGATTGATGCCATATTTTTGTTGCATTTCTTTATCGTAAACGAGAATGCCGCCCAAGTGACCACCCGCTGACGAACCAACCACAACGACGCGATCCGTTCGAACACCACTCTTTTGAAGAAAAGCAATGGCTTTGACATAGGCAGTAAATACATCCTCTGCTTGCGCGGGATACTTATACAGAGGCGTGTGCCTATATCCAAGAGATACGGTGTGGTATCCCATATCGGAAAAGACTTTTCCGATGTATTTGTACCTGTTTGGAGAACCGGCCATCCAGCCGCCGCCGTGAATGTAAACAATGATGCGTCTCTTGATGGCACCGCTTGGTTTGAAATATAGAAAGTATTGCTTGTTATCCGGTCCAAATCGATGTTTTCCGGCCTTGATTTCACTGTTCTTAACTGCTTGGTCAAGCTTGAGTTTGGGAAGTGATAGTGCTTCTCCGATTGCGTTTTTGGGATCAGCCATATAGTGATGTCCTTTCAAATGGTCATTGACGCTTGACGTAAACATCAACTTCTTGCGGATCCGGATATTCAAACATCGGATCGAGTCTATGAAATGCCTCTTCCGAAATGTAATACTCTAAGCTTTGCCCATTATCAATGAGCTCATTTCGAGCCTTGATCCATTGTGCCCGTGTGGCGTCGTCCACATCGGTAAAATGCAATTCCACATTATGGCCTTTTGCTGAAAATCGTGATTTGGCAAATGCTCTGTCACTTTGCTTCCAAAAGCCGAAATCCAAAACAACATCCACGCCGACATCAAGTAAGCACTCAGCTAAATCATACAAGTAAGATTGCGCTCGTGCAAGTTTTGAAAAATGCTCCAGACAGCGCTCATGCGCGAAAACATCGCGCATGAGTTTGTCCGTAGACAAAATAACCGAATGATTATTTTTTAGTTTTTCAGCGTAGATGCTTTTGCCGGAGCAAAGCTTGCCGCAAATCAGTATTATTTTTGTCAATTATTTACCGCCCACCAAAACAAGTTCACCTCAAAATATTAACTTCAAAGCAATTGGGTTTTAACTTTTTCAACGTGCGAATAATGATCTTTGCACTTAAGCTCCGATGATGCTTCTTCATCCAATACGACAATAGCGTGACCGGTATAGAGTTGAATCGCCGACGAGGTAATTTGAGAAGTCACCGGCCCCTCTAATGCCTTAGCTACTACGGAAGCCTTTTTGGAACCGGATGCCAGCATTAATAACGAACGCGCATCCAAGATGGTTCCAACACCCATCGTCAGTGCAAAATGCGGCATTTCATCTCGACTAAATCCAGCTTTTTCGTAAAACAATTCGTAATTGTCATCAAGTGTCTGCTTTGTCAATACTTCAACGTGAGTCCTTGAAAACAAGGAAGCTCCGGGTTCATTGAATGCCCAATGACCATCTCCGCCAATACCCAGCAGCTGAATATCAATACCACCGGCGTCTTTGATTGCGGCTTCGTACTGTTCACAAAAAGCAGTGGGATCTTTCGCAAGCCCATCCGGAACATGCGTGCGATTTAAATCGATGTTTACATGCTTAAAAAGAGATTCAAACATGAACCGCGCATAACTCTGGTCTTGAAGATACGGTTTGGTCATATCTATGCCGATGCCCAGATACTCATCCAAATTGAACGTAGTAACTAAAGAAAAATCCAAACCTTCTTCCCGATGCATTCGAATTAACTCGTTGTATGTTCCGAGTGGTGTACTTCCGGTCGCCAACCCTAAAACGGCATCGGGTTTATTCTTGATTACATTAGCTATACATTTTGCTGCATAAAGACTCATTGCCTGATAATCGTCTCTGATTATAACATCCATAAATAACCCCCCATCGGGTACAATATCGGCGTTTCATCGCCGTCGATTTTTTGATCTCTGATAATATCCGGACTTATAACTTTGAATTAAGAAATGTAATTATCAAAATAGCCCTGAACCAATACAATGGGCGTTCCCTTATCACCACTTCCCGAAGTCAGGTCACAAAGCGAGCCGATTAAGTCTGTCAATCTGCGGGGTGTCGTACCCTGAGATGCCATACTGCCGACGAGATCTGACTCCTTTTTGCGAATATAGTCGGAGATCGCCAATTTTAATGCTTCGCCATCAAGATCCGGGAACTCGTTGTCCGCCAAATACTTGAGTTTGACTTCATTGGGCTGACCTTCCAACCCCTCGGTGTATCCCGGAGAGACAACCGGATCTGCAAGTTCCCAAATTTTGCCGACAGGATCCTTAAATGCGCCATCTCCATAAATCATCGCTTCAACTTTTTTGCCGGTTATTTCGAGTATACGCTGACTAATGCCTACCGCTACTTCTTTACAATCTCTGGGGAACAGTTTTACGGATTCTTCAGTCGCCTTGTTGCTTCCCAGAAGACCGTAATCCTTATTATATCCGCTACCCTCAACGGAACTATTCAGTATTTGATCCAGTCCGTAGACATTGGTTGCGCCTGCTTGCATCAACAATCTCCGGGTGCGCACTCTGGTATGAATATCACAATGTAAAATCGACGTTGTATAATCCAAAATCGCACGACAATCGTTGGCCAGAATTAATTCTGCTTCACAATCCTCAGACTCAATTAGCTCCTTATAATAACTGATATAATCAACACCGGTGAACTCATGCTTGTTATAACCGAATAACTCTCTGAATCGAGCTTCGGTAAGCACATCCGTCCAAGGATTGACTCCCTTCTCATCTAACAAATCCAAGTCGACAAGATGATTTCCGACTTCATCAGACGGATAGCTCAGCATAAGCACTACTTTTTTCGAGCCCCGCGCAATACCTTTTAGACACGTGGCAAAACGATTGCGAGAGAGAATCGGGAAAATGACACCAACCGGTTCATCTCCAAACTTAGATTTGACATCTGTGGCTATTTGATCCACAGTCGCATAATTGCCTTGTGTTCTGGCAATGACCGCTTCAGTGACTGCAATAACGTCACGATCGCGAATTTCAAATCCTTCCGATTGTGATGCCTCCAAAACACTATTGGTGACAATGGTTATCACATCATCGCCTTGGCGAAAAATCGGTGCGCGAATCCCTCGAGAAATGGTTCCAACTCGTCTTTCCATTCAAACCCCTCCTAACAACCAGATTATTATATAACCTATAAGATAGACTGACAAAGGTTTTTTCAGAATCTTCAGTTTTTGCCTCAAAAAAGCATCAATTTCGATATTTGCTAAGAAAAATCACAATAAATCCTCAACAATATCACAACTAACAATTTTGAATAATCGCTTCTTTTCTTGTTTGTCCGACTGAAGTGCGATATAATTCGTTCGTAATTTGTTTCCGTAGCTCAGCAGGATAGAGCGACCGCCTCCTAAGCGGTAGGCCAGCGGTTCGAATCCGCTCGGGAACACCAATCTTTTTTTCGTAACGCGTGTATGTTACTTGATGCTCTCACCCGATTCGGTCGGGTATTTATCATTATATTACAGATGATAGTGACGCCTGCATCCTAGATGCCGGTCTGATATATAGCTATCATTTTTTCACCGACGGCGAAAGAAAGTTGCGCCAGGATGACAAGCATCGACAATGTGCCAAATGTCATCGCTCCTCCTTCAATACAATTGAAAGGCTTTGAGAATAGGGCTTTTCGAGCTGATACTCGAATAAATAGAAGTGATAGAAACATCACAAAAAATGTAAATACCGAAGCCGTTAGAATTATTAGTATATTATTCATCGCAAATGTATTTCCCTTAAGCTCAACTGACAGCATTTCGGACGGCAAAATGACGAGAAGTACATGCGCCGGAAGAATAATATAGTTAATTAACGAATCCGAAAAAAGCAAACGTCCGCTTTCCGAGTATTTCGAAAAGAAGCATGTGAAAATTGTCGGAAATACCACAGCAAGTGACAAGACCGAAAACCGAAATGGCGCGGATGAAAAAGCACTCATTAACAGAGTTGACACGGCAACAAGAAATCCGGTCCATAATGAATACCCAAGCATCCCAACCAGTAGGGAGCGCTCATTATCCTGTGGTGCATACTGACTATAAATCGTTAATCCTGATTGTATTCGAGGGATCATTTTAAATGCCCAATGCCCTCTTCTCCGATAGATAAATACTACAGTTGCGGTGGCTGCCGCAATTATCATCAATATTCCGGCCGGATTCATCAGTACATATATGGGAGGCAGACGTAATAGCGAGCGTCCAAAAAACAAGTTCCCCGACCACGAATGTCTTAAGGTTCCCAGCAACAAGATCGTCGGGAGAAACACACCAAAAGCCATCCATCCGAAAGCAAGTTGCTTTCGCCCAAACAATACATATGAAGAAATCAATGGACTCAGCAATAATAAATATGCTCCTTTTGCATACCCAAAAGTTAAGACAAAATCTTGGGGAATATCAAGTATTTCGGGCAAGAAAAATAATGTCAGCGATACAATCCTTACAGCAATAATGACCCCGATAATATGAGCGACAGGAGATTTTTTAGGAATCAATAACGCGATCGGCATACAGACCACCAAGATTGCAAACACACTTATTATCGTCGTTATCGCAGCGTTCAAATCATTACTTCTCAGCGCTAAAAGCGCGCCAAGCGTGACAACAGTCACGAATCGAAACAATCCGAATTCAGTGATCTTATTCATCCAAAACCTCCCTCACAGAACATAATCTCTCATGTATTTATACGCTGTATTCACAGCGCTTACCAATGTATCAGAGAACGCCATAGCCGTATCCACACCTAAAATCTGGGTTCGAATCTCCGACAACGGAAGGCCGTCAACACTCTCAATAAGATTGTCACCCATCTCTCCGGGAACGACAACGCCATCCTCAACACCACCCATATCCATTTCAACGGTCGTCGTTTCGGATGAAGTTGATTCTGTTTGTGATTGAGATTCATGCATCGATTGCTCCGAATCAAGATCATTCTCACTTTCAGCCGCTTCAGATACTTCCGATTCATCTGCTACAGATACTTCCGAAATCTCAGGCACAGGCGCATTTTCACCGGAGTCAGAAAACGACTCATCTGTGGAAGTTTCTTCAACCGTACTTTCTTTCGTAATATTATTCTTAGAATTATCTACGCACTCTTTAGCCAAACGATAAAAGACATTCACTTTCATCTCGACACCATCGACTATTTCTGTATAACCGTCAGATTTAATGGCCAACTTGTCCAGATCCTGCACTTTAACCAGCATATTGCTCATCGCGTAAGATTGTACTGCCCAAATCTGCTGTCCTTCAGGCATCTTGTATTCGCCGTCTACTGATGATTGCGCTCTGTTCTTACCACCATCTTTTGCCGCTGCATCCCATACGACAGAGATAATACGTCCATTTTTTACGATTAATTCTACATAATCTTTGTAACCGGAGCTGTCAAAATCGATATTTTCCGCATAGAAAACACCGTCATTTAAGCCCTCAACAGAAGGATATTCACTATAAATAAGTTCTTCGTCTTCATATTCTCTCTGTAATGCAACCGGAATTCGAGCCCCCTGCAATTGAGATATTAATTCCTCGATTATATCCTGAGACGGCAGAGAAATAATTTCTGAATCAAGGACTTCTATAGCGATCAAACGATCACCAGTCTCAGAAATTGCCATGCGCGAAGCTAATATACCCTCATCGGTCGTGACTGTTACTGTCAAAATATACCCAATCACTTTTCGATTCGTATCATAAGCGACAAAAAGATCTCTGACGCTATCTCCATAACCTGATTCCCGAATCTCAAAGTACTCGTAGTTATCGGCATCAATCAGGTGCCCCATGTCTAATCGGTAATTATATTGAATTTTTTCTTGGCGAGTATGATTGGCCAATAAAGCGCTCGTAATCAAAACAAATAGCGAAAGCAGCAACATAATTATCGCACTGAATACAATTTTCCGAGCATCGGAACGATTCATTGGCCCACCTCCTCTGCACGGGCGCCATTTTCCCCGGTCATCTTATGCCCTCGAACTTCTTTACCTTGAGCAAATAGCTTGGACCGAGAATAGAAATCCGCAATTGGCGTCATTAAATTCATCAAAAGCACAGGGAGTAGCAACGAAAAAATCGGTTGTACAAGAAGATAAATTACTGCCGTAAAAATACCGATCAACAGAGCCGCTATAAATCTAAATCGAGTATCAATAGGAGAAGTCGCATAATCGTTAACCGCGAAAACAGCGACAAAAACGACACCGCTTTCCGCAAGCGCATGTATTAGTCCAACAGATTCGGTCCGCCCGCCGGTGACCCCGATATACACGATTGAAAATGCCAGGATAACAGCCATTGGCTCATGCGGGCGAATGACGCCGTAAAGCATCAGGTAGACACCACCGAAAAAAATCAGCAACACCGCCGAGGCTCCCATAAATCCGGGAACAGAACCCATCATCCATTCGGTTAAGTCAGAGAAATGTGTCCCGGTCTGAGCCGATAAATTCTCTGAACTTGCGGACAACAGCGTATTCAAGACCCATCTTTCTTTGCCGGGCATGACAACATCATAATCCCGAACTCGATATATGACTTCAATAAATGCTCGCCCGATAAGTGCCGGATTGAACAAATTCGTTCCCGCACCACCATAAACTTGCTTTGCAAAAACGGATGCAAAAATGACTCCGACAAAAACATGCAACATCGAGATATTTGCCGGCAACATGAGCGCAATCATAATACCGCTGATGATTGAGCTGATATCATAGTAGTGTGTATCCTTATGTATCAAAACCGAAATAATTCGATCACTGACCAGGAAGAGCAACGCCGACCACAGGATGATGACTATCGCGCGAATGCCATAAAAAAAGACCGCTGCAACACACGGAGGAATCAACGCCACCAATACATGCAAGTAAATACTAGGCGAGCTCATTTTTCGGTGTATATGTGGCGCCGGACGCAAAGTCATGACCGCTCCTTTCTTCTGGAGCGATGTCCAGCTCTGGCAATCGCAAAGGCCAATTCTTTACCGGCAGGACACACAAATGAACAAGCCCCGCAAGATATACACTCAGCCACACCCAGCTGCTCAACCGCTTTGATGTCGCCAACCTCAAGAAGGCGGTGGCATAAATACGGCTGCAATCCGACCGGACAAGCATCGATGCATGCACCGCAATGGACACAAGGGGTTTTTGGCGGATCGCTTTTCCTTACCAAGGCCAATCCCTGCGTCGTCTTAATAATAGGCACATGTGTATCCTCTAGGCAAACACCGGTAATTGCCCCACCCATCACAATCCGATTAGCCGATGACGCACCGGGTACTCTAGCCAAAATGTCATCCACATAAGTACCGATAGGCACCAACATGTTGTGCCCTTGCATCGTATCTCCTGATATCGAAATAATCCTCTGCACTAAAGGCATATTTTTCTCGACCATATCCGCGACTGCGGCGCAGGTAGATACATTAAAAACTACTGCACCGACGGTATTTTCAGGTCTTTGTCCTGCCGGCAACTCGATACCATATAACGCTTTAATCAGCAATCGCTCATACCCTTGCGGAAAACGAGAACGCATGACGCGAACGATAAACTTGCGATCTGGGTATATTTTTTGAAAGCGCTTAAAAGCATCTTGAATTGCTTCAAGTTCAATAAGCCATTTGTCCATAACACAAAAAACAACATTTTTTACTTTGCAAAAACCACTCAATGCACCGGCTCCTCGGATAACCCGATCGAGTTGCTCGCGCATCAGATGAATATCTCCGCTCAAATACGGCTCACTTTGGCAAGCATTTACAATTAATGTAGACACGCCGTCTTGATAAGCACGTTTGCATTTGGCCGCTGAAGGATAGCCTTCGCCGCCCATGCCGACAATTCCCGAAAATTCAATTAATTTCGATATGTTTGCGGGTGTCAATTGCTCCGGATTCTCTCGTCGACGAATCGAATTGTGAATCGTTTTCTTATGATCATTGGTAATTTCGACAGCCAGGCAGTGTTTGCGATTAAGTAACTCAAAAGATTTAATGCCTGTTACCGTCCCCGATATGCCGGTATGAACCGGGGCGCTTAATGGTCCCGAAGCGCGACCAATCATCTGCCCAACTTCGACTTTTTCGCCGATTTTGACCACCGGTTCAGCCGGCGAGCCAACGTGCTGTAGCATCGGCAGCAATATTTCGCGCGGCGAAAAAACCTCAAGCACAGGCTCTCGAGGGAAATCCAACTTTCCGTTGAACGCTAATCCGTCCATTGGAAACCAGCCCTTTTTGAATGAAAGCTTTTTCATATCGTCTCCGCAAGAGGGTTATCAGTCGATATAATCCTTTAACTTCTTGCTACGACTGGGATGACGTAATTTCCGAAGCGCCTTGGCTTCGATTTGTCGAATGCGCTCACGCGTGACGTTAAATTCACGTCCCACTTCTTCTAAGGTACGTTGTCTGCCATCGTCTAATCCAAAGCGAAGTCGAAGTACATTCTCTTCTCGTGGTGTAAGTCCGCTCATCGCTTCAATTAATTGTTCCTTCAGCAAAGTATAGGCCACCTGATCTGCCGGAGACATCGCATCGTCATCGGGAATAAAATCTCCAAGATGGCTGTCCTCTTCTTCACCGATCGGCTTCTCCAATGACACCGGCTCCTGTGAAATCTTTTGAATTTCACGAACTTTCTCAACCGGAATCCCCATCTCTTCTGCGATTTCTTCGACCTCCGGTTCTCTGCCAAGCTCTTGAATCAGAGAGCGTTGAACGCGAACCAGACGATTGATGGTCTCAACCATATGAACAGGTATACGAATCGTACGAGCTTGGTCTGCAATCGCCCGAGTAATCGCTTGACGAATCCACCAAGTTGCATAGGTACTAAACTTAAAACCCTTTGAGTGATCAAATTTATCTACGGCCTTAATTAAACCGAGGTTTCCTTCTTGGATGAGATCCAAGAATTGCATGCCTCTTCCGAGATATCTTTTAGCGATAGATACTACTAATCTAAGGTTTGCTTCTATGAGCATATCCTTAGCATTGTTATCGCCGTCAAGCATTCTTTGTGCATAATCTTGCTCTTGCTCTGCGGTAAGGAGCGGTACCTTTCCAATCTCCTTGAGATACATACGAACAGGATCATCCATTCCTATTGACTCACCGGCAGAGCCGGCCAAGTCGAGATCAACACCACTTTCTTCTTCGACATTGGTCTCCGGAATAATCTCTACACCCTTATCTTGCAACGTATCAAAAATCTTTTCGGCATCGTCAGGGTCTATGTCATGCTTGTCAATAAGTGACATCATGTCCTTGTAACTGATGCTGTTATTATTCGCTGAAGCACGTTTTTCAATTTGTTGAAGAATCGAACGAAAATCACTGGCCATTCATTTCCTCCTCTGGTCACTAGAAAAAATCGGTGAGTCCCACAAAAAACCGTAAGCGTTTATTAAATCATTCCGCCTTATCGACATATGCAACGATTCGAATGTTCTCCACAGTCATGTCTTCTGAAGAATCAAAATCGATAATATACTCTGCATCGGCCGAAACGAGATCAACACGAATCGGAGCGTAATATTTGCCAAATGATTCATCTTTCAACCCATATTGATTGGCACGAAGTGCCGCATACCCTTTGAATACGTCAAAAGCCACTTCCGGACTAACCTCACTGTCCGTGACAACGCGAAGACGATCGTTCTTCTGTCCGGAGAGAGAAAATCCCACAAAATGTCCGTCAACCTTTTCGGTATTAACATCAATGCCCGCTTGTACAAAAACATTATCGATTGATTCGGCAATAGCCTTCTTGTTTTTCTGTCTGGAAAAATATAACGGCGCACTAATGGCCAAAACCAGAACCAATGCAGCAAGAAAGGATACAGCGATCTTGATAACAACATCTTTAGGGGCTTTTATCTGATCAGCACTCACTTCGTATGGATTCTTTTCGACACTGGTCGTTGTTGATACGGCTGCCTGCTGCTTGATAGCATTAGGAATCGGATCCGGATACACCGGAACAACGTTATATCTCTTAACCCCTTCTCGCTTAGGTTGCGGTTCGTTGGGAAAAGTATACTCTTCCGGATTCTTTGCAATCGCCAGAGCTTCCGAAGTAGGAAATACACAATCACAAAAAAGACATTCGCACAATTCTTCTCTATCGTTTAGAATAATCAGTGATCCACAGTTCTTGCAGATCCCTTGAGTTGACGCCATAAAGAACCACCTTTAAAATCATTACATACGTATCGGACTATACCCATAAGTAAGCAGAGTAATTATATACGTAAGCGCCCTAAAGTGCAAACACAAATTATCTCACAATACTTGATTTCACACAACAACACCTCACGTCACGTTTTTACGTTCCCACTGAAAGTGTCGACCATACGCTAACTATCCTAGGGGGTGAATTTTATGTCCATTCAAATATCCATGCAACCGATTGAGAACTTAGATGAAATAAAGTCTCTGTGGGAAGCCATTCGAGATGATCATGCTACGCGATCAACCTATTTTGGGAATGATTTTCGCGGGAGAAGATTTGAAAACCGCTTTGATTTCTATCATGACGCTGACAGAGTTAAGTATGCCGGTTTATGCGTTGCCCGAGACAATTCGCTAATTATCGGATATTGTGCCGGACATATTGATTATCAGGGTATCGGAGAGATCGACTCTTTTTATGTGGTTCCCAAGTATCGTTCACAAGGTATCGGTCACCTGATTTTCGAGAGATTGCACCAAGAAATCAGCGCACGTAATCCGTCGAAAATTCACATTTCCGTCATCCACGGCAACGAGAGAGCCTTGAGCTTTTATAAAAGACACGGCTTCCTACCGATTGGGTATAAACTTCAAAATATCCCGAGTGGCGATTCAAGTCGCGAATTAATAACGGATTTTGCTATGACGGATATTCTTTATCATGAGCGGAAAATGAAGCAGGCGATATACTGGGCTTTAAAAGCGCAATCATTATCTGAAGCCCCCATCGGATGCGTCATCGTTCGTGACGGACGCATTATCTCTCACGGATACAATCTCCGCGAATCCAGACAGGATGTCACTGAGCATGCAGAAATCGCCGCAATTCGTTCTGCTTGCCGGAAACTCAAGTCATGGAGACTAGAAGATTGTGATTTATATGTCACTCTTGAACCCTGCACCATGTGCGCCGGAGCTATCGTTCAATCTCGAATTCGACACGTCTACTTCGGAGCGACGGATCCGAAAGCCGGAGCTGTCGTATCTAAACAACAAGTTTTCGATGCAGAACATAATCATAAAGTCCAATATACCGGCGGCATCCTCTATGAAGAATGCGGTCAGATGCTTACAGATTTTTTCAGAACGCTCAGAAAAGAAAAGCCTTCGCATCAGGAATAAGCCAAATCCATTTTTCTTTGACTTTGGTCTTTCCTGCGCGTTCGATGGCTTTTGCATAATAATCGAGTTGCGAAGCATAGCGTTTTTCGAGCGCGAGTCTCTTCTCCTCATCCGTGCCACTTAATCGGTCTGATTTATAGTCGACAAGAACTGCCCCGTCATCTTCAGCAAACCAACAATCAATCATACCCTGAATGAGGCAATAATCGTTGATGCCGACCCGCTCGGTCATCGAGAAAGGAATCTCGCGATAAGGTCCACGATCGCTCTTCCTTTCTGCTTCAACCAGTCGTGAAGCGAGCGAAGATCCCGCGAAAGCGGTAATCGCAGGAATATATGGATTAATTAGGGCTACGGAATCGGAACGAATCATCTTGAACTCAATCATTTTGTCAATCTGAGCGCGGATTTCTTCTTCCGACGGCGTCTGACTTAAGGATTCAAGATCAAGGTATTGCAGAACACTGTGAAGCAGTATGCCGCGCTCTGTCGCAGGCATGTATCGACTCTGGCCATCAGCCGAAATTCCGGATCTGAGCGTCAAGTTAACCGATCGGCCGGAAGCGGCTTGACTGATGGTGTCAGCCATATAATCCGTAACATCATCATATTCCTCTTCCGCTACTATCGGCGCCCGACGTTTGATTTCCGAGACCGTGATTTTAGCCGGAAGTTCGGTATAATTACGAAACGGATAAACTGTGTTGCGTTTTTTATCAAGAGCAACCGCTCGGTCAATATTTTTATCCGATAAGTCTTTTTTCAAGGCTGCCGGTGAATCCTGTGAACCCAAAAAATCCATCGGCGCAGTAATATTATCTGTAGTCATTAACGCTAAAGACTTTGCCCGCTTCAAAATCTCGCCTTCACCAACGACAGACAACGCCAAATTGAAGTCCTGATCATAAACACGGAGGCTCCGGTCATACATATCCGTCTGGTATAGAGTCGTCAACAAATCCAGCCCTTTTCGTCGCGCCATTGCCATAAGCAGAAAACTTAAGTAATTTTTTGATTCATATATAGCCCAGCTCGGCATTGTGTTTTCTACGCATGCCGAAGCTGCTTTAATTTGTTTGTCAAGACCACTGATTTCATTGTTAGTATTATGTTTGATAGTTCCGGTCAAATAGAGCCGCGTCTCCGCCCGAGTCATTGCTACATATAAAAGTCTTATTTTTTCGGCAAGAAGCGCTCGTTTCTCTGCCTCTATGATTCGGTGCTTTTCAAGAGGCTTGAATCGGTAACCTTCTTCCGGATAAATACAATCCGACGCTACACCAAAACGATCATCAAACACAATGGAATTCGACGATTGGACGCTTTGCAATTTACTGCTAAGCCCGCATACAAAAACATACTTGTATTCAAGTCCTTTGCTTTTGTGAATTGTAGTACATGTAACCGCATTTCTGATTTTTGCAAAAATATCGACTTCCTCAACAGACTTCTTATCCTCGCGAATCATTTCGGTAAGCTTAACGAAGGCATACAGGCCTCCGCTGGATTTCTCGTCAAATCTGGCTGCCCAATCTCGAAATGCGTCCAGAGCCGCAATGTTTTCCGTTGCACCTTCCATTGTGCTCAGATAGTCCACGTATCCGGTGGAAAGATAAATGTGTTCAACGAGCTCTGCTACACCGACAATACCGGCTCGCCGACGCAGATCCATCAGATAGTCCAAAAAATTCGACACTTTTTCACGAAGCGGCGATTCACCGTGCGCAGCAAAATAGAACACTTTTTCATGGAATGACACAAGGTCCTTATCTGCCTCATTTGAAGATACATATATTTGAGTCAATTCATCGATTGAAAAACCCGACTGCAAAAACGGCGCGCGCATCATTGCGGTTAATGGGTAGTCTTGACGCGCATTATCAATTACACGAATGACATTTTGCATCAACAAAAGCACCTTGTTCTCAAATAACGGATCCTGAGTCGGCCCTTGAGCAGGAATATTATACCGGTTCAGGATGTCCGCAAAGAGCGATGCTGAATTGTTTTTTTGAACCAATACCGCGCAATCACCGGGTGCCACCTCTCCGAGATTGATCAGACGCCTAATCTCAGAGACGACATAGAGCGCTTCCAATTTAAGTCCGGAAATGTCCTCTTCCGAATCATCCGTGATTGCATCCGACTCCGACTCTCCGTTTTTTGCCGAAGTATCCGATACATTTGCGCTTAAAGGATTCTCGGCAGATTCGGAAACGACCGGCTCGCCGACTTTCGAAGGCTCCGAAAGCGCTTGTTCGGAAATAATTACTTCAGGATTCGAAGATTCTTTCGGACGAGTGTTGTCAATCAATACAACCTGAACCGGATCTCCGACTATAGGGGCACCGTCCTCGTCGGTTTTTGATGCAATGAGTTGATGAGACTGATCATAATCGAATTCACCTACTTTTTTATAAAGTATCTGCGTAAAAACAAAATTAACAAAATCCAAAATGGTCTTAGTGCTTCTGAAATTGCCGTTCAGCTCCAAAAGTCTGCCGTTGTGTCCGTCTTTATATCTTTCCATTCGAGAAATGAATAAATCCGGTCTCGCATGCCTAAACCTGTATATGCTTTGCTTGATATCACCGACATAAAAAACATTATGATCCGAGAATAATTCTACAATCGAATCTTGGATTTTACTGTTATCTTGATACTCGTCGATATAAACCTCATCAAATAATTCTCTGTAATATGATGCGACTTGTTCGGTTTGCAAAAGACTCAGCGCAAATTGCTCCTGATCCGAAAAATCCATACCCTTTTCACGGCGTTTCTTCTCTGCATAGAGATCGTCAGACAACAGAACCAGTTCGAAAAACCGACAAATACAAGGGTACATCCGGCTCATGTTCATTTCTATATCTTCCAAAGACATTGAAAATGCATGATATATGCTATTAAAGTAAGGCTTCCATTTGGATGATCTGCCTTTTGGAAGTCGACCGGTCAGCATATAAATCGCTTCAAACATTTGCCTTAAAGCTTCGAAAAACGCAATTTTCGTCGCATCATCATCCGTGCGCTCCGAAGGCAACGAAATATCCGGAAACGCCAGCCCACAATGATATAGCGCATTCCAATCGGCCCCTTGATCAATGAGCTCCCCAAGATGATCGAACGCATCGAATATCTGTTGAATTGAATTTGCGTGTTTGTTATGGGTTGCCTTTGTCTTAGCAAATGCGACCTCGCTGAAGAGACCTTTTGCGGTAAAAAACGCATTTTTCGAAACATTGAAGGCCTCTAAAAACTCATTCAAATAGGTTTTGCACGTCTCCGATTGAGAATAGTTTCGAGAATCCCGAGCATATACGGCCAATGCATTTCGGACTAAATCTTTATAATTTGGCAAGCTTCTCAACTTGGTATGCATGGTCATCACTTCGGATACCAATTCGCGATCTGACAGCGCTTTGCCATAAATGCGTGTCATCAACATAAATGACTCACACCAATCGATATAGTGTTCTGGTATATCTGCCAGAGAATAAATAAATCCATCTGCCGAATCGGAAACCAATCCGGATGGCACAGATTGCTCTTGATACTCTTCCCTGTTCATTTGTACTCGGTAAACCAGCGCATAAATTTGGTCCATCATTTCCAGAACAGACTCTTTCAGCAGCATTTGCGCCGCTTGTGTCTCAAGCACGTAAGAATTCGGCTCAATACAAACGTTTCCGTTGATATCTTCCAGTACATTTTCGAAATTTTTAATGACCTGAACACAAAAACCATTGATGGTTGAAATTTGCGTCAATGGCAGCAGAGAAATTTGTTCTGCCAACCGGCGGCGGACAGAATCGTCTTTTGAATCAGTCATAGCCTTGACTAAAGCACGCTCCAATCGATCTTTCATATTGGCGGCCGCAGACTTTGTAAAAGTCATCAACAGAATCTTTCGAACATCTAGATCGCCGCTTTCGATTCTTGACGCAATCCGCTCCACCAAGACCATCGTTTTGCCGGAACCTGCCGCAGCACTAATAAGCATGTCGGACCTTGGTGCATCGACCACTTCTTGTTGAGAAGATGTCAATTTCATCTTTTGAAACTCCTATCTGTTCACTTTGCATCAGCCGAAATAAATACTGCAATACAATTTATTTCTTATCCGCCAATATATTAATCAGAGCTTTTGCCTTGCTTAGTTTCTTATTGGTTATTGCATCCGTCATTTCCGGAATTGGCTTGATCCATTTTCGGGGTGGATTAACCGGATCTATACCGCATATTGCTTTGTTATCACAATACTCGCAGGGTGCTTTGTTGCCTGCTTTTCCAACAGCAAAGGGCGCTACTTCAAATTCTCCTTGAATCATTCGACTGCAATGCGACCTGATTTGACTAATACCATGTGCCGCAATAAGCTCTAATTCTTCCGTCTCATACTTCATGCTTAGCAACTCGAATTTTTTCTCTCGGCTCTCTTTCGCAAGCTCTCGCATTTCATCTTGAGAACAGATTACATCCATGCTCAATATTGGAGCATCTATCCGAAAGTAGCCTGCATCGCCCGGTCTTAAGTCGCTATGGGTCTGTGAATAAGCGTAGATGTAAGCTGCAAGTTGCAATTGTATGCCCGCGTAAAGCAAATCGTAATCCACTTCTTTGGTTCCGGTTTTATAGTCCACCACCCGAAACAAGCCTTCGCTTCGAAACACATCGACCCGGTCGATAACGCCGTTAAACGCAATCGACTTCTTCTTCTCATCAAGAAAAATCTCAATCGGAGGCGATTCACCCTTGCCGTAAGCCCACTCCGTTTGCTCCGGCGAATAGAAAAAAGGATGAATCTGTCGAAATATCGCCTCAAGCGAATGTCGCGATATTTCCTTTATCTTTGATCCTTCTCCGACAACAAGTGACGGTTCTTCAAACAGATGAATCCGACTCATCTCGCATGCGGGAGAAAACAGATTTTCAACCCAATTTTTAAAATCACCGGATACAAACGATTGATAAATTGCTTCACGCTCTTCAACCGAAGTCGCTTTATTGATACAAGAAATGTATTCATTAACCGCTAATTCGGCGATTGCATGAGCAACGGTTCCGGAATATCGCGGATTATTTTCGAATATTTGTCGTTCCTGCAATCGAAGGACATATTTAACAAAATGAGAAAATGGACACCTAGCATATTCTTCGATTTGAGATACGCTCATTTTAAGTTTGGATTCACCAAAACGTCGACTAATCCATCGCTCGGATACCGTCGAACTCAAGTATGCTTCATCAAAAACTCTCGGGCTGAATTCTTGAGGTCGCATGAGTGCGAGTGCCTCGATTGTCTCAAATTCATCCATGTTTTCTGTCTGACGAACACCTCGAACGACTCCCGAAACATAATTTTGAAAAATCTGCCGTGACAGAGACCGAGGGTCTTCTGACGAGAGAACCGGTTGATCAACTAACTGACAATCCGGCACACACTGACCGATCAATGTATATATACTCGAAGGTTCTGCCGCAGTAATCGCTGTAATCATAAAATACTCCCGGACCGCAGTAATCATTGCATACGCAGTGAAAAAATCCGAATATGTACTATCTTTGGCATGACTTGGAAAAACAATACCTAAAGCCTGACCAAGAAGATCTCTTTCAAAGTCACGAAGATAGCCTTCCGGTCGGCTCTTGTAGGGAAAATTATCGCGCTTTGCTCCTATGACAAACATAGCTCGAGTCGGCTGATGGTAAGCTCTCTCCGGTTCAGTTATTCGAATCTGATCAACAAATGACGGTATGGCTCCCGCCATCGCCGCGTCCATTCCACTTTTAATGGCATCTCTGAAATTGAGTATCGAGATGGACATATTTCCCAACGGACCACAAAGTTGTTCAAGCATACGATGTAATTCGTTATAAGATGCGACCAAGGCTAATGCCGCATCCTGATTGTTGTCCGAAATCCATTCCTCGCTTAATGCCTCAATATGATTGATCGGCGGAGAATCAGAATGAGGATCCGAATATACAAAATATGACTCAAGAAAACCCAGAAGCGCCATCGCTTTCTCGTCGCAGCGGCGTAATTGGCGCATGCGATCGACAATGTCGCGCAGAGGATAAAGAGATCGCTTTACCATCTCATAGATGAGCGGGGCACGGATATCTCTTGTTGGATTGTATTGGTCTGCATCGAAAACCCGTCGGCATTTAAAAAGCCCATATTGAAGAATATAGTTTTCTAATATATCTGATTCTTCCGGACTAAGATGACACATGCCGGACTTCACGCAACGCATCAAACTCTCAAAAGACCAACCGCTGACGGATAAATCCAGAAGCGAATACACAAATCGCATCAGCGGCGTATCCGATAGTTTTCGTCTTTTATCTAAAAAGCCGGATAAACCAAAATCAGAAAATACGGCTCGTAAATCTGACTCATACGACTGTCGATCGCAAAGAACGACGCTTATGTCTCGATAACGATAGCCCTCAAAAAGGACCATTTCTTTGATTCTTCCGGCAACATAAGACAGTTCTTCAATTCGGCCGGGGAATAGCGCACGGACAATCTCCTTGTGAGAACCCGGAAGGTTATTGACTTGCCTTGATAGTAAGCATTTCGATAAATGATCAAGCGAATGAGGACGATTATGCAATGCCTTCACTTCAATCACATTCGCACGCGGCTCCAAGGCCAGTAAAGAATTCATCGTCTGCACGCCAAAGCGAAATGCATCCGAAGTATGACGCGCCGGATCCATCGTCTTCTTGATGTCCGCACAAACAGTGACTACCACTTTTTCACATATCTGCGCGAGTCTCATGATAATCCGATGTTCTTCGGGCGTGAAATCTCTCGTTTGACCAAAACCGACAATGTAGATGGATGTATGCTTGAGGTATGATAACCTGTTATACGGCCAAGGTATATCGGCAGAGTTCATTTTTAATAATGCCAGATGCTCTAATATGTCGGCCGTCTGCCTCATCGGTTGACCCTTTGAACAGCACTGCAAGGACTCACTCAATTCATCAATCCGGTCCATGAGTAAGGCAAAATCAGCCATTTTTCGGGAAAACGAAATCTCAGACGATGCTATCAGCTCAGATCGTAACATCTCCGAGGTAATATTGTATCGATAGAAATCGCCTAATACTTTCTCGATTTCGGCAGCAAAACCGATTCTCCGGGACATGCCAGACAATACTTGAAAATCGTCCGGCGCAGAAGACAAAATGCGATGAACCATTAGACTCATCACAGATGTGCTGAATACTTCTCTGTTTGGTGCGCCGATTTCTGAAGCCAAACGATGAGCAAACCGATGAAAACTCAGAATATCTGTCAGCATCAGACTGTCGTTACGCGAAGACGCTTCCTTCTCATCCGCACTCTGAGAACTAAGACGAACATCCAAGAACCGACGTTCCATGTCCGCTTTAGTCTGTTCCGGAACCAAAAGAAATGATCTTTTTCGCGGCCAAGACGAGACCTCTTCAGACATTTCCTTAAGGGCACGGTCCGTCAATGCGACTACATCCGTCCCACAATAAATCTGAAGAGCCAAAAGCATGCACCTCCCTAAAGCGTGTCGAGGTTCTTTCCGTTTGCCGATTTCATCGACATCCCCGCTGCACTCAGTTTAGCATGAATCTGCTCGGATTCGTCTCTTCTTTTTACTTTCAGAGTTGTTGTCTTAATCATGTCACCTTCAGAAAAAACGAAATATCGAACGGCCTTAAAAGTTGGCATCGTCTGATTGATCTCCTTGAGTTTTGCACGAAAGAAACTCTGAATATCGTTATCTCCGGGCATTTTATCCGGTATCGGCAAATATTTTCCGACCGTCGCCCGATCTATCAGAATTTTGGCACAAATATCTACGGAATCTTTTTCGGAAACTTCACCCCAAACATAGGATTCACGTACGCCCGGAATCAGGTTAATCAGGGATTCAATCTCCTCCGGGAAAACTTTTTTGCCGTTCGTCAATACAATCATGGATTTAACGCGACCGGTAATATGTAAACAGCCCTTCTTATCCAAAAATCCCATGTCTCCTGTTCGAAACCATTGTCCCTCGGTCATCACTTCAGCGGTTGCCTCGGGATTCTCATAATAGCCCAACATGACACAATCACTTTTTGAAAGAATTTCGCCGATTGCCCCCGGCTTAGTCTCATTGGTATCAATTCCGACACTTACATCTTTGATCGGACGACCAACGCTTCCGTATACATTACACTCTTGCGTCGTCACACTGATAACCGGAGAAGTCTCGGTCAACCCATAACCCATAAGAAAGTCAATGCCAAAATCATTGAAGTCGCGAATGTATTTCTTGTCGATGCCGGCCCCGCCGATAACGACTAATCTTAAGTGTCCGCCCAGCTTTTTGATAATATCCTTGAAAATCTTTCTGCGTAAATCGATGCGAATTTTTCTCAGGAATCGTGTAATCGGAATCATTATCGAGATCAACGTCGATTTTCCGGATTCTTCTATGCCGGTCATAATCTTGGAGTGAACACTCTCGAAAAGCAACGGCACGGAAATGACGACTTCAACGTGCCACTCCTGAATATTCTTGACCAAGTATCTCAATCCGTCGGAAAAGCAAATAGTACATCCTCTGGAGAGCAAGAAAAAGTCACAAGTGTTCTCAAATGTATGGTGCAAAGGCAATATAGAAAACGATCTCTCTCCGGGCTCAACATATAACGTCGCACCGATGGCCTCAACATTGCGGCAAATATTCTTATGCGAAAGCATTACACCCTTACTCATCGCAGTCGTACCGGAAGTGAAAAGGATAATCTTCATCACTTCCGGGTCAATCTGAGCTTCAATAAAACGCTTATCTCCGGCTTCAGCCATGGCTTTTCCCTTTTCGATCAAAGACGAAAAGGTAACAAAATTCTTCGTCTCACGCCACTGTCCCTTTACTCGGTCCGGATCCATGCAAATGAAGTAATCGATTTGCAAAGCATCGTCAGAATCATTTAGAGCGGCAATCGAAAGCATCATATCATGATGATTCGGATGATAGAAAACGGCTCGTACTTTGCCGCGCTTCAATAAGTTAACCACTTCATTCTCGGGAAGTAATCGATCTAAGGGAACACCGACACTACCACCACCAAGAATAGCGGAATAAGATACCATCCATTCATAGGAGTTCTCTCCAACTACCGATAAATGTGTTCCTTCAAGCCCTATATCCGCCAAAGCCAGTGCAATATATTCTACATCGTAACCAAAATCCTTATAGGTCTTATGTATTTCTGCTTCGTCCGGATGACGCCTGAAAATAAATGCGTCCATTTGCGAAAAACTACTGCGAACACTTAGCACTAAATCCTTTATATCTCTGTATTTCTTTCCTTCTCTAATTGCTTTGCCTGTTACTGTTTGCATAGTCCCCCTCCGTTAACTCTTGGTATGAATGGACAATTTTTCAGCGTCATAATTGATTTTTTTAGATAATATCACGTATCAGAAATAGCGTCTATGGATTTTTCAAAAATAGTTTGATTCTCAAACTATTTTCCCGTAATCATTGACATTATTATCGTCGTGGCTTAGGATGAACGTAAATTAAGAAGATTAAATCCGTGTTAAGAACGCGTTTACAATATTTCCTGAACAACCACCTCGAAGGAGCAAACACGACAGTGAGCGAGAATCAAAAAAAAGATATTGCCGATGATAATAATAACAATGAAACCGCGATAAAAACGAACAACCCTCATCCTCCGGCTATGAATCCAAAAGCTACCGACAAATATCCGATGAAGCGAGGCTTTGCCGGTAACTTCTTTTTTGGGCTGGGCGTTATTGGCACATATGCGTTCATCCGCTTTGGCGCCGAAGGCGTTGCAAACATCCCAAAAGATATTCCATACGTGATTGCCGCCAACCATCAAACCTACGTGGACGGCATGTGGATCGCTCGTTTTCTGCCGAGAAAGCATTTTAAAGTGATGTGTTGCCTCGCAGCATCAGATCTCGAAACAGATCACGGTCTCTTGGGCAGAATTATTATGCGTGTCGGTCGCGGTATAGCGGTAGATCGTTACGGAAGCCCTGTACGAGGCTTGATTAAGGCAAAGAAAGAAATTGAAAACGGTCACGTCATGTTAGTCCATCCTGAAGGCACCAGAACCTCTGATGGTCTGGTTGCAGATCTGAAGGATGGTGCAGCATACATGGCGGTCAAGGCCAACGTTCCCGTTCTGCCGGTCTATATCAGCGGTGGTTACGACGTTTTTTCGAGACACATGAAAAAACCCCAATTCTGGGATAAGGCCAATAAACGGCGGAAAAAGGTAACCATTCACTTTGGGCCGGTTATGCTTCCGCAAACTTACGGAAAAGATGCCCACAAACTTACGACAGCTATTCAGGATTGGCTTCGAGAGATGGAAAAAACACAAATGGCAAAGAAGCCGGAATAACCTCAAAGCGAATTTGACTGGCCGAGAAAAGTTCTCCGTCATAATTGCCACGCAAAGGCCGATTAACATCTGTCGAAGCAATAACCCCACTTGTTACTTTGAAGGAATGCACATTCGGATGACCCAGGTGCTTTCCTTTTTTGTACTTACCGATAAGAGGCAAAGCTTTGCGCCTTGTGAGATCATCGACGATACATACTTCCAGCGTGCCGTCATCGACTCTGGAATTGGGAGAAGGACAAAAGCCTTTTCCGTAATAACGGGCATTGCAGATACACGCCAAAGTATATCGGCACTGACTATCTATATTTTCAAGTTCATCCGCTAACTCAAGTGAATACCTGAAACTATATCGCCATCCTTTAAAAAAGCACTTTAAAATTGCTAAATCATATGCTCGTTTCTTGAAAAAACGACTATTCGGATGCTTCTTGACCATAGCCATTGCTGTATCATTAATTGCTGTATCCAGTCCAAAAGAAGTGATATTAACACTATAAACACTTAGCTCCGGAATATGATCTGAAAGCAGATTGTAACAATCCACTCTTAACAGATCGATACTCCTGATATCAATACGATTTAACGCCTGAATAATTAACAGCGGATTGTCATACATCTCCTGACTCAAAACCGTACGAGCAAAATCATTGCCGGTTCCCATCGGAATAACGCCTACCGGAGTTTGACTGAATGCGACAGCATTAGCAATTTCGTGAACCGTTCCGTCTCCGCCACACGCAAAAATAATAGCCTCGTTACGATAGCGATTCGAATACTCTTCGGCCAATTCTTTCGCATGACCGGCATATTCTGTTTTCAAGAAGTGGTAATCATTCTTATCGCGCTCCGCCTGAAGTCGAACCGCTTTTTCAAGCTGAGAAGCCGCTTTTAATCCGGATCGAGCATTAACAATGAAAACAAAATGCATATGACACCCCTGTGCTGTCTTACTGAGATCCGAAGTAAACGAGGTCGACTACATCCTGCACTGTAACTACTTTGTCGAGATCATCGTCTGATAGACGAATATCATAGGTGCTTTCGAGATCTACAACCAACTCATAAATCTGTAGCGAATCAAAACCCAAGTCTGCGATAATTTCAGTCCCCGGCTTGATGTCTGTCGGAGATAGACCGGTCAACTCCGTGACCATCTGCATCAGACTATCGTATATCCTTTCCTTTTGCCTTTCGGCAACATCTTCTAAATCGGACACCCGTTCTCGATCTGCATCAGGGTCCGGCTCTGAGACAGCATGATCTGATTCGACTGGTTTCATGATTCTAGTCCTCCTGAATCCTTTGCCGTTATGGCATTTTCCTCTTCACTATATTTGTGATACTGCTCGGCGATAAACTCGTCGATATTTTTTACCAGACTGACCAAGCGCTGCTTCTCACTCTCATCTAAAGGGTCCAACAGCCTTCTGACCAAAAGCGTATGAAACTTTGCATGCATACGGTACGCTAACTTTCCTTGCCGAGTCAACCTAATTCGAACCACTCTTCGGTCCTTCATGTCACGGTATCGCTCGACGTATGCTTTGCGAACCAGACGATCGATTGCTACGGTCAGCGTGCCTGTCGTAATGCCAAGGCGAGCAGCAGTCTCAGACATTGTTCGAGCATCATAGGGTCCGATCGCTTCGAGTGTGTGAAGTTCGGCAATTGAGAGATTCGAAAAGTAACCCTTGGAGAGAGCTTTCTCTTCTGTCAGCAACACATTATCAAATATTCGCAACAAACTTTTCGCAAATTCTTGATCCGAAGGGTTCAACACAAGCGCCTCCCATACGAAATAAATAGTTTGATTTGCAAACATTTTATCGTTTTCAACCAAAAATTACAACTAATGGATGATCTTGGATGATTGTTATATCATATGAATCAAAAAATATGCTAGCACAAAAGCAATGACAGATGGACATAGCATGCCAAACGAACCGTAAAATTAATCAGGAGTATGTCTTGCTCAATGGCTCAAGGTGCGGATATTCACCCATAAATAGTGCGGTTCTTGTCACCATTGCATTATCTTTGTCTATTGATGGATAAGCTTCTAATTCCGACATTGCCTCTAAGAATAAATCCGGTCTGAGATTTCGAGAAGAGCCCGCTAGTACTGTAATTGATATTGAATGCGGTTCAGATTCTTCTTGTGAAACCTCAAGGAATAAATCGCGAATCTCAGCCTCTTTCATTTTGCCTTTTGAACGCTTCATAACCATGATTGAGTCTCTTTGCAGGAGTTTCTCAGTGTATTCGCGAATATTCGGAGATGCAATATGATAGGTCGCAGCCGAAACCTCTGCCATCAGACTGCCGGAGTCAGAGGATACATACCCTCCTTCCAATAATCGGAGGCCATTCGGACAAAATTGATTGAATCGTGAAATAATAATCGCTGCATCTATTCGTTCTTCCAGAAAAATATCAACGTAATCCGAAGTCGTCGCTACACCGACGCCTAACGGCAAAGCAAATACCATACTCGGCCTTGGATTATATCCCTGTGAGTACAAAATCGGGAATTCAGCGCGTCGACAAACACGTTCAAACGTGCGCATCAAGTCTAAATGACCGATATAAACAATCCCTGCCGTTCGTGCAAACCGAGCGCGAAATATTTGCGCAACACGATGTGGTTTCATGGTCATGGCTATTTGGCGTTCATTTTCAAGCATGACAAACCCCCGTATTATATTCCGCAGCACCACAAGCCCGACATCCTCCGTGACATGGTGCGGTCGTCTTCTCTTGGTATGCCATCGCGCGCTCGTGAAACAGATATGACTTGCGCACGCCGATGTCGATATGATCCCATGGCAGAATCTCTTCTTCACCGCGCGACCTCGCGCCGAAGAAATCCAAACTCAATCCATGCGATTCGAGAACCCTCAACCAGTCCTCATAGCGAAAACAATCATCCCAGGCATCAAAGTACAAACCTTGTCGATAACCGTCCGTCAAAACATCAAGAAGCCTTCGATCTCCCCTTGCGAGTAATGCTTCCCATACCGAGGTCTTAAGGTCATGCCATGAGTATTTTATGTTCCTACTCTTCAGGGCTTCGGCCAATACTTTCTGCTTATCGCGAAGCGACTCAATCGTGTCTTGCGCCTCCCACTGAAATGGAGTAAAAGGCTTGGGGATAAACATAGAAGTTGACACAACAATCTCCGGTTTTCTCCTCTTGAGTCCTTCACGGTTGGCTACTTCGAAAAACAGTTTTTCTACACGTCTTGCTATCTGCGCGATGCCCAAGACATCTTCCATCGTTTCCGTTGGCAATCCCAACATAAAATAAAGCTTGACCCTTTGCCAACCACCGGCAAACGCCAGTTCCAGCGAGGACATAATGTCCTCCTCTGTGATGCCTTTATTTATGACATCTCGCAAACGTTGTGTTCCAGCCTCAGGAGCAAATGTCAGACCGGTTTTTCGAGTACCGGATACTTTTTCCATTAACTCCAAAGAAAAGGAATCCAAGCGCAATGACGGCAAGGATAAACTGGTATGCCGGTCTGCGAAGGGCTCAACCATGATATCCAGAAATTCCGGAAGCGAAGAGTAATCGCTTGTAGATAAAGATAAGACACCGATTTCATCATATCCCGTGGCAGCTTCTAATTCATAACCTTGACCACATAGCGTTTCGATGCTTTTCTCTCTTACCGGACGATAGACGTATCCTGCTTGGCAAAAGCGACAACCCCGACTGCACCCGCGAAACAACTCAAGATAAGCGCGATCATGGACAATTTTGGTATGCGGAACCACCGGATTAGTCGGAAAATCAACGCAGTCCAAGTTCGAAATAATGCGCTTACGAACCGATTTCGGTGCCCATTCAACGAGGGTGTCGATACTCTTTATTGTACCGTCAGTATTATAGTCCATCGAATAGTATGAAGGTACATAAACACCTTCAAGCTTTGAAGCCTCCTTAAGCAATGAAGCCTTGCTCATTGGCTCGTTCGTACGAGCGGATGCCTTGTAAATCTTCATTAAGTCCATGAACTCTGCAAGGACTTCTTCTCCCTCGCCCAAAAAGACCAGGTCAAATACTTCAGCAATCGGCTCAATATTATATACCACCGGTCCGCCGGCAACTACAATTGGGTCAGATTCCGATCGCTCAGAAGCCCGAAATGAAATCCCTGATAAATCAAGCATTTGGAACACGTTAGTAAAGCACATTTCATACTGCAGTGAAAACCCGAGCACGTCGAAATCATTCAGCGGACTTCGGGTCTCAAGAGTGAACAGCGGCAATGCTTTATCGCGCATCAACCGGTCCATGTCTTTCCATGGCGAAAAGGCACGCTCACAAGCCACACCGTCAATATCATTGAGAATCTTGTATAGAATTTTCATCGCAAGATTACTCATCGCAATTTCGTAAATATCGGGAAAGCACAACGCAAATCTAAGGTAAGACGTGGTACCTTCCTCACGCAACTGCCGAAGCATTTCGGATTTGATCACCTCACCCCACTCACCGCCAACATAACGCGCAGGGTTTTCTACAGACAGTAAATCACCCCGACTTAATTCGACACGGTGAATTGAATTGTTCTCATTCATGAGTGACTCCCTACTTTGCGTGCTGCAATAACAAAATCGCACACCTTATTATTGTCCTTGAAGCCGTCCGTTTCCAACAAGCTCGAAGCATCCACACCGAACGGAGAAAAGAACCGAACGGTCTCTTCAACATTCATCGGATCAAGCCCACCGGCAACGAAAATCAAGTTATTGTCAATCTTGATTCTTTCATAAAAGCGCTTGCCGATCTCCCACGGAAATGCAACACCGGAACCCCCGTCCGATTGATCAACACAGATATCGAACAAGAGTGCGTCAAATCTCGAAAGGTTCGGCATTCTATGAATTCTAAGCCAAAACTCATCCGTCTTAGATTCCTCGTCAGGAATCGGAATACGCTGCCAAATTTTGATTCCCGTTAATGAGTTTCTGTTGAAGGCGGCTATGAGCTCGTCGAGATAGACTTCAGTTGTGTCCCAGTGTAATTGAATGACATCAAGACCGACCGTTTTGGCAGTCGAAACGATTTCTTCGACAGGAGTATGAGTAAATACACCAACACAAGAGATTCCGGAATCCAGTCGGTCGCGAATGCGTCTTGCCTCTTGAGCCGAAACCCGTCTCTTCGAAGGCGCAAAGACGAATCCGATATAATCCGGCAGACACGCATTCACGATATTTGCGTCTTCTTCTCTGCGAAGTCCGCAAACTTTAACTAGCGTCATCAATACTCACTTAAGCCTTTCCGGACAAACGTGCTTCGAGCTGAACTTTTTCAGTCTCAAAGCCGGGCTTGCCCAACAAAGCAAACATGTTTTTCTTATAGGCCTCTACACCGGGCTGATTAAAGGGATTAACCGCTAATACATATCCCGATATCGCGCAGGATTTTTCGAAGAAAAAGATTAACTGACCCAACCAGTAAGCGTTCATCTCAGGAACATCAAGTATCAGATTCGGCACCTTACCGTCAACATGTGCTAAAACCGTACCCTGCATTGCCTTGAAATTTACCTCGTTCATATCCATCCCGGAAAGGAAATTCAATCCGTCGAGATTTGAAGGATCGTTGGGAATCTCAAAATGACGGCGCGCCTTACTAAAATGGACAACCGTTTCAAACAACATGCGTTGTCCATCTTGAATGTACTGACCCATCGAATGTAAATCCGTCGTATTATCAACACCGGCAGGGAAAATACCACGCTGATCCTTACCCTCGGACTCTCCGAATAGCTGTTTCCACCACTCTGTCATAAAGTGAAAAGACGGCTCATAGTTAACCATAACCTCCGTCGTAAATCCCTTGCGAAGCAAGGCATTGCGAACAGCGGCATAGCGATAGCAAGCATTCTCCGCAACAGATACATTCTTGAATGTCTTAGCGCCATCTTTTGCGCCTTGCATCAATTCGCGAATGTCTATGCCGGCAACCGCTATCGGCAAAAGGCCGACCGCTGTCAAAACAGAGAAACGTCCGCCAACATCATCCGGAACCACAAAAGTCTCATATCCCTCTTGATCCGCAAGATTCTTCAAAGCGCCTCGCGCTTTGTCAGTCGTCGCAAAGATTCTTGTCTTTGCCTCTTCCTTACCGTAACGGTTCTCCATGTAAGCCCGAAGAATACGAAATGCGATCGCTGGCTCTGTCGTTGTTCCGGACTTAGAAATAACATTTACAGACACGCGCTTGCCGTCAAGAATATCCATTAAATCTGCCAGATATGTCGCACTGATTGAATTTCCGCAGAATATGACCTGTGGGGCCTTTCTGATCTTTTTACCGGCGATTGAAGCAAATGAATGCGACAACAATTCAATGACTGCGCGAGCACCTAAATATGAACCTCCGATGCCAACTACCAAAAGAATATCGGAGTTTCTGCGTATTTTGGCCGCTGCCTTCCGTATACGAGAGAATTCTTGTTTATCAAAATCACTCGGAAGATTGAGCCACCCCAAAAAATCATTGCCCGGGCCACTCTTCTTATGAAGCATCTCGTGCGCTAATTTTATCTGCGGTACTAAATTGTCAATTTCTTCCTCTGATATAAAGTGAGCTGTATTCTTAATATCCAGTTTTATCATATAAGTCTCCATTCTTTCCCAAATTATGCCTTGCGTTAGTATAGCATTTTCAAACTGTTTATGTGAATATATAGCAAGAGATTTTGAATTTCAATCTATAAAAAGCGGCAATGGTTGGGCAAAAACACTCTGCTTTTTATTGAATAGTCATAATGACCCACACGAGCACCGGCGACCGGTTGAGTGTATAATATATAAACAAACGGATACGAGGTATTAAAGTGTCGAACAGCCAGCTTCCAAACGCCAAACTTATTATTCTATACATACTTCAAAAGATACCGGGTATCAGCGCAACGGACTTGATGAAGCAGTCCATTGATTCTTTGTACATGGATTATTTCATGTTTTCACAGGCAAAAGACGAATTACTTCGCGATCATTTGATGATTGAATCGGTCCGAAAAGGCGAAACAAGAAAAACTGCCTCCGGACATCCGTTAGCTCTATGTGACATTACGCCGGAGGGCCAATCAGTACTTACCCGATTACTGCCGACTCTGCCGACCGCTGCACTCAGTTATCTGACCGCCGAGGCAAGTAAATCGATCGTTCAAATCAAGAAATCTACGGAAGTCAGAGCCTATTATGAACCCGATGCCGACGGCCATTATAATGTTCACCTCATACTAAAAGAGGGCGAACGCTATATTATTAATATCACACTCAACGCTCCAAACGAGAAGGTCGCCGAGCATATGATCCGTCGATGGAAGGAAAACACATCCACTATCTACGCCACATTAATTAATCAATTGTCCGACCCAAAATAAAGGAGCGTCTCAAAAGGCTTAATAATATGTCTTTTGAGAAACTCCCTCACTAACTAAATCCGGCATCACTCAGATCAATCGGTCGCCCAGCTGGAAAATTTTAGCCGCTAGCTCATCAGCGTATCGATCTATTTCGACTAGTTGTTCTTCGGTAGGAAGTCCTTCGTATTGAAGACTAGGCAATCGCTCCGCCTTCTTAAGGTTACTTGTCATTTCAGCAAATATTTCCGAGGCACGAGTCCCCCATCCATACGATCCGATCAAGCCAATAAAAGGCGTCTTCACTCGCATCGCATTCATGAGCATTGAACAATATGCACCGGCAGGATGAGGCCCACCGAGAACCGTAGGCATAACAAATACGACAGCAGCGGCAGTGACCAAATCTCTCATCACCAGCCCGCTCTGAACAACAAGACTATCCGGCTTCTTTCCAAGATTTCGAGAAAGAACAGATATACCCTTAGAAGCCAGCTGTAAACAAAGACGCTCGGCTATTAGAGCTGAGCTTCCGTGCATACTCACAAAAGGCACTACGACTGTCTTTTCCACCTGATCGGAAGTCCAACGCATATACTTCTGAAGAATTACTGAAGGCTGATTCCAAATCGGACCATGTGCCGTAGCAATAATCGACGGAGCAAGCTCAATGACCTTCTCGGTATATTTGCGAACCTGCGCAGAAAAGGGCATCATAATCTCAGCAAAATACGCTCTGGCGGCCACCTTAATCTCGTGACTGTTTGTGGCGAATATCTTATCTGAGGCGTAGTGCGAACCGAATAAGTCACTCGAAAACAGCGTCCGCGTCGTCGACTCATATACCATGGTATTATCCGGCCAATGCGCAAACGGAATCTTAATAAATGTCAGCGACCTTCCACCCAAGTCAATCTGGTCGCCCTCTGATACAATGTGAAATTTCTCAATCCCAATATGAAGATGAGTTACCATGAGCTTAGCAACCGCTTCTGTTGCGACAATCTGAGCATTCGGGAACTTCTTCATTAACACCGGTAATGAACCGGAATGATCCTGTTCCGTGTGAAGGATGATAACATAATCAATGACCTTCACATCACATCGATCTACGCAATCCATAAACTCCTTCGTGAAGTCCGGATCGGCAGTATCTATTAGCGCAGACTTCGTCTGCCCTTTGACCACATAGGCATTATAGGTGGTACCATGCTCCGTGGGCATGATACAATCAAACATCTTACGATCGGGGTGCTGAATATCTATGCAAAATATTCCGTCATTAATTGCCTGAACCGCCATAATATCCTCCCATTTCTGAAGTAAACACATTTTACCCCTAAGCGAAAAAAAGAGCAACGCAGATATGATATAAGTATTTGCGTCTCTTTATGAAAGTTACTGATAACAA
>JAAYBI010000059.1 GCA_012718915.1 Clostridiaceae bacterium
GATCTGTATAGGATTCGCCCAGAGCAGAGTCAGTTCCACGTAATGCGATGCACATGGTCTCAATTTCATCCATTGTGAATACAGAACGATCCACGGCGTAACCGTCCATGATTTCGACACCGCCGGATGGTCCTTGATGCGTGCACAGCGGGACGCCTGCCATACAAATCGATTCAATATCGCGGCGGATGGTACGCGTCGATACATCAAAACGTTCGGCCAGCTCTCGGGCCGTTGCGCGTTGGTGCCGAAGAAGCAACATAACGATTCCGAGTTGACGGTCGATTTGCGCCATGGTTTGCCTCCGAAAAAATTCAGAATGAGGTGCGAGTTATCATAATGTATTATGGCATTGATCAAACCTAGTTCGCAACGTGTTTATTTCAACAGATGCCGCTTTTCGATCCTATGGCCTTAGCAGCACATACGAATACGTGTTTGACGTTATTCTCTTTTGTACGCTCTCGTCAGTATCTCGCAATTCGAATTTCTGTATTCAAATGCGACGGATGCCGTATAATGTAGGAAGACAAGTTAAGAATTTATGACTTTTCACGTCATCGATATTATTCGTACAGTTTTTAGAATTCTCGCCAACACAGTCTTTCGGGAGGACTTCCATCATGAAAAAGATGTCTTGTCTCATTATCATCTTAATAAGTGTTGCGCTATTTGCTTGCGCGTGCACAGAACAATTGACCGACAGTTCGAATATGTCATCCTCGACATCGACCACAGCATCAGATTCGAAGGCATCCGAGACCTTGACAGAAGAAAGCGCGCTCCCGACGTCGTCACCGGCTCCTGAACGTATTATTGCTAACGCGATGACTCAAGGCGAGGTGGAAAGTATCGCAATTGGCCCGCTATCGCCGGAACATGAATATTATGAAGGCGTCTTAGCCATTGATCCGAAAGCGGCGGAATACATTACGGAGATGACGATTTTTGACGAGGAGATTAACGACACTTTTGTCATCCACATATCATTGCCGCCCAACTATTCCGCTGACAAAACCTATCCGATGGTCATCATGACCGATGGTGTTTGGCGGTTGAATGATCATCCGGAAATGCGACAGCTCATGACAGAAGGCGCAATCGAAGAGCTCATTCTGGTCAGTATCGGCTATCCGAATGGCTATGATTACGAGACCATTCGCGAGCGTGACTTAAAGGATGATCCGGAGTCATTTTTGCATTTTATCACGGACAACGTAGCGCCATATATGATTGAGAAGTATCCCGTTGACACGGATCGTCTTACGCTGACCGGTCACTCATACGGCGGGTACTTCATGTTCTATGCTATTTTCCGAAGTGACGAGATCGGTGTCGGCCTATTCGAAAATTATCTGGTGGCCAGCCCGGCACTTCAGGCGATGACGGGTTTTGACACGATGGAAGATTTCGAAAAAGCATATTCGGAGCGCAACACCTCTTTGAATATTCGCGCATATGTTACTGCCGGCGGTGCAGAAGCTTCCAACTACAGGTCGCGAATTACGAACTTAATTGCTAAGGTGGAGGGGCGAAATTATGATGGCCTCGAGATATCTTATGAAAAAATCGACAACGAGACCCATAATTCGGTGTTTAAGCCATCTCTCAGAAATGCTTTGATCATGTTCTATGGCATTGAAAACGCACAGAATTAGCGCTATTCATGATATTAACGATTTTACGATTCGCTCAGCTTCGGCAACACACTTTGTGCAGATGATCTTTTTGTTCTGATCCGAAAATGCTTTTTGCCCTTCTTCGGTTCGCAGGTCGATACCGCCAAGAATCGTTTGGCAGAGACAGCTACCGTTTTCTTCTTCGAAGCGGATCATCAATTCGTTGACTTTCTGATAGGTTAACGCTGTAGCAGAGGCATCGTCCGAAGATGATCTGCCATATCGATATCCGAGAGCCATGATGCCACCGGTCACTGCACCGCAAACTTCCTGATGACGTGCCATGCCGGCGCCAAATCCGGTCGCAATTTTTAGAGCGGTGTCCCTGTCAAGCTCAAGCTCGTCGGCAAATGAAGAGAAGACCGCTTGGGAACAATTGAATCCGGATAGAAATATGTCTGCTGCGTGATTCATAGTATGCACCTCGATTATGAAGGTTATTTGTATCATTAATTTAGCCGTTCTTATGAATTTTTTCAACGCATTTTCTGATATTGATGAGGTCGCGACGTCCATCGATGATGTTACTTCTCAGCGTGCGGGATGGACGATTGAGGAATTCAAATGGACGATCGATTTTATAATAGTTACAAAAAGGTCACCTTATGTGGTGGGCACGCTCCTTACTTTCCTGCTTGCGACATGGCATAATGTAGATGTCGATATTTTTTGATTAGTGCTGTTTTCTGATGGCATAGGTATTGACATAAGTGCCGCCTTGGTCTGTGGAGTATAAGATGAAGACGATACTGTTTACTGTCATTGGGTTTTTGTTGTTGGGGTTGGGCGCCCTTGGCGTTTTGTTGCCGGTGCTGCCCACGACCCCATTTGTATTGCTCGCGGTCGGATGTTTTTCTGCGGTTCCGAGTGTGCAGAATCA
>JAAYBI010000060.1 GCA_012718915.1 Clostridiaceae bacterium
AAACCTCCAGTTCAGGCTGTAAATCTGCTGAGACGAGCGAAGATATTCTTATCTCAATCGAACAAGCCTCCTTGTCAATGAACTCAATACCCAAGCTCCTTGAATGCTTTAAGAACTTCATCGGCAATATCTTTGTCGTCGTACCCCACAAACGACATGATGACAGTTTTCTCGAATTGAACCATGACAATCATTAATTCATCATCACCCTGATCATATTCACTCTTAAAGACAAATTTCTTATATTCGCCGGATCCGCTCTCCTTTACTGATGCCTTTGAACCATATTTTCCGCTTTCAATCTCAGCCTTAAGCGACTTAAGCATTCCTTCATACTCTTCTTTTGCATATCCAACTCTTGGATAGACTTTAAACTGAATAATGTAATCAAGGTCCTTTTCTCTGGCGACAACGTAGTCGTCCATTTCTCCATACTTACCAAACTCCTTAATATCACTGTCAAATTTATCTTCCATTATTTCAATAAATTCGTCGGCCTCAATTACCTGCTTTTTGCATGAACCCAAAGACACCAAAATAGGCAAAATGAGCAAAATAGTTACTACACGAAGCAATTTTTTCATTCTAAAATCTCCTAATAAGTTATTAATTTTCATAAAGGTATCATATCAAAAATAATAATAAATGATACATCGGATAGGCGCATCGGATGCGAGCGCTCCAATATAATATATAAATACCCTATCATTCCCTACATGTTGAGAACAAATTCGGCGAGACGTGTGGTGTGGGGCAACGTGAGAGGGATGCCGCATCGCGAAACGTTTCGCGATACAGAGATACCGGCAAAACCTCCGAGATTGTTCCTTTTTGCCGGTATTTTTTTCTCCAAGCGAGCCCCGACGCAACCCAATTTACCGGCATAACCTCCGGGATTCTTCCTTTTTGCCGGTATTTTCTTCCCCAAGCGAGCCCCGGCGCAACCCAATTTACCGGCAAAACCTCCGAGATTGCTCCTTTTTGCCGGTATTTTCTTCTCCAAGCGAGCTCCGGCGCAACCCAATTTACCGGCAAAACCTCTGGAATTGCCCTTGAAATGACAGCGCGATTCTTTTCCTCGAGTAATTGTGCACGATGAGAAATATATCAGTCTGATGATTCGGCATAACTCGGAGTCTTGTATGTTTTCAGTAAACCTCGAAGTTTTTATTTCCGTGTATGACTCTTTATGTTTTGTGTCTTTCATGTCTATAATGGACAAAAAGCCCCATGTAACACGAAAAGCAAGTCAAATGTTACATTGTGAAATCAGGACTTGATGGAGTCGAAATGGGCTTGCCCGTATCATGAACTCATCAAGAACGGAGGAAAAAGATATGAGTATCGGAAATAAAATCGCGGATGCGCGAAAAGAAAAAAACCTGACACAGGAACAGCTCGCCGACATGATGTCGGTCACGCGGCAGTCGATCTCCCGCTGGGAATCAGATCTGTCGTACCCAGAGATGGAGAAGATTGTCCTTCTATCAGAGGTGTTGGACGTCAGCTGTGACTACCTATTAAACGACAGCTATGACCAGCCCAAGCCCGGCGCGATCGGCAAGAGCGCCGTCACCCGCCTGCTGTACGGACTGAAGGGCAAAAAGGTTAGGCTGACGCTTTTCGAGGCGGATTACGAGATCGGAAATGCGGTCTGTACGATCCTCGATTTCGATGGCCCGTGGATGAGCGTCGAGTTCCAAAAGAGCAAGAAGACGATGACGAAGATCCTCCCGGTATCTTCCATTCAATCGATCAGCATCGAGAAGTAAAGGGGGAATCATTATGGAATCCATGGGATATTTGGGCTTTATTTGGGGGATCGTCGCCTTTGTCTGGTGTGCCGGTTTGACCGCACAGTTTCGGCAACTGAAGCAAACGGTCCAGGATGCCGGCATCGGGCACTCGGAAAAGGCCTCGCTTCGGGAGATTCTCGAAAGAAGCATCGGTAAAAACGCCGACCTTAAACTTGAATCCATCGGTTTGAGCTTTGGCTCTTCCCTTTCGGACTGCCAGGTCCTCGAGGTCGATGAGGAGTGGGCGCTGGTCCTCACCGGCAAGAAGCAGGAAGAAAAACTCGTCCGCATCCGGAGCATCCGGAGTGTTAGTTTGAAAGGTTGACAGGGTTTTTGTGACTGTGGCTATTCTTCAGAGAAAAAGCATCGGCTGATCCAATGACCTTTGAAGACTGAGGTGATACTACAAATCATACGTCTAGATTGAATCAATAACCTTACGAATATAAAGGGGCGGTCTCTCAACTTTTGTTTTGAGACCGTCCCACTTTTATTTGATCAGAATGTTTATTGGTTTTTCAGTTCATTATTCCCTCTTTCCGTCGCTGACGATTTTGAAATATGCCTGTGAGGTAAGGCGGTACACCAAGATATAAAACAACCCGAAAATCAGGAAACTGACGATGGAGACCAATATGAGGAACGGGGTGTTATCGAGTCCAAGTAGTTTCAGAAACTTTGAGATGAACGGGAAAGCGAATCCGAGATGAAGCCCGGCAGTCAGAAGCGGCAGAAAGAATACGATCAAGACCTGCGAATTGACAGTTTTTTTGATTTCTTTTCGGGTCATACCAACCTTCTGCATGATGTCGAAGCGTTCCCGATCTTCATAACCTTCCGATATTTGCTTATAGTATATGATCAGGACTGTCGCAATCAGGAACACGATACTTAACAATACACCCAGGAAAAACATGCCTCCGTATAGGCTGTAAGAAGTCGTCCGATACTCAGCCAAGGATTCGACTTCAAACCACTCCCATGGTTGAATCGGCCCCTTCTGAATCGATTCGGAATTTCTCAGGATGGCCTCATACACACGGGTCTGAAGCGCATCGTCTCCGCCGACATCAAAGGCGTAATTCCAGAACAGATATATCATCTTGTCATCTTGGAACTGCTCAACAACGCTTGGCAGATCCGGAACGAAAATGATCATAGACGGGAAAGTTGCGAGTCCAATAAATACGGCGGGTTCAAATCCGGATACCTGCTTTTTGACGCGAAAAGCCGGGGCATTTCCTATGGTAATCTGTTCGTTTTTGTATTCGCCATTTCTTGTCTGAATCAATACCTCTCCGGGCTCGAGCGATTCGTTCGAACCGGACAAGCGGTTATAGTCCTGAAGACTGATAAACGTGATAGACCAATACTCTTCGGACTCGTTAAATGAAAATCCCTGGTCTTTATAATCAAATTGTGCGTCGACAAGTTTTGCCGCGAATTGCGCCGATTCATGGCTTAGGATGTTTTTCGGGGTCTTGCCTTCAGTGGAAGCGGACTCCGACAAAAGGTCGAGAAAAATCTGCCGGTCTCCATCGAGCTTATCGCTACTTGTGCCCAAACTAACCTGAAACATTAATTCTCTGGGAAAGATTGACCGAAGCATCTCTTCCGTGCCCAGGTTGAGACACAGTGTCGAGGAAATCATGACCAGCACCATCGTACTCAAGATACAAATCGTTGCGAGTCCGGCACCATTTCTTTTCATGCGGTAAGCCATCGACGACACGGATACAAAATGATTTGTCCGGTAGTAGTAGCCTTTGATATTTTTCAACACTTTGCAGAGCGCGACCGATGCCGCGATGAAAAGCAGATACGTTGCGATGATGACCATGATGACTGAAATAAAGAATACCGTTAGCGCAGTCATCGGATTTTTTATAGACACCGCCATCGCATACGCAATGACCAATTGCAGCAAGCCAAGCACCGCTATAATCCATCGTGACTTCGGGGGCTTTTCACCGGTTTTCTCGCTTCCGAGCAGCTCAATCGGCTTCGAAAAACGGATCTGTCGCAAGGTTTCCACGAAAATCAGTGCAAAGATACCGAGAAAAAAGAGCACCGTATTTCGAACCGCTACCAGGGACACCGAGAAACCAAAGGTAATATCCTCTCGAAGAACATTCACCATCGCCAGTTCGGCGATTTTCGAAAAGAGAATGCCCATGGCAAGGCCGCCGCCGATCGACACGCCCGTAATCATCAGATTTTCGAAAAATAGCACCCGGGCCAGGTGGCGTTTGCCCATCCCGAGGATGTTATAGAGACCGAATTCTTTCTTGCGCCGCCGCACCAGAAATGAGTACGTGTAGAATAAAAACAGAACCGAGAAAATTCCGATGACCCACCATCCGAGATACAAAATCTGCTTCATCGTTAATCCGCCGATTTTCATAACATCCAGAATTTTATGTGTGGACAGAAACGAAATGATGTAGAACATCATTATCATGCCGATGCATGTGAGAATATAAGGGATATAGAGACGCTTATTTTTCCGGATGCCGTCCGCGGCAAGCCGGCTGTAAAACCCGATCTTCATTTGGTCTCACCACCTGTCGCAAGGATCGTGAGCGTATGTGTGATCTTCTGGTAAAGTTCTTCATTGCTGCAGTCTCCGCGATAAATCTGGTGAAAAACCTCGCCATCTTTGATGAACAGGACTCGCCCGGCATGGCTCGCGGCCTTGACCGAGTGTGTAACCAGAAGAATCGTCTCCCCCGTCCGGTTAATCTCCGCGAAAAGCCGCAGCAACTCGTCTGTCGATTTCGAGTCCAACGCACCGGTCGGCTCGTCCGCAAGAATCAGCTTCGGCGACGTAATCAAGGCACGTGCAACCGCCGCTCTCTGCTTCTGCCCTCCGGAAATCTCATAGGGATACTTTTTCAAAATGTCCTTTATATGAAGTTGCTCGGCAATCGGCTGAAGCTTCGCACTCATCTCGGAATAGGTCTTTCCGGAAAGCACAAGTGGCAGGAAAATATTATCTTCAACCGAAAAGGTATCGAGCAAATTGAACTCCTGAAACACAAAGCCGAGGTTATCCCTACGGAACGCTGCGACGGCGGATTCTTTGATGCCGGATACATCTTTTCCGTCAAGAACGACCGTGCCGCCGGTCGGCTTATCCAGCGATGCGACGATGTTGAGAAGGGTTGTCTTGCCCGACCCGGACTCGCCCATGATCGCAACGTACTCGCCCTGCTCGACGAGAAAATTCACATTTTTCAGAGCCTCGACTTTATTGCCGCCGAAACGAGTGGTGTAGGTCTTCTTCAGACCGGTGACTTCCAAAATACTCATAAATGGCCTCCTATATTTTGACTGTCTCCACTTTAGCAAAACGAGGAAGCACGCCGCCAATGATTCGGCTTACATTTCCCACTTCTCAGATTACATTTTTGTAAGACGGTTCGATGATTATGATCGGCGAGCCCAATCAGATTCGTCAAACCTATCAGATCAGCGAAACCGGTCGGATCGGCGACTGCTATCAGATTCGCCAAACCTATCAGTTCAGCAAAGTCGTCCGGATCGGCGACTACTCTCAGACCGCGAAGCCTATCAGTTCAGCAAAGCCGGTCGGATCGGCGTCTACTATCAGATCCGCCAAG
>JAAYBI010000061.1 GCA_012718915.1 Clostridiaceae bacterium
CCGCGGAATTACTTGTTAAGTCGGGTTACATTACCTATAGATAAGATTCGTGATAATCATTAACACCTTCTTGAACCGGATTTTTCTTAACTGATACTATTTTGTTTTCAGTTGACAAAGATCTCGATTCGAGGAGGTGTTTGTATGTATTTATAGTATTTGATATAGAAATAAGAGCATTCTCACATTTCTGCAATTGTGATTTGTCAGAATAATTAAAAAAATATCTTGTATTGGGCTTGACGGTATTGGCGAGTTATGACATAATCACTCTTGCGCTTTGAGTTGTGACTAATTAGTGGCAACAATCAAGCTTGGGCCTTTAGCTCAGTTGGTTAGAGCAACCGGCTCATAACCGGTCGGTCCCGGGTTCGAGTCCCTGAAGGCCCACCATTTTGACAGTTGACATCATCTATATATGGGAGGATTCCCGAGCGGCCAAAGGGAGCAGACTGTAAATCTGCCGTCAGCGACTTCGGTGGTTCGAATCCACCTCCTCCCACCAGAACCCGATACGCAAGTATCGGGTTTTTTCATTTTCAGGCATCAATTCAGAAAATGTACAATATTGCGGCTTAGTTCCTGGATAATTAAAAACTAGAGATAAAAAATTAAAGCAAGAGTTTAATTAATTATATTGACAATTCAATTGCGCTGATGTAATAATCCAGTTAGAATCTGTCGGCAATTCTACAATTTCATTCATTTTTTTAGCAAAATGAAATTTTAATGAGAGAAGGAATAGACTATGAAGGATGCACTTCCAATTTTAAAAAAGAAAGTAAAAGTGGATACATATATTACATTTGTCATGGCCATTCTAATGTTTTCAATGGCAGGAGTATCTACCTTTAATGCAATTCGCTACGGCATGATGAATGCGGATCGTTTTGAAATTAGAGAGGTCGATGTATCTGACTCTTCGAGCCCAGAGGAAATAGGATTATATATCGATGGTGAATTGTCTTCATTAGGTGATGAAAGCATTGCGAGATCAATTACTACTCCTGATTATACTAATCCCAAATATCCGTTTGTTATTAACAAGGTGATAGAAGCTATTCGACTAATATTTATGGGCCTGATACTATCAGTGGTCTATGCGATATTTTGCACGATCCAATCCGGTTCGACACCATTTTCAAAAAAGTGCGTCAATTATCTTCGCGTGGTTGCACTACTTACAATTCTGCTCGGTGTAGTACCAAGCACGGCGCACATCATATTGAACTTTATTATATATAATGCGTCTTATGTTCAGATAAATCCGGTACAACTATTTATCGTCTTGTTAGGAGTCGTTATTGGGATGATTTCTGAAATATATCGATATGGAACAGCTCTTCAAGATGATATTGATTCAATTGCATAAGGAGTAGAAAGATGGCTATTATCGTTCGGCTGGATCGAGTTATGGCGGATAGAAAAATCTCGCTAAATGAGCTCGCTGACAAAGTAGGAATGAGCAACGTAAATCTTTCAAATTTGAAAACCGGAAAAATGAAGGGTATTCGCTTTGAGACCATGGAATCGATATGTTCAGTTCTGGAATGTCAGCCCGGCGATTTGTTCGAGTTTGTAAAATAATACCCATATTGTGGGCTCGAATTCATACGTATCCCAATAAAATATATAAAAAGGGGCTGTCTCTCAACTTTCGTTTTGAGACAACCCCTTCTTGGTGGGGCTGATGGGACTTGAACCCATACAACCTCTCGATTGGCAGATTTTGAGTCTGCTGCGTCTGCCAATTCCGCCACAGCCCCGCGTGTACTAAGAAATATTATCACAGCTACTTGAAAAGTGTCAACGAATAGTTTATGCTTTTTCAAAACAACCTTTTAATCTTGATCCGGAGAGGTCAGGAAGGGTGACATACTGATTTGCGATTCTTATGCCGATTCGCACGCTTGTGGTTACCTTTCGTTATCTTGACGGAAGGTTTTTTTTGAGTATAAACCTTGAGCATCGAAAGGAGTCAAGATATGGCAGAATCATTTGAAAAAGCAATTATCATGGACGCTTCAGCTCTCACTCGGGCAATGACCAGAATCTCTCATGAAATCCTCGAAAAAAACAAAGGCCTTGATAATCTGGTACTAATCGGCGTTCAAAGACGTGGCGTTCCAATGACACAGAGAATTGCCGAATATCTCCATAAAATTGAAGGTGTAAAACCACCAATCGGGTATCTGGACATCACTTTCTATCGTGATGACTTATCTATGCTCAGCGCGCATCCTATTGTAAACAGTACAGATATTCCATTCGATATTAACGATAAGAAAATTATACTCATTGATGACGTCCTATTTACCGGAAGAACCGTTAGAGCGGCAATAGAGGCGCTGTTTGACATGGGAAGACCGGCGGAAATTCAGCTGGCTATCATGGTAGACCGTGGACACAGGGAATTGCCCTTTCGACCCGACTATGTGGGGAAGAACGTTCCGACATCAAATACTGAATCGATTCACGTCGAACTCGTCGAGATTGACGGACAAGATCGGGTTGCCCTTTTTGACGAGGTGAAAAATCATGTTGAAGAGTAAAGATTTATTGGGCCTTAAGCAATTATCGGCAGAAGAAATCAACGAAATTATTACCACAGCAGAAATGATGAAAATGGTTCTTGATACTAACAATAAAAAGACATCCCATCTTCAAGGCCGTTCGGTAGTCACCCTATTCTATGAAAACAGTACACGTACGCGCTTGTCATTTGAACTAGCTTCAAAGTATATGGGTTCAGTAAGTGCTAACATTTCGACATCCGGCAGTAGTGTCAATAAAGGCGAATCATTATTAGATACGGCAAGAACGATTGACATGATGGCGACTGACATCATTATTATGCGTCACAATCAGTCCGGTGCGCCCCATTTTATCGCCCCTCACTTAAAATCTTCTGTTGTAAATGCCGGAGATGGAATGAATGAGCATCCGACTCAAGCCTTGTTGGATATGTTCACCATGAAGTCATCGTTCGGAAAAATTGAAGGCCTAAAAGTTGCTATCTGCGGTGATATTTTTCACAGCAGGGTCGCTCGAAGCAATGTCATTGGTTTAACTAAACTTGGTGCCGAAGTGTCTCTTTTCGGACCGCCAACTATGCTTCCGATGGGTATCGAGAAAATGGGTTGTAAAGTAGCCGGATCGGTTCATGAAGCCGTTGAAGGCGCAGATGTCGTAATGGGGCTTCGCGTTCAACTTGAGCGTCAGAACCAATCGCTGTTTCCTACCGTTTCTGAGTACGCAAACTTTTACTCGATTACTCAAGATGTGCTGAAATTAGCGAATAAAAATGCAATTGTCTTGCACCCGGGACCATGTAATCACGGGGTAGAGCTTCCCACGGTTGTATACGACAGCCCGCAATCGCTCATTAATGAGCAGGTTAAGAATGGTGTCGCCATTCGCATGGCCATTCTTTATATGCTTATGGCCAGGAGGAATCAACAATGAAAACAATAATTAGAAATGCAAAAGTCATGAATGAAGATAATTTGTCCGATTTTTACATATCGGACGGACTCATATCGGCTCCCTTTTCGGATACAGCAGATATTGAATTTGATGTCATGGGTGCTTCTCTATTTCCCGGGCTGATTGATGCTCATTGTCATTTGAGAGAGCCCGGATATGAATATAAAGAAGATATTGAAAGTGGGACCCGATCAGCCGTCAGAGGTGGATATACATCAGTATGCCCAATGCCGAATACTTCTCCGGTATGTGACAGCCCGGCTATTGTTCAATCGATAATGAAGATTGCATCTCAAAAGGCTTCTTGTAATGTATTTCCGATTGGAGCGGCCAGCAAGGGTCTTAAGGGTCTGGAGCTATCCGAAATCGGTCTTATGAAGCAAGCCGGTATTGTTGCCGTTTCTGACGATGGACTTCCCATAAAGACCGCAGCGCAACTCCGCAAAGTAATGGAGTATGCATCGTACTTTGACATACCCGTATTAAACCACTGTGAAGATATCTCTTTGGCAGAAGGTGCGATGAACGAAGGCGCTCTTGCGACCTCTATGGGTTTACGGGGCATCCCTGAGTTAGCCGAAAACATAATGATTTCAAGAGATGTTTTAATCGCCGAGTATCTTAATCTGCCCATTCATATATGCCACGTGAGCACACGCAAAGGCGTCGAAATTATACGAGATGCAAAACGTCGCGGCGTCAAAGTAACAGCCGAAACGTGTCCGCATTATTTTACACTTACGGAAAGTGCGTGTGAGGGTTATAACACCTATGCAAAAATGAATCCGCCTCTTCGAACTGAAACTGATCGTCAATCAATCATTGAGGGCATTGCGGATAGTACAATTGATATAATTGTTACCGACCATGCACCACATCATGAAGACGAAAAAATACTCGAATTTTCGCTTGCGCTGAATGGGATAATCGGATTTGAGACAGCGTTTTCGCTCGGATATACTTACCTCGTCAAGCCCGGACATGTTGAATTAGGTCGCTTCATTGACGCAATGACGAAGCGTCCGTCGGATATTTTGAAATTGAACCGTGGAACGTTAGATATTGGTGCACCTGCTGATATTGTCTGCTTCGACCTGGAGCATGAGTATAAATTCGACGCTCGAAATGTATTAAGTAAATCCAAAAATACGCCTTTTGATGGATATGATTTATTCGGAAGATGCATACTTACCATTGTAGGAGGAAAATTATCGTATGAAGAACTTTGCTGATCAACTCGTCGAGAAAATCCGAATCATGAAGAATCCGACCGTTATGGGTCTGGACCCTGTATTAGATTATGTTCCCGACCATATTATTGCAGAGAGTACTCAGCGTTACGCAGATCCTTCTAAGGCATCGTCCCAAGCTATCCTTGAGTTTAACAAAGCGCTTATTGATGCGACATCGGATATAATACCTGCCGTAAAACCACAATTCGCATATTACGAAATGTACGGTGTCAACGGTATCAAAGCTTTAGTAGAGACGATTGATTACGCGAAATCAAAAGGAATGCTTGTGATTGCAGATGCAAAGCGCAATGACATTGGCAGTACGGCACAAGCTTACGCTACTTCGATTCTCGGAAAGACGACGCTCTCAGACGGACAGCAAAAAGAAATGTTTGGTGCAGATGCCGTGACGCTCAACGGATACCTTGGTATTGACGGTATAGAACCGTTTATTTCACTGGCCAAATCTTTTGGGAAAGGTATGTTCATTTTAGTTCATACGTCAAATCCGTCATCAGTACAGATCCAAGAACTAGAGCTCAAAGACGGGCGCTTGCTTTATGAAGCCGTTGCAGAGCAGGTTACGGATTGGGGAAGTACTTTAGTCGGAAAGCATGGGTATTCATCCGTCGGTGCAGTGGTCGGTGCTACATGGCCCGAGCAAGCAAAAAAACTGAGAGAAATAATGCCCAACACTTTCTTCCTGGTTCCTGGCTATGGTGCTCAAGGCGGAGATGCTCAAACAGTCAAGTCATGCTTCGACAAAAATGGCGATGGCGCGATTGTGAACGCATCCAGAAGTCTTATGTGTGCATATAAAAAGAATAATTCCGTTGACCCTAAAGATTTCATGATGGCGACACGCGAGGAAGCGATTCGCATGAGAGAAGATTTAAATAACGCCATATTCTAAATAACAAAAAATCGCGAGTTGCAGTAGATATCAATGATGGTATAATTATGCACACACTTGCATAAACGGAGGTCACTTCATGCCAAAAAGAACAGATGTCAGTCGCGTTATGGTTATCGGCTCCGGGCCTATTATTATCGGACAAGCAGCAGAATTTGATTATGCGGGAACGCAAGCGTGTCGTGCACTAAAGCAAGAGAATTTCTTTGTTGTTTTGGTTAACAGTAATCCTGCGACCATCATGACTGATCCCGGTGTAGCAGATAAAATCTACATTGAACCTCTGAATATTGATGTCATCAAGAAAATTCTTCTTGACGAGAAGATCGATGGCTTAGTCGGAATGCTGGGTGGACAGACGGGACTGAATTTTTCCATGGAGCTGGCTGAATCCGGTTTTCTTGATGAAAACGGCATAATTTTAATGGGAACTCAGGCCGACGGGATTAAGAGGGGAGAGGATCGGGAAGATTTTCGCGAAGCAATGCTTCGGATTAATGAGCCATGTATACCTTCTTCAACGGCCATGAGCATTGATGATTGCGTTCGAATTGCGAACGATATCGGTTATCCGATTATCGTAAGACCGGCATTTACTTTGGGCGGCACCGGCGGCGGTATCGCCGCGACTGAAGAAGAGATGATTGAGATAGCAGTTGTCGGCTTGGAAGCCAGTCGTGTGCATCAAGTATTAATTGAAAAATGCATAGCCGGGTGGAAAGAAATAGAATTTGAAGCGGTAAGAGATGCAAACGGTAACAAAGTGACCATTTGCTCGATGGAAAATTTTGACCCGGTTGGCGTCCATACCGGAGACTCCATTGTTGTGGCTCCCGCTCAGACGCTCACGGACCATGAGTATCAGAAGCTTCGTACATCTGCACTCAAAATTGTTGAAGAATTGGAAATCGTAGGCGGATGTAACGTCCAATTTGCTTTGCATCCGACTTCGGGCGAATACGCAGTCATCGAAGTTAATCCGCGTTTGTCGCGCTCATCTGCATTAGCATCTAAGGCGACAGGATACCCGATTGCTAAGGTAGCTTCAAAAATCGCTTGCGGATATACACTTGATGAGATTCCTAATGAAGTTACCGGAAAGACCAAAGCCTGTTTTGAACCGGCGGTGGATTATATTGTTGTAAAAATTCCCAAATTTCCTTTTGATAAATTTGTTAAAGCCAAGAAGACATTGGGAACGCAAATGAAGGCGACCGGAGAAGTGATGTCGATCTCGAATAATTTTGAATCGGCGCTCATGAAAGCGATTCGCTCTCTGGAACTCGGAATAATGGGCCTTTATATACCGACTATTAATCAATTATCAGACGAAGAACTGTTTCAGCATTTATGTATTGTTGAAGATAAGCGTTTGTTTTATCTGTCGGAAGCGATTCGAAGAGGACAAACCATAGAATATCTTTATGATTTAACAAAAGTCGACAAGTTCTTTTTAAATAAACTTCAGCATTTGGTAACCGTCGAAGAGCAAATTCGTTCTTGTAATACACCCGAGGACATATCCGAACAATTATTTAGAAAAGCGATATACTACGGCTTCCCGGATGCCTATATCGCCAAACTGACAAATGTAACGACTGATATCATTCGTGATCTCAGAAAGTCTCTTAAGATGAATTATAGCTACAAAATGGTCGATACTTGTGCCGGTGAATACACTGCGATAACACCGTATTATTATTCAACTTTTGATAAAATGAATGAAGCCGTTCGAACGGAACGCAAAAAGGTAATTGTTTTAGGATCCGGCCCGATTCGAATCGGACAAGGGATCGAGTTTGACTATTGTTGTGTTCACTCGTCATGGGCGCTTCGAGACATTGGCTATGAATCAATAATAATTAACAACAATCCGGAAACGGTCTCCACGGATTATGATACATCCGATCGTCTCTATTTCGAACCACTAACGGCAGATGATGTCAGAGCTGTTATCGAGAACGAAAAACCTGATGGATGCATTTGTCAGTTTGGCGGGCAGACTGCTATTAAGTTAATCAAAACAATCTCCGATATGGGTGTCACAATTTTTGGCACTTCGGCTGATATGGTCGATGCGGCCGAAGACCGCAAGCGTTTTGACAAAATTCTTGAAGATTGTAATATCAAAAGACCGGAAGGTAGTACGGTATTCACCGTTGAAGAAGCATTATCACTGGCAGAAAAACTTACCTATCCGGTACTTGTTCGTCCATCCTATGTTCTGGGCGGTCAAGGGATGGCGATAGTGACCAATAATGATGAAATGATTGAGTACATGCGTATCATTAACCTTGTGGAGCAGGAGCATCCCATCCTGGTCGATAAATACCTCCGTGGTGTAGAACTTGAAGTGGATGCCGTTTGTGACGGCAAGAACATTTTGATACCGGGGATAATGGAACATCTTGAGCGTGCAGGTGTCCATTCCGGCGATTCGATTTCGATTTTTCCTGCATATATTCCCGAAAAAGTCAGAGATACAATCATCGACTACACTCGAAAATTGTCATTGGCGCTAAATGTCATCGGGCTGATTAATATTCAGTTCATCCTGTTTAATGATGAGGTTTATGTCATTGAGGTTAATCCCAGATCATCCAGAACCGTTCCTTATATCAGCAAAGTGACCGGCATTCCGATTGTGGATGTTGCAACGCGGATTATGATGGGCGCCAGTTTATCCGATTTTTCTTTCGGAACCGGTTTGTATGCCCGATACCCATGGGTTTATGCGATAAAAGCGCCGGTGTTTTCGTTTGAAAAATTACACGATGTGGATGTGAGTTTGGGGCCGGAGATGAAGAGCACCGGAGAAGTTCTGGGTCTGTCCGTGACTTATGCCGAAGCCATGTTCAAAGCGATTTTAGCGTCCGGCTTTAAGTTTCCTCAAAAAGGAGCGGGTGTCTTATTAACGGTCAAAGATAGCGACAAATCAGATTTGGTGCCGCTTGCGGATAAACTTTTAGCGCTGGGCTATGAGCTCTATGCAACCGGTGGAACTGCGAATTACTTGAATCGATACGGAATTCCGACAAACAGTGTTCGAAAAATGGAAGAAGCTGCACCTAATGTGATATCTTATATCTCAGAAGGCAAAATCAAAATGCTCGTTAACACAGAGTCTAACAGTACCGTCATGATTAATAACGGATTTCGTTTGAGAAGAAAGTGTATTGAGCACGGCGTTCCGACCATTACATCTCTCGATACACTTGTTGCGGTCATCGATTGTCTGCAAAATCAGACTCAACCTAAGGATATTAAGCCTTATGAACTGGGCAGCTTTGCGGATATTGTCAGATCCACAAGAAACGAAATCGTTCCGATGAATGAGGCCCCGCCTGAGAATAAAATGCTGAAGAAGTGAGTAAATGTATGGCTAAGGAATATACGGTTACACTTAAAGAAAGTATTCGCGTCAATCCGTCAACACACTTTCTGTCTTTCTATTGTCCTGAGATTGCTCTCAATGCATTGCCGGGGCAATTTGTAGCGATCTCGAGTAATCAGTTTCTTAAACGACCATTCGGAATTGCGCAGGTGGACAAGGACAAAGGCACATTTTCAATCGGTGTTCGAATTGTTAAGGATGGCACCCGATATTTAGCAACTTCGCCAATCGGCACTGAGTTTGAAGTGATGGGTCCTCTGGGAAATGGTTTTTCGATTGAAAAGGATCGACCTTTACTATTAGTCGGCGGGGGCACCGGTGTATTCCCGTTGAGATTTCTGCAAAGTTACGCGCAAGAGCATTCAATCCCATTCTACTCTGTTAATGGTTTTCGTTGTGTTGATGACGCTTGTTTTATTGACGGTGAACGGAACAGTAATTGCATCGTCGCGACGGATGCCGGTGATTTCGGGGTTAAGGGAAATGTTCTGGATGCACTGGAGATGATTCCATTTGATATGATTCGCGGATCTACGGTATGCACGGTCGGGCCGGAAATTATGATGAAGCATGTCGCCTCGTGGGCCGAATCTAAAGGTCTCACTTGCTATGTATCCCTCGAGAAGCGTATGGCTTGCGGTATCGGTGTTTGCTTGGTATGCACATGCAAAACGAAGTCAGACAAGGAACCGGGATATGAGAATAAGCGTTGTTGCAAGGACGGACCGGTATTTCTGTCCGCGGAGGTTATATGGTAGATTTATCCGTAACGATCGGTAATGTCAGATTCAAAAATCCAATTATTCTGGCTTCCGGTACTTGTGGTTTCGGCCGCGAACTTGAACAGTATATTGATTTCTGCTCGGTTGGCGCATTATCTTCAAAAGGGTTAACACTACGACCACGACAAGGGAATGATGGCTGCAGGGTCGCTGAAACGCCTTCAGGTATGCTTAATAGTGTCGGTTTACAAAACCCCGGAGTTCGCTATTTTGTTGAGAATGACTTGCAGTTTATGGCGTCTTTGCCGACAGGTGTTATCGTCAATGTCGCCGGACATTCTACGGAAGATTATGTTGAAGCAGTACGCTTCCTTGAGCCGCATCGCGAATTTATCGATGCCATAGAACTTAATCTTTCTTGCCCGAATGTCAAAGAGGGTTGTATGGTCATCGGTGCGTCTCCTGAAGCACTATTTCAGTTGGTGTCACTTGTTCGAAAAGAAACCACTTTGCCTCTGTGGGTTAAACTGACACCTAATGTTACGGATATTTCTTTAACCGCTTTAGCGGCTCAAAGAGCAGGAGCCGATGCCGTTGTTGCAATTAACACACTTCTTGGGATGGCCATTGATGTCAAGACTCGTCGACCAATCCTCAATAATAATACCGGCGGGCTATCGGGTCCCTGCATTAAGCCTGTCGCACTTCGGATGGTCGAGGCGTGTGCCTCCGTTCTTGATATTCCGGTCATCGGTTGCGGAGGCATCAGTACAGGAGAAGATGTCTTGGCATTTATGATTGCCGGAGCTTCCGCGGTTCAAATTGGCACGTCGACTTTGATTCATCCGTCTGCTTGTGAGACAATAACCGAAGAGGTTGTTGCACTCGCGGAAGATTTGAATATTTCGAGTATAAGTGAGATTGTGGGAACTCTTAATCTTTGGAGGTAAATTTATGAACGATCCAATAATTGATTCTTTGTTTTCAACGAATGCCGTTCGTGTCAGTGACCCCGAAGCCCCCTTTTGGTATGCGTCAGGAATGCTTGGTCCATTTTACATTAATACACACTTTTTACTTCATAATGAGATGGAAGCCGCTCGCTTATTGAGCATTATTGAGACAGCATCCGGCACGGATCGATTTGCAATGCCTCATATTTTACTGGACCATTTACTTGCTTTTTATGAACGCTCAGAGTCATTCAAACAAGTCACTGACGCTATTGTCGCCGCATGCCGCGGATTATCTTTTGATTTTGTGTCCGGTGGCGAGCGAAGAGATTATTTTTTCTCGATTTTGCCGGCATATTTTCTTCACAAACCACATTTGTTTATTTTTAAAGATTTTCAATCGGTTTATGCTGATGAATCAATGACAGATTGTGTCTTAGCTACCGAGGCAGATCTTGATGGGAAAACTGCACTTCATATCGCAGACCTTGTTACCGAAGCATCAAGTTATTTACGCGTGTGGGTGCCTGTGATTAAGAATCTGGGAGCTAAAATAACAGACACGATTGCAGTTGTTGATCGCGTGCAGGGCGGTCGAGAGATTTTGGCCGGAGAAGGAATATCATTACATGCTTTGACGGCAATTGATACTCAATTGTTTCAAAATGCGCTTGCAATGAAATTAATCTCAACTCATCAATATGAAATGGTTCTTGATTATATGAAGGATCCGGATACATATGTCCGAAACTTCTTTTCGACTCATCCGGGTTATGTTGAAGCGCAGATTCAGCTTGGCGGTAAAGCAAAAGAACGAGCAGAGCTTGCGATTTCAAAAGGCTATGCTGATCCGGTTTGCGAGCTCTGAATCGAAAATGAATTCCATTGAAAGAGTCTCGCCGATTTCAGAAATTCCGTATGTGTTGATTCGTGCTAAGAAAAAGACCATAAGTATTCATGTCAAACCCGGTCAATCCGTCACGGTTCGAGCGCCCAATAATGCTTCAACGCGATATATCGATGCTTGTGTTGATGAACGAGCACCCTGGATTTCTGAGCAACAGAAACGTTTATCTCAAAAATTGATGCTGCCAATAATTTCCGATAAAGATAAGCCTTTGATCAAGAAAGAGATTTTGAGCAAGGCTCAATACTATTTGCGAGACTATACCGGGAAGCTGCCACAAAAAATTTACGTGAGATATGGTTCATCGCGATGGGGGAGTTGTTCCGGTCTTGGTAACATTAGTTTAAACGGATATCTGTACTTTCTTCCGGATTCGCTTTTTGAATATGTGTTGTGGCATGAAGTGACTCACTTGTATCATCTGAACCACTCCCCATTATTTTGGCGTGCGCTCTCAGAAAAAGTGCCTCATCCAAAATCCTTCAGAAAGATTTTGGCGACTTATTCGATTCCGGAAAATAACCGGACGGACTCGATTGAAGCTTGAGAAGCTATCGTTTATACTGGTAAATAGCTGCAAAAAGCCCACGGACGACGAGGAGGTCTTTATGAAGAATGCACCATTGTATGAGGTTCGTAAAATTCGCGATTTGCGGGATATGCTCGATCAAAGCGTTAAGATATTTCGCGATAAGACGGCATTCCTGATCAAAAAGGGAAGAGGCGAGGCTTATACCTCGATTTCTTACAAAGAGTTCGGTGATGATGTAAATGCCTTTGGCACAGCTTTGACGGATCTTAACGGAGCAGGATCCAGAGTTGCGATTCTTGCTGAAACTCGCTATGAGTGGAATATTACATACTTAGCTACAACCAATGGTGTCGGTGTCGTTATACCTCTGGACAAAGAACTTACGAAGCAGGAAATAGCCAATCTCTTAAACCGATCTCATGCGGATATTTTGGTCTATTCGGCTTCAAAGCAACCCATAATTGATGATATTTATTCTGAGATTCCTTCAGTCAAGCATTTTATTTGCATGGATCGACTGTCAGACAATTCGCGGTCCGTCGTATTCGAAGATCTCCTTGAGAAGGGACGAGCACTTCTTGAGGAAGGTAATCGCGTATTTTTAGATGCCAGTATTGATGTTGAAGCTACCAATATACTCTTATTCACGAGCGGTACGACAGCTCAGTCCAAGGCAGTCATGCTCTCTCATCGCAATATTTGTGTGAACCTGGAGGGTATGTGTTCGATGGTCTATATCGATCCGTCTGACATCTTCCTTTCTATCTTACCGCTACATCATACCTACGAGTGTACTTGCGGATTTCTCTGCCCAATTTATCGAGGCGCAACGGTTGCACATTGTGAAGGTTTAAGATATATCACTCAGAACATGAAAGAAGCCAAGGCAACTGTTATTTTAGCTGTTCCCTTAATGCTGGAAATGTTTCACCGCGCCATTATGAAAAAGGCACTCGGAGACAGCAAAACCGCAAGAAAATTCAAGTTCGGTATCAAGCTTACTCGTGCGTTGAGAAAGATTGGCATTGATAAGAGACGAAAGATCTTTTCGGCAATCCATGATAGCTTTGGCGGTCATCTCCGTATGTTAATATCCGGCGGTGCCGGAATCGATCCCAAGATTCTTTTGGATATGCAGAATATGGGATTCCTTTGTCTGCAAGGATACGGGTTAACGGAATGCGCGCCTATTCTTGCTCTGAATCGGGATGTATTCTTTAACGATCGGGCGGCCGGACTAGCATTACCGGGTGTCGATATTCGCATCATCGATAAGGACGAAAATGGTATCGGTGAAATAATCGGCAAAGGGCCGAATGTCATGCTTGGATATTTTGAGAATGAAGAAGCCACAAGGGAGGCCATAGATGCCGACGGTTATTTTCACACCGGAGATTTGGGATATCTGGATTCGGACGGTTTCGTTATTATTACCGGACGCAAGAAGAATGTCATCATTTCCAAAAACGGCAAAAATATATTCCCGGAAGAGATAGAGTCACTACTTTCCCGCTCTGTGTATGTTGCAGAGTCGATTGTAAGCGGAGAAGACAACCAACATGATGACATCATCGTAACTGCAACTATTTTTCCGAATCAAGAGGCCATTACCGAAAAATTCGGTGCAAATCCGGACCCGGATGCGATTCAACAGGTCTTGGGAGAAGAGTGCAAAAAGGTTAATGATCAATTACCTTCTTATAAGCAAATTCGCAAAGTTGTCTATCGAGATACCGAGTTTGAAAAAACAACATCTAAGAAAATAAAAAGATCATACAAATAAGAGGAGTCTTTATGCTCTCGCAATTAACGATTGAACGCATACTATGTGCAGCGTTGCTCTATGCTGGCGATTTTGCTGAAATATATATCGAAAGCACAAGATCTAATTCGCTTTCTGCAATCAACCGACGCATCGAAAACGTATCTTCCGGCATTGATTTTGGGGTCGGAATCCGTGTTATGGATGGAGTCAGAAGTGTCTATGTATATGCAAACTCTACGGATGAGAATGTTTTAATTAAAATGGCAAAGGATGCATCCGCATCCTTGCACTCCAATAAATGCAGTGTTGCCGTGCCGTTGTCTGCGATAAGGCAATACTCGACTTCTGCGCCGGTTTTTCTTCCGGATTCGCGTCCGGATGCCCTGAAAGCCGATTTATTACGTCAAGCTTGCGACATTGCCTCGCAATATGATGCTCGTATTACTCAAACCGGTGCCGGATATTCTGATTTATCGCGAGACATCATTATTGCTAATTCTGAAGGTCTTTATGTCTCGGATCACCGCGTCAGAACGCGATTTTCGGTCGAAGCCGTAGCGACTAAGGGCAATGAGAAGCAAACCGGACGACATAGTCCGGGTGCAGGTAAAGGCTTAGAGTTTATTGACGAAATGGATCTCAATTTTTTGGCGACGGATGCCGCAAGAATGGCCGTCACTATGATTGAGGCAAAACCCTGTCCTTCGGGTCGATATCCGGTGGTCATCGGCAATGCTTTTGGAGGAGTTATTTTTCATGAAGCATGCGGACACGCGCTGGAGGCGACATCCGTCGGCATTGATGCGTCTGTTTTTGCAGGAAAAGTCGGAGAGAAAATTGCGTCCGATTGCGTTACTGCGGTGGATGATCCGACTATGTTGTATGAATGGGGTAGTTATTCCATTGATGATGAAGGGGTTGAGCCAATAGCCAACACATTAATCGATAACGGCATCCTGAAAAGCTATATGATAGATCGACTGGGTTCAAGAAGAATGAATATGGCTTCTACCGGATCCGGTCGGCGTCAGAACTATAGATATTGTCCGACTTCCCGAATGTCAAATACCTTTATTGCGGCCGGCAAAGAAACGCCCGAACAGATTATTTCCGATACAGAATATGGTATTTATGCATCATCAATGGGTGGTGGATCTGTCGATCCTGCAACAGGTGAGTTTAACTTTTCTGTTAACGAGGCCTATTTAATTCAAGGCGGAAAGGTGACTATACCGCTTCGCGGAGCGACATTAATCGGCAAAGGCGATGATGTCTTGATGACCATTGACCGTGTCGCCGATGATTTAAAGTTAGCACAAGGCGTTTGCGGTTCTATCAGTGGACATGTTCCGGCAAGTATTGGTCAGCCAACCATTCGTGTTTCTCAAATGACTGTCGGCGGGGTGGATGCATGATTGATAATGACGTGATTAAGTATGTAGATTTTTTTCGCAAACTGATTGATAAATCATCTAGCTTTGGATTCAAGGAATCCGAAGTGTTTTTTGAGGATGAATATTCTTCAGGAATTCAAGTATTGCACGGCGAAGTTTCCTCTTATGAGTCTTCAAAAGTCAACGGAATATCTTTCAGAGGTAAAGTTGACGAGCAAATGGGTTATGCTCATTCAGAATCCTTCACGGATGATGCAATCGATTTTCTACTGGAAAAAGCTTTGGCAAACAGTAAAATTCTAGAACCGGAGCAACCGGAAAGAATTGCGACTCCTGCTTCGAATTATCCGTCAGCAAACAACTACAATCCCAAATTATCCGAATTAAGTTTTTCGGATTTTGAATCAATAGTACTCAATATCGAGAAATCGCTTTTGGCTTATGATTCTCGAATAAAGGGTGTAGATCACTTAAGTATCGGGTATGGGGATTCTTCATGTATTATCATAAATTCTAAAGGACTGGATTGTCGCAGTCGATCAAATATGGTTTCTGTCTATGCCGGCGTTCGTGCTGCTGATAACGATGTCACTAAGACAGGATATGCCTTGTGGATCGGACGAGATCTGGATACATTCGATCCGGAAGCTTTCGTTAAGGAAGCAGCGAATGATTGTTTGTCCAAGCTTGGCGCAGTATCTGTTAAATCCGGGAAATATGATGTCGTGCTTGCGCCTCGAGCCGCGACGGACTTACTCGCATCCTTTGCAGGTATTTTTTCTGCGGATGCGATTCAAAAAGGTTTTTCGATGCTTGGGGGCAAGGTTTCCCAGCGAATTGCTTCAGAAGCAGTAACCATTGTTGATGAAGGAATATGCTCGTTAGCATATATCAGTAATTCGTTTGATTCCGAAGGCGTTCCAACACAAAGCAAGCATATTATTCGAAATGGCGTGCTTGAATCTGTTCTTCATAACATGCAATCTGCAGAAAAAGATTGCGTTCAATCATCAGGTAATGGCTTTAGAGGCGGATATAAGAGCCCGATATCTATCTGGCCAACCAACTTCTACATAAAGCCCGGAGCTATAGATGATGAAGTTCTTATGGGTTCGGTTAATAGCGGTATTTACATTACCGATCTCTCCGGACTTCATGCCGGAACCAATGCAATTTCCGGAGATTTTTCCTTGTTGTGCGAAGGTTTTCGAATTGAATCGGGCAAGATTACTTTCCCGGTTGATCAGATAACGGTTGCCGGAAATTTTTATAACGTTATGGAAAATATCGCTTGGGTCGGAAATCGCTTGCATTTTGATCCGCCTTCATCAAGTGGCTCAATGGGTTCGCCCGCGTTGATGTTACCTCAGATGCCAATTGCCGGTGAAGGTTAATCTCGGATTCGACCCATATATTGAGCTAATTATTGAAGTCAAATAAACAGGTTCAGAGCACTTTTGGCTTACGTCTGTTTTTGATTGTTTGGCGACGTTTCTGAACTTGGAAATATATCCAGCCGGCAAATCCAAGAAACACAACGAGAAGCAATATAATTATTATTTTGGCAACAGTTTGAATCACGGACTTGAACGTGAATTTGGGTTCATCTGAGGGGTCGATAATATCCCGGCTTTTTATTGTTATTGAAAGTGTACCAATATTGTATTTTGCTCCATTTGAATAGGTTCGATAAATCGGCAAACTATGTGTTTGAGATTTTTCATTAGGGGAAATTATCGTAGATGATAAGTCGATGCTTGTCGTATATCCTCCGGATGCCTGTGACGCCGATGTAGTGACATAGGAAATGGTGTTAATCTCACGGTCAGAAACATATAGCCCATAGTCTGTAATCGCCGTTTCAATTTGCCGCTCTGTATCGGCTTGCATTATACTGAGTTCGTTATTGTCGATGGTTGATGTCGTGAACTGGTTGAACCCATAATTGAATAATTCGATTAAATTACTATATCGGATTTCGGAATTATCGGCTCCGAAAATGACTCCGATGAGCAATCTTCCGTCCTTAACTGCGGCAGCAGCGATTGTGTGTCCTGAAGCATTAGCAAAACCGGTTTTACCTCCGACATAATATTCATAAGCATAAGTATTTGTCGATATGAAACGGTTTTGGTTATTGATGACGCGTTTCTCGTTAAACTTGTTCGTTTCTTTGATAGTGTAAGATGAAGCCGTCGAAATGTCGCTAAATAAATCATGCTCGAGAGCTGCTTCGAGTATTAGTGCCATATCGTGCACGGAGGTTTTATGATTTTCGTCAGTCAATCCAAACGGATTCGAGAAATTTGTGGATAGGCAGCCTAATTCAACGGCCTTTTCATTCATCATGGATGCAAATGCTTCCTTGCTTCCGGCCATTTTGAAAGCGAGTGCAGAACAGGCGTCGTTTGCAGAGAGGAGAAGAGATGCATACATTGCGTCGTTAACCGTAATGACTTCATTCTCAGTCAACGGCAAGCGAACATATCCTTCAGGGATATAGTCATACATTTCTTTGGTAACGGTAATGGTATCACTCGGATCAAGATTCTCAATTGCCAACAGGACGGTCAATATTTTCGTTGTACTGGCCGGATGAAGGGGCTCGTCTACGTTATTACCTATTAAGAAAGTATCAGACTGAGCGTCGTATAATACATAAGCTGTTCCATTGATTAAAGGCGCATTGACAGGTGAATTATCTAAAAGTACAGTAGGCGTGAATATTCCTGTGCTTGAACTCTGTTCTATAGAAGAACCGTTAGATTCTTGACCTGAAGCGGAGCCGTCTTGGTCATCCGGAGTGTCCGCAAAAACCAAGAAAGAGGATTGAATAAGAATGCATAAGACCATGATTGCGCACACTAACGACCGCAAAAGACTAACGCCGATGAACTGGCGCAGATGAAACATATAATGATTACGAGATATATTCGGATTATTCTGAACCGGTTGCATGATTATTCTCTCTGTCGCTTTTGTCCTTTATGGTATCATTAATATGTTGATTTTCCAACTTATAGAGATCAAATCATTACCCAAACACGACTAAGTTTGATATCATTATCCCAGTATATTAGTGAGGTATTATTTGTGGCAATATTAGAGGTAGCAGATGAACTTCTGGAAAGTCAGAAGAATTATTCTAATGAGCTCAGAAACTATTACGCCAGACGCAAGGTGAGTCTTGGAAGAGATTTAACGTATCATATATTGACATATGGCTGCCAGTCTAATGAAGCAGATAGCGAAAAACTTTCAGGCACCTTGGAAGATATTGGATTTCGACCGGCAGGTGAGGATGAATACGTAGATATTGTCATCCTGAATACTTGCGCTATTCGCGAAAACGCTGTTGATCGCCTGTTTGGCAACCTCGGCATTTGGAAGAACAAGAAGCTCGAGCACAAAGAGATGTTGGTAGCAGTATGTGGCTGTATGATGAAACAGGAAGGCAATGTCCCAAAGATTCAGAAGAGTTATCGATTTGTGGACATGATTTTCGGACCACAAGACATATTTCGTTTGCCTGAACTTCTTTATGATCGAGTAATTAAGGGCAGAAAAGTATTGAATATCTCTCAAGAAGATTACATATTTGAAGATTTGGACTCGAGTATATCCCGTCAACGAAAGTATCGAGCATTAGTGCCGATAGTATATGGGTGCGATAATTTTTGCGCATATTGCGTTGTACCATATACACGCGGAAGAGAACGTTCCAGAAATTATGATTCTATAATCGAACAACTTCAAAATCTCAGTTCGCAAGGTTATAAGGAAGTCTTGCTTTTGGGCCAAAATGTGAATTCTTATGGTCGGAAAAGCCCGGATTCTAAAGATTTTCCTTCTTTGCTTGAGGAAGTCGCTTCGAGAGATTTATTTTTCCGTATACGTTTTATGACATCACATCCCAAGGATATTTCTACAAGATTGATTGAAGTTATGGCAAAATATCCCTCTATTGAAAGGCATTTACATCTGCCGTTCCAATCCGGAAGTAACGCTATATTAGAAAAAATGAACCGAAAGTACACTCGCGAATCATATCTGCAAATCGTCGATACGTATCGTCGGCTTGTTCCGGATGGTTCATTAACTACGGATATTATTGTTGGGTTTCCGGGTGAAACAGAAGATGATTTTCTTGAGACGCTTTCGTTGATGGAAGCGGTTCACTTTGATTCTGCATTTACCTTTCAATATTCGCCTCGCGCAGGCACAAAAGCCTATGATGATCCTAATCCGGTCTCTTCTGACATTATTACCGAGCGCTTTAATCGCTTGATTGAACTTCAAAATGCGCACAGTCTTGAATCCAACATCAAGTCTGTTGGTACAAAGCAAGCCGTACTTATTGAAGGATTAAGTCATACGTCTTCTGACATATACACCGGAAGATCGTCCAATAATCGACTGATAAATTTTACAATTCCGATTTCGCTGATAGAGGACGATCGACTTAAGTCACTTATTCAAGAGGGCAAAATTTCTGCTACGCTTGAGGGGATGATAGCGATTGTTCATATTACTCATGCTAAGACGTTTTCCGTAGAGGGTATCCTGGAGCAATTTATTTATGAGTGATTCATTAATGACTTATGATCAAATTGATCGAAATGCATTAACTCCAATGATGCTTCAGTATTTAGAGATGAAGGTCGGGTGTGAAGATGCCATATTAATGTTCCGTCTCGGAGATTTCTACGAGATGTTTTTCGACGATGCGATTACTGCTTCAAAAGTTCTGGAACTTGCCTTGACCGGCCGTGATTGCGGACTCGCATGTCGAGCCCCGATGTGTGGCGTTCCACATCATGCTGCTACTAATTATATGCAACGGCTCCTTTCCGCAGGATATAAAGTCGCCATTTGCGACCAGATCGAAGATCCGGCCACTGCGAAAGGTATTGTCAAGCGCGCCGTTACTCGGATTCTTACGCCGGGCACGTCCATCGATTTAAGTCTTTTCGATGAAAAGAAGAATAATTTTCTGGTTTGTATTTATCGCGTTGGCATGCAATTTGCAGTAGCCGCGGCAGATATTGCTACCGGAGAAATTGAAGTGACACAACTTGTGATGGGTAATACACAGGTTCAATTGTTGAATTTATTAATGCGATATTCACCGTCAGAAATCATTTGCAATCCGGATTTTTCTAAATCGGATGTTTTCAGACAAGTTGAGTATTATTTTTCTGTTCCGTTAACCGTAATCGCTGCACAACAATTTTCTAACCCTGATGTTGAGCGCGTTGCTTCGTTGTCTCAAGATTTTGCGAAAAAAGACGATAAACGAATGATGATATCTTGCGTCTCATCACTTCTTTATTATTTGGATGATACGCAAAAAACGACTGTGACCCATTTTCGGGCACTTCGTGTTTACAATATCGCAGATAAAATGGAACTTGATATCCCTGCAAGAATGAATTTGGAATTAACGACTACAATTCGTTCATCTTCAAAAAAAGGCAGTTTGTTGTGGTGCATAGATTTAACGCAAACGGCAGTCGGCGGTCGTTTGCTTCGCAAGTGGTTGGATGAGCCACTTCTGAATATTGAAGAAATAATTTTTCGACAGGACGCAATAGAAGATGCGCTTAATGCTTTCATTCATCGTCAAGCTCTTATTGATGCTTTGGCAGGTTTTTCTGATATTGAAAGACTGTCTTCGAAAATCGCATTAGGTACTGTTTCTCCGAGAGACTTGCTTTCGTTACTCCGTTCCATTCAGAAATTACCATCAATTTATGATTCGGCATCGCAATTCAATCGTGGTATTTTGGGCTGGGCTAATGAGCATTTTGATGATTTATCAGATATTCGACAACTGTTATCCGCTTCTATATCTGATGATGCTCCTTTATCTTCAAGAGAAGGTGGCGTCATTCGTGCCGGTTATTCCGATGAAGTCGATCAACTACGAAATTTAACAACGGATGCTAAGCAATATATTCTGGATTTAGAAGCGGCCGAAAGAGAGAAGACCGGGATCAGAACCTTGAAAATCGGATATAACAGAGTGTTTGGATATTATCTTGAAGTATCTAAAGGTCAAGTCGGACTTGTTCCTGAGCATTATGTCAGAAAGCAAACGTTGGCCAACGCTGAGCGATACGTCACAGATGAATTAAAAAAACTGGAAGATTCGATTCTTGGAGCAAACTCTAAGTTAGTTGCATTGGAATATCAATTATTTTGTGACATTCGAATTCAGGTTCAAAAAGCCTGTGATAGAATTTATGCCGTTGCTTCGGCAGTTGCCGTATACGATGTTGTCTCATCTCTGGCAGAATTGTCTCAACGAGAGGGCTACGTTCGCCCAATTGTTGATGCGTCGACTGACTTAATTATTGAAGAAGGTCGTCATCCGGTTGTAGAGAAAATGATGAAGGGCGAGCGATTTATTCCCAATGATACATTGATGAATGAAGAAAGTCGTCGAATTATGGTATTGACCGGTCCGAATATGGCCGGTAAGTCTACTTATATGCGTCAAGTCGCTCTGATTGTTTTGATGGCGCAAATGGGGGCCTTTGTACCTGCAAAATATGCCAGGATAGGTGTAGTTGATCGCATTTTTACGCGAATCGGTGCATCCGATGATATATCTTCGGGGCAATCTACTTTCATGGTAGAAATGAACGAAGTATCTTCAATACTTCGACATGCTACCGGAAAAAGCCTTCTGTTGCTCGATGAAGTCGGAAGAGGAACAAGTACTTTCGATGGCTTAGCTATTGCGTGGTCAATCTTGGAATTCATTTGTTCTCCGTCGATACTTTTTTCCCGAACTATTTTTGCAACTCATTATCATGAGCTAAATCTTCTGGCAAATAAACTGCCCGGGTTATTCAATGCCCATGTTGAAGTTCAAAAACATGACGGTGAAGTACTGTTCCTTCACAAGATTGCTGATGGCGGTACGGATGACAGTTATGGCATTGAGGTTGCTCGTCTTGCAGGCGTGCCCAATGATGTCATACAAAGAGCACGGTCGATTTTAGAGGTGCTTGAATCTACAAAAATCAGCACCAGCGAACAGGTCGAGGATCCCGATCGATTGTCTGAAGTAATTGAATCCGTTCGGCCGATGCCGGGTCAAATTCAACTAGATTCCGCCGGAAAACATTTTTCCAAAGCGGATCCCATACGTTCTGAATTAGCCAACATGGATATTTCTACCATGACGCCTCTTGAGGCGATGAATTTATTGTATGTCCTCATCGAAAAAGCCAAGGAATAAAGACAGCTCTGAGAGGTAGATGGATGAGTAGAATCAATCAACTCAGTGAACAAGTAGCGAATGCGATTGCCGCCGGTGAAGTTGTCGAGAGGCCGGCTTCAGTTGTTAAAGAACTCATTGAAAATGCTTTAGACGCCGGTGCAACAAGTATTTCAATCGAAATTGAAGATGGCGGCATTAAGCTGATTCGAGTAACGGACGATGGCTGCGGCATGGACAAGGACGATGCATATAAAGCATTTTCATGTCACGCGACCAGTAAAATTATTGAACTCGAAGATCTGGAAGCCATTTATACAATGGGTTTTCGCGGCGAGGCTTTGGCCAGCATCGCTGCTGTCGCAAAAGTTGAGCTGTTAACTTGTTTGCCGAATCAGAACATCGGAACTCAAGTCAGAATTGAAGGAGGTAAGCATATCTTTACCTCGGAGGCATCCGGCGTTAGAGGGACCATAATTACTATAAGAGATTTATTTTTCAATCAGCCGGCCAGGTATAAATTTCTTAAAAAGGACCACACCGAAGCTCAATATATCACAATCTTGTGCGAGCGTTTCGTTCTGATACGCCCGGACATATCATTTAAGCTAATCAATAACGGCAAGCCAATTCTTATTTCCCCCGGGAATGGAAATTCTAAGGATGCACTATATTGTATCTATGGTCCTGAAGTCGTCGAACAGACGCTGTCGGTTGACTACAAGCAATCATCGGTTATTGTTCGTGGTTTTGCAGGAAAGCCGGCAATTGCCAGAAAGGGAAGAGGGGAGCAGACAATTTTTGTAAACGATCGATTAATTCGTTCAAAGACGATTTCAGCAGCTATTGAACAAGCTTATCGTCCATATCTGATGAAGGGCAGGTTTGCATTCATTGTCTTGTTCGTGCAAATCCCCTCTGCTCTTATTGACGTCAACGTTCACCCTCAAAAATCAGAAGTTCGTTTTTGGAATGATTCAGAAGTATTTCGCGCAATTTTTCATGCGTTGCAAAATACCCTCAAACAATCCGATCTGACCTCTGAACCCGGTCACTTGGATCCCGTCACCAGCGCTACGGATAATAAAAGCGATTCCGATTCGTCAAAACAGTTAGGGTCTTCATGTTTGTCAGAAAATGTAATGATTTCGAGTCCAAATAATGAGTCGGATATCAAAGCGGCGATTGATAATGCTTTGACGGCGTCCGATGTTGATCCATCGAAGAATTCTGACATAGGTAAGATGTTACCTCATGAATTACTATCGCTCAATTATTCTCAAGGTTTTAATAAGTATGGAAAGGCCAACTATTTTAAAGAAGCGCCACTGAGTGAGTTAAGCTCTCAAACACCTTCTGACAATCATGCAGATCGTCAATTGGGCATGGATCATGTTTCGATAAATAGCAATATGTCTTTCTCCGGTGAACCTGATAAGGATAAGCGAGATGCTCTTTCAGAATTACTCCAGGCACGGTTTGTAGGCGTATTATTTGCAACGTACATTTTATTGGAATCGAACTCGGCATTCATCATTATTGACCAACACGCGGCTCATGAGAAAATTATATATGAAAGACTGGTTGACCGTAATCGATCAAAAGATTATTTAAAAGCACAATATTTAATCACGCCTCAATTGATAAGACTGTCTCGAGCTGAGGTTTTGATGGTTCAGTCGAATCAAGACCGATTAAATGAATTAGCTTTTGATATTGACTTAATTGGCGATTTTGAGATTACTGTTCGAGCAGTTCCTTCTTTCGCAAGCGATTCGGATATCGCTGTACTCGTTCGAGATGTTCTGCAATCTCTGGATATTAAGAATAATCATTTGGAACAAGATATCTATCATCATTTGGCGACTGCGGCGTGCAAAGCTGCTGTCAAGGCGAATGACCTACTTGATGTTTCTGAAGTTCAAGGCTTGATAAAGGATTTGACCATACTCGAAAACCCATACCACTGTCCGCATGGCAGGCCTATTATTGTGCGTTACGAGAAGTCTGACATTGAAAAATGGTTTAAACGCATCGTGTAGAAACGGAGAGATATTATGACCCTCATGTACGGTACAGCCATAGGAGATATAAGTCATATTCCAATTATTGCCGGTCCGACGGCCAGCGGTAAAACGTCGCTTTCTTTAGCACTGGCTCAGCGAATAGATAGTGAAATACTTTCATGTGATTCAATGCAGATATATAAGGGAATGGATATTGGCACCGCAAAAGCAAATGCTTCAGAAATGGAAACCGTTTCTCACAAACTAATCGATATCATCGAGCCGACGAGTACATTTTCAGTTGCTGATTACGTACAACTCGCTTATGTCGAAATTAAGAAAACTTTGCAGAAAGGTAAACTACCGATTTTCTGTGGTGGTACCGGACAATATATTTCGGCTCTTTATGAAGGCATTTCATTTTCGAGCATCGCTATTTCAGAAAGTGTACGCCAAGAAGTAATTCAACTTTATGAATCGGATAACGGAAAAACTGCTTATGAAGAACTTTGTCGGGTAGATCCTGAAAGTGCAGAAAAAATTCATCCTAATAACGCCAAACGAGTCATCCGAGCACTTGAATTTTTTCTTGAAAGCCAGATTCCAATTAGTGTACATAATGCAAATTCTAAAAATAACGGACCCAGGTACCCATTCAAAGTATTTGTTATTGATGTCGACAGGATGATTCTATATCAAAGAATTGATTCCCGAGTTGACCAAATGATACAAAACGGACTTCTTGATGAAGTTCGAAAACTTATAGATCATTATGGCGAGCTGAGTATAACGGCATCACAGGCCATTGGATATAAAGAAATCATTTCCCATTTCAACGGGGAAATTTCGTTAGCCGCGGCCATAGATCTCATCAAGCAAAGAAGTCGAAATTATGCCAAGCGCCAAATAACCTGGTATAAAAAAATACCGAATGCTGTATGGATAAAGCCGGATCAGTTAGAAGTTTTGATTGATTCTATCTGTCTGGATTTCGCGTAATTTACGTGTATATCATTTAGATTCCAACAGTGGAGCATGGTATTCTCTTTCTATAAAATAAATGAAAGAGGTGTCTTATGAATCCAAGTGGCGTAAAATTTGCTCGCTCAACGTCCTATCAAGATCGAGGTCTTCTTGCACAATCTGTTTCCGATAAAGATAACGGGAGGCCGTTTCGCAGTGCGAATCTCCAAGAAATATTTCTTAACAACTGCAGAAAGAATCTAGATGTCGTTGAAGTCGTCCATGTAAATGGCTCTTCACAATCCGGTACGATAATTGGTTTTGATTCACATTCATTGATTCTTGATGACGGGAAGACCCAGAGTCTTATCTACAAGAGTTCAGTGGCAAAGATTGAGCCAACTACTCAAGTTAAGTACATTTTTAACGAAGAATTGATGAAGGAATATAAGCGCACTACACATCAATTCTAACTCCAAGCCATATAGTTTGCTCAGACTGGTCACTTATGATATGATTTCGAAGATATACACAGTTTCGGATGACTTTTTATTCCGATAGTTTTATCTATTATTGATAATTTATTTATTTATCATTTCTGTGGAGAATTTTATGAATTCAAAAGTAGCCGTCGGAATTATTACTTACCAACCCGAGGAACAAGTCCTTCAACGGATAATCGAAGTCGTAGAAAGCGGATACAAAGCTTATATTTTTGACAATTCTCCGGATGACCCGATTATTCGTAATTATGTGAAACAGGAAGCGTCCGATGATACCAAGATCACATACGTTACTTGCGGCAAAAATGTTGGTCTTGGAATCGGACTGTCTGCTCTATGTGCGCAAGCGTACTATGACTCTTTCCCGACAATATTATTCTTTGATCAAGATACGGTATTCAGTCGCATTACTTTAGATTACATTTCAGATTTTTATACAAACAATGAGAATCTGGCAGAACAGTACAGCTCAATTACATTTAACTCCAAAACCGTTGGTCACACGGATATCAAAGAACCATTAATTAAAGACGTTCGGTTGGTCATAAATAGTGGTAGTCTTTATCTTCTGTCGAATGTTAAGAAGATAGGCTGGCATGACTCGGGGTTCTTCGTTGATTGTGTTGATTATGCATTCTGCCTGGCATCAAGCAACCATCATCTGAAAATTGGTGAACACTCAAAAACCCCCGGATTTGATCATAGCACGGAGCAGGGAGATGAGCGATTCAAAGTGTTTGGAGTCGTCATTCCAATGAGGGCATATCGGTTTTCTCGCATATGGGATACTTACACGGCATCAATCAAACTAATATTCAGAGCAATTTTTTCGGGAAACTTCAAATATGCAGTTACATTTTTTATGTCAGTAAACAAGTATATGTTTGTGCAATTTTACTACCGTTTTGCAAAGTTATTCCGATTAAGAAGTTGCTAATCTTTTGCATAAATATATATGAATCACACGATTATCAGATGCCGTTTCGAAATAGACCTGTGACAATGCCCAGAATATGACATTCTTCAGTACAAAACGGAATGGGTTCATAAGCATCATTCTGCGGAAGAAGATATGGCTCTCCGTCAATTTCCGAAAGGGTCTTAACCGTTGCTTCTTCGCCGATTAGAGCGACAATAATCTGCCCGAGACGTGCAGTCGGTTGTCTCTTAACTATAACATAATCACCATCCATAATATGTGCATTAATCATACTGTCACCACGAACCTTAAGTACAAAATGCTCACCGGATGAAAGAAAATCAGATGAGAAGGGGAGCGTACGCTCAATATTTTGCTCAGCCAATATTGGTATTCCTGCAGTTACTGCACCAAGTAAAGGTAAGCGGGTAATATCATCATTGTCATTTGAGAATTCGGGAACCATAATAGCCCTGCGTTTGCCGGGTGTGTACTCTATGCGACCGAGATCTTGAAGTCGCTTTAAATGAGCGTGAATAGTAGAAGTCGACTTAATTCCGACACCATTGCAAATCTCCCGAACTGAAGGGGGGTATGAGTTCGCTTTAAGGTAACTGACGATATAATTATAAACAGATTCAACAGTCTGTTCGACATTACTTCTGGTGAATTTATTCTTTGCTGTATCCATTGAGATACCTCCTGAAAATCATCCTATAAAAATACTAGCATTACCCTAGTTTAATGTCAAACGATTGTTCGTTTCCGAGAATTATCTATATGTCAGTATGGATGAATGTGCTATAATCTCATAAGTAGAAAATAAGTAGAGGAATCCAACAGATGAAGAAGGACCAACATCGACATAACGAATCAGCGCAAATGATGGGTGGAATCCGTCATTTGGGAATTACCGTTGTTGATTTTATTATGTCAATGGGACGAAGCACTGTGAGATTCATTAAAAATATTCCTCATCAGATTACTAATGAATATAAGAGGCACCTTAATGAGTTCCGGCGCCGACCGAAGAGAAAGACCCCAAATCGCGTTTATAGTCTCGTCGGATACACAACAAAGGCCTACGTAGATTCAAAGTATCGTGTAGCCCGAACATTAAGACTCATCCGTACGTCTCTAATATTTGCAATCATAATTATCCTACTTGTCATGATGATTAAGAGTATTTTGCCGATGCTGGATCCTAAGAATTATCAGCAGATATTCGGAATAAATGATTTCGAGCAATTAACTGAGAGCGATCCTTTTACGAATCATCGCGACGATGATATTGTGATGTTTTCAACCGGCGAAAGCGTCAGTATTTCCACAAGTGATCCTACTACTGCGGTTGAACAAACAACGACATCCACCGAAGAAATCGAATAATTCCGGGAGATAGATCTTCAACGTTATCGTAAAACTTGAAAAATGTACGTTCACTTAATTCCGAAATTATCGATTCACTAAGATCATTGGACAGAACTTTCAAACTCAACTTAAGATAGGGGAGAGTCGTCAAATCTGCTTGCTCATAAAGATAAAATCATCAACGGTTACCATTCCCTGATTATGGTAAAAATGTTCTGTTTGATCTCCTCTAATCGTGAGTAAAACAATTTGATGGGCGCCTTTTTCTTTCACCCGACGTTCAAGTTCTTTGTAAATCAACGTCCCAATTCCCGATCCTCTCATGCCGTTTCTGACCCAGAATTCCTTAATGTCAAACATATTCCCGGTGTAGAACTCCTCCATACAGCCCAATACTACTCCGCACAGCAAGTCATCCTGATACGCACATAATCCATAGGAATCTTCTGTGTTAATCATCTGTTGCAATCTTTTTGCTGCGGAATCAATGGTCCATCTGTCATTCCAAGGCGGGGAATTAAAAGTGTCGACATATGATGCCGCAAACTCAGCCAAGTCGCAAATTTGAAGCTCTTCATATCTGATCTCCAAGAATAATCCTCCTAAGAAATGTGATAATTAATTAAAGCAGAGAACGGTCATCAAAGCAAATTGTGTGCCATTATATAGATGATTACAATACCTCGATAAATAAGTAGAGGAAGTATATATGAATTTAGTTTCCATCATGTATAATGGAAAACCATAACACAATTAAACAAAATGCAAGTTTTGTTTAATTGGGAAGAGGACGAATTGAATATTGCTGACATACTTGCAGTTCCAGATGCGATTATCAATTGTTCGTTATCCAATTACTTCATTTCTTTTCTTTCTGTGCAAATCATAATACTAATATAATTGACGTAATTCTTAGGAAAATGCAACGAGCGCGTAATTTCTTGCGCGCTCATTGCATTTTAATCTGTCGTTTCTGAAAATGCATATCTTTTTATTATCTTTTTGCCGAACGTTTCATCATTTCAGATTCTATAGAATGATTATATATTTATACCACGGTTTTGAATCATCATGTTAATCGAACTAATTACGGCCCTCAACGACGATTTTGTCACTGAACTAGAAATTCCGGCGCCCAGATGTTTTTGTTTATTAACGTCCTCGATCTCAACATATGTAATTGCAGCTGAATCAGATCCGCTTTTCATGGCGTGCTCGTTATACATCGTAATGCTGACTTTTTCGCCGGTATGCTTGTAGAATCCGTCACAGAATGCATCCAATAAACCGTTACCTGAACCTTGTATTTCGATTTTATTGCCATTTTTCAATAAGGTCACATAGACATTGACATGGCTTTCGCTCAGGGACTCCTCCTTATACCCTGCTAATTCATAAGGATATTTGATATTTACAAATTTGTCATCGAACAGATCAAAAATCTGTTTTCCGTTCAGTTCACACTGCATTTGATCGGATACTGACGTACACAGGGCACCAACAGCCTTTTGGAATGGTTTGGGCAAGTGCAATCCAAACTGGTTTTCCAGTATATAAGATACACCGCCTTTTCCGGATTGACTGTTGATTCTGATAATCGGGTCGTAGCTGCGACCCACATCCATCGGATCTATCGGTAAATATGGAACCTCCCAATGATCCGGGTGAGCCTGCATTGCTTTCATGCCTTTATTTATCGCATCTTGATGTGATCCTGAGAACGCGGTAAAGACTAATTTACCGGCCCACGGATGACGAATGTGAACTTCCAGATTCGTAGCTTCTTCATAAGCCTCTATAACACGATTCATATCAGAGAAATCCAAACCCGGATCAATTCCGTGCATATACATATTCATAGCAATGGTAACTATATCTGCATTACCTGTTCTTTCGCCGTTACCAAACAAAGTGCCTTCGACACGATCTGCGCCGGCCATCAAACCCAGCTCCGTAGCCGCCACCGCAGTGCCTCGATCATTGTGCGGATGAATAGAAACGATGATTTGATCTCGCCATTTCGTGTTTTTGCAAAAATACTCCACTTGATCCGCAAAAACATTTGGTGTAGACATTTCAACGGTTCCGGGCAAATTGATTATTGCTTTTTTTGCAGAAGTCGGCTGCCAAACATCCAAGACATGATCGCAAATTTCAACAGCAAAATCGGGTTCGGTGCCAGAAAAGCTCTCTGGTGAATACTCAAAAAACCATTCGGTACGGCTGTCATCTTTTTCAACTGCTTCCATAATCATTTTGGCACCGCTGACTGCCAGTTCAATACACTCCGTTTTTCCAAAACGGAATACCACTTCACGTTGCAAAGTCGACGTTGAATTATACAGGTGAACTACTGCTTTCGGCGCACCTCTCAAAGCCTCGATAGTCTTTGCAATAATGTGTTCCCTGGACTGTGTCAAAACTTGAATTGCCACATCGTCCGGTATCATATCGTTATCAATCAGATATCGGCAAAACTCAAATTCCGTATCCGATGCTGCCGGGAAACCAATCTCGATGGTCTTGAATCCGATATCAACCAGAAAGTTAAAATAATTCAGCTTTTGTTCCAAATTCATCGGAATTTCTAATGCTTGATTTCCGTCTCGTAAATCGACGCTACACCAAATCGGGGCTTTTGTGATTTCTTTGGATGGCCAGTCACGTTCCGATAAATGAACTCCCGGCATTTTTGAATATCTGTTTGCATTTTTCATTATTATTTCCTCCATCTATTTTGAATTCGTATTTTTGATGCTAAGTGATAGGATCATTGGCAAGAAATCACCGAGCCATAATGAATGTGAAATATGCTAATCATGTTCTCCTCCTAAATAAAAAAAACCTCTCATCTCTAATACAGAGACGAAAGGTATAAATATACTTCCGCGGTACCACTCTAATTCGCCAATTTAGGCGCTCTTACAGATACAAGGTTGCCCTGATATCCTGCCACTGTAACGGTTGGCCTCCGACTCCATCTAATAGTGATAATCACGTTCAACGAGCGCACTCCCAGGTGAGTTCAAAAGATTCTCAGACATTGCCTTGCACCCACCGGCAACTCTCTGTAGTCGAAAATTCTTTCTACTGATCCTTATCATCGTGTTTGGTAACGAATATTCAATTGTCGAATTTCAGAACGATTCATATGAATCGATTTGTCTCAAGATATCACAGACTAAATTCTTTCGTCAAGGCTTATTGAAAAATTACTGAAATTCTTCAGAAAAACGATTGACCAATTCTTTGAATAAATTGCCTCTTTCCTCAAAATGCCTGAAGTGATCATAACTTGTTCCGGTCGGCGAAAGGACGATGACATCGCCTTCTGCGCTGAGTTGATATGCCTTTCGAATTGCGTCATCATAACTATTTGCATCCAAGATTGTCAACGTATTGGGCCCGCATTCAACAATCAGAATCTCGCGAACCATTGCTGCATTGTCTCCGTACAAGACTACACTATGGCATACTTTCTCTATTGCATTCCCCAGACCGGCGTAACCACACTTTTTGTCTTCACCGCCCGCGATCAAAACTCCACGTTCGGATCTCGTTGAAAGAGCATTCATGGTATTAATAGTTCGATTAGGACTTGTGTCGATAGAACTGTTATAGAACCGTCGATTATTAATACATGCCACTAATTCGATTCTATGTTCGACACCCGGAAAGGTCCTAGCGACATGAATAATCGCCTTCTTATCGACAAATGAATGTGTTGCACCGATAGCTGCCAACATATTATCTACATTGTGGCGACCCGGAATTAAAATATCGTCAGCACTCATAATTTCTTCGGTACATAATGCAGATCGAACATAAATCCGATTGTTTTCAAGAAATACCATTGATTCTGAGGAAGGCATGGACCGTAAGGAAATATTGTTAGTAAGCGAAAAGCAAGTCAGAGAACCTTTCTGCAGACCGATGAATTTATTAGTTAGTTCATTATCAGCATTGATGACCAATCGATCAAAAATCGTCTGGTTTCTAAAAATATTTTTCTTGGATTCGATATATTCTCTGTAATCGGCGTGAAAATCCAGATGATTTGGCGAAATATTTGTTATGACAGCAACATTGCATCTTTGCGTTATTGTCATAAGCTGAAACGAAGAAAGCTCTAATACAACAAAATCCGTCGGAAGTATTTGATCTATTCGATCAAGAAGCGGCGTGCCAATATTACCGCCGAGATGAACAGTGTGACCCTGCGCCTCTAAAATTTTCGCAATGAGTGTCGTCGTCGTTGTCTTTCCGTCACTACCGGTAACGGCAATGATTCTAGCGGGGCACAGTGTCATAAACACTTCCATTTCAGAAGTAAGTATGGATCCCTTTTGACGCAAGGCCGTTAATTCCGTAGAATCTGCTCTAAATTTGGGGGTCTTAAATACCAGATCATATTCACCTTGAGAAAGCTGCTCAAGATAGGATTCACCGGTATGCCATTTTATGAAAATACCTTCAGACTCGAAATCCGACCTCGTCTTAGTTAGAACAGAATCGTCCGAATCTAATCTGTCAAATGCAGAAATATTGGCACCCAGTGCATATAGAAAGCGAATTATCGGTCGGTTGGAAATGCCGACACCAAGTATAGCTACAGATTTATTATTGATGAATGATCTGAATTCGGAGAATGTGTTTTCGTTCATAAAGTCACCTGATTCGTAAAGATTTTCGAGTCATAATAACCGAGGGATCTTGTCTATTTTGAACTCTTGCAATTTGCTTGTCAATCTAGTATTATTACATCTGTTCTGCGGGAATGGCGGAATTGGCAGACGCGCTAGCTTCAGGTGCTAGTGATCGCAAGGTCGTGCAGGTTCAAGTCCTGTTTCCCGCACCAAAAAGCTCGGCGAAAACCGAGCTTTTTTATTACATAACGAGCAAAATCTACTTA
>JAAYBI010000062.1 GCA_012718915.1 Clostridiaceae bacterium
CCGCCGGCTTCCTTCAGATTCCACCTCGCGATGGACACCCTTGCCTTTGGCTAATGGTTGGTCGCTACATACCCCCATAACGGACTTTCACCGTCAAGTGAAGTGCCATGCGTGGCACACACAAAAAGCGGCTCGGTTTCCCGAGCCGCTTGATATGAATATACGATAAAGAGATTAGATCATTTCAACCGAAGCTTCTGTAATGATTTCTCCTGACGAGGTGTAGATAATCGCCTTATATGTTCCGGGTTCAAATATCCATGAGCCGGAAGTCATCGGGAAGTCAAAAAACGCACTGCTCGAGCCATCATCATAACCATCCACTGCTACGGTCTGGAAGTCTATAAGCGCATCGTTAAAATAAAGCTCATAGCTCAAGGAAGTTCCGGTAAAGTCATCATAGAAATAGATGTCAGTAGCAATCTGAGTCGTATCTGCTGCGGAAAAACCATCAACATATTCTTGCAAGTCCCAAGAATAGAAACCTACGCCATCCAGCGAAGCTTGCAGAGAAGCCAATTCAGTGTTATCACCCGGATCACTCGGAGAAGAAATACCCAGAAGATCATACAACAGCTCATCATATTGAGCTTGATCAATTGACCCCTCAGCTAAAAGTTCGTCAGAAGCAAGCTGAATGGTTGCTTCCATACTCGAATACATTTCATCCGTCGTACTTGCAATTTCGTAAAATTCGTAAGGCACCCAGTTGACGAGCCATTGATTGTCGTCCGGATTAAAGTACATATCAATCTCAACGGATGTCTCAACAAGATACTCAGGATCTGAAAGAAACTCTGTCATTTGATCTCTCAAAGAAGCCAACACTTCTTCTTCAAGCATATAATAATCATAACTGGAGAGATAGTTCAAAAGTGCCGGCTTCATAATCGAAGTCATATATACCGAATCCGAAGCGATGCCATTCAGAATAGCCTGTGTATCCGGAGCAGTCATAGTAGCCGAAAGATACGCAAATTCGCCAAACAACTCCGCCTCATCGTCAAACGTAATAGTTATACTACTAAAATACGCTAACTTTGAGCTTGTCGGTGTCTCCTCGTAATCATACATGACATCTGAATTATAATAGTCACCGATTCGATTTACGGTGTCGACATCCCCTTCAGCCAATGCCTTAAGATAATCATCGAACGTCGCTTTTGCGAGCTCGACATTAGGGCCAAAAGATATATCCGCAAAAGGCTCAGCAAGAATCTCCGCAATTTCGGAAGTATCGATAATAATCCACTCATCATCATATTCGAGTTCGAGCTCAATCTCGTATTCTTCGGTCGGAGCTTTCTTGTCTGTTAATGCATCTTCCAAATCCTCAAGCGAATAATCTTCATCAAGGGAATCCATAATCTCTTCGATATTCGGGACCGTCAAGATGACTTCACAAGTCGCTTCCTCTTCTTCTTCGCTTCCATCAACCTCGCCAAATTCGTACTCAACTCTCTCGAAGACCAAGTGCATCAGGGGTATTACTGCTTCATCAGAGAAATCCACTTCGGCAAAGGGAGCATCTTCGGCATATTCTGACTCGTAGTCTTCCTCTGCCAAAGTGCCGTCAATTAATTCTTCAAAATAATTCTCCACCGCTTCTTCAATGTCCTTAGCATCTTTACTCTCCTTGTTAAACAGAGAGCATGCCGAGAACAGAACCGATACGCAAAGCAATAGCGATAACAACGAGAATCGACTCGTTCTTCTTAATATACGGTTACTCATAATAAAACCTCACTTTCATTACCCAATAATCAATGGCTTGTATCACAAATATATTCTATCATTTTTAGTTGCTTTGATGTCATAAAATAAGCGCAAGTGAGTACGAATCTTTTACTCAGACAATATTTTTGAATATATTCAAATTCTCATTTTCACTTTATATTCAAATCATTCACATTCTTGACTTATAATAAATATGTATATATTTCCCGTACAGGAGGTTTTGTCTATGAAAGACAAAACAAATCCGAATCGTTTTTCCGGATCTTGGCGCCGTTTTTGGCGTTCTTTTTTCACGACTCCCAAAACGTTTGACGATTTTCATCCATATGTTCCCGCAGTGAAAATCAGTTTGATTTACCTTTTTGTGAGTCTATTCTGGATTATCATGTCTGATACCATCGTCGAAGCCATTCTTCCGCGTTCTTATAACGTTGTTTGGGTCAACATCCTCAAAGGCAGCGTTTTTGTTGTTTCTACTACCCTTTTCATATTTTTCCGCTTTGTTAAGGATCTTCGTCATATATCAAATTTGAAATCCGACAAAGATTCCGTTCACGCCGCACTTAATCAGACCAACACCATTTTTTCTTCTTATCTTGAAAGTTCTCCGGACATCATGGTGTTTTCTTTGGACAGTGACTATCGCTACCTTGCCTTTAACTCGAGGCACAAATATTCTATTCTCCGCGAATGCGGGTCAGAAATATATATCGGTGCGAATGCCATTGAAGTTCTAAAGGATCCGGGAAAGGCAGAAAAACTCAAGGAAGACTGTGATCGTGCTCTAAAGGGTGAGTTCTTTTCGTCAATATCTTCATTCGGCGGTAATCGACCGGATTCTCAGTCTTATTGGCAAAGGTATTTTTCTCCTATCCTTGATGCCGACCGCAATCCTGTAGGATTGACTTGCTTCGAGCTCAATATCACACCATTTAAGAAAGCCCAGGAACAGAATCTATTCATTAGTTACCACGACATTCTGACGGGTCTTTATAACAGGCGTTATTTCGAGGAAGCCATTCGTAAAAGCGACTCTTCAGAAGAGTTACCGATATCTATTATTCTTGGTGATGTCAACGGACTGAAGATGGTCAATGATGCCTTCGGGCATCATATCGGCGACAAACTCTTAATTAAGGCCGCAGATATCATCGAGCGGGCATGTGCCAATAAAGGTATTGCCGGTCGTTGGGGTAGCGATGAGTTTATCATTCTATTACCCTTTCACAATGCCGAAGAGGCTGCAACCGTTCTCCACACAATTAAGTCAGAATGTTCGAATACCCTCGTCAACGCCGTTCCCGTCGACATATCTTTCGGCATTGCAACCAAAACATTTCGCGAAGAGACCATCGTATCAACCATGAAATCCGCAGAAGATCGACTCAACCGCAGCAAAATCGCCGAGAGCAAGAGCATGCGCAACAATATCATCAAAACCATTATGCACGCTTTGCACGAGAAGAGTTCTCGCGAAGAGGCTCACTCCAAACGCGTTGGAGAGCTTTGTCGAAAAATCGGCACGGCAATGAATCTTCCGGATGTCGACATAAACCTTTTAAACTTAGCGGGTTTTCTTCATGACATCGGAAAAATAGCTATAGACGACCGAATATTGAGCAAATCCGATTCACTAACCGAAGAGGAAAGAGCATCGATTAACACTCACCCCGAAGTAGGATGTCGAATTTTGCGTTCCTCTTATGACGTCTCCGAAATTTCTGACGCTGTATTATATCATCATGAGCGTTGGGACGGCAGCGGATATCCCGAAGGATTAATCGGCGATGAAATTCCTTTACACGCCCAAATCATTGCTGTTGCAGATAGTTTTGATGCCATGACCGGAAAACGCACTTACCGGGACTCGAAATCTGCAGAAGAAGCAGCGAGAATCATTAAGGAAGGCGCAGGTATAATGTACAGTCCAAAAGTTGTTGATGCATTTATGTTAGTAATACAAACAAACGAGTGGGGAGTGGATGATTTTGCCTAATAATTTCGGAAAAGACGTGTCATTGCCAAAAAAATCTGACCCGGAATCTCCTGATATACTTTCGGACTACCATATGAAATACGCTGTGCTAAAAATAAAGCTATTGTATTTTGTTTTTGCCGCATTTGTCATTTTGCGAGAAATGCTTATTAATACCAGCAACGCTTGGTCAAAGCAACGCCTGTTGTGGGTATCGATTGTTTCGAGCCTGGCCATCATTGTCGTTGTTCTTGTCTACTCACTGGTTGCCTCCAGATACCATCATCAGAAATCTGATGTCGATCGACTCATCGCATTCGAGACTGCCGTATTACTTATTATGTCATTGACATTGATCTGGTTCACCGGAAAAAGCAACAGCTATTTCTTGGTCGCATTCATATTAATTCTCATCCCATCAACAATTCAGCTTGGCGCTTATGTCGGTTATCTGCTGACCATAGCTTTGGCTCTCTTTATACTTTTTCTTGACTTCCTCCACGCAGGCACTGGAATTTCTCCATATTTTATTGAAAAAGATCTCATTATAATCGTTGTATTCTTTATTACCGTTTGGATAACCAACCGATTCTTGCAGACTGATCGCGAGCGGATTTTAGAGTTAGAAACTAAGGCTAATATCGACGGATTGTCCGGACTATACAATCACCGTTACTTTCACAGCAACTTATCCGCTGAGGTCCAGTCCTGTATGTTTCTAAATCAACCACTGACACTTCTCTTCCTTGACCTGGATGCATTCAAAGAGTTTAACGATCGTTTTGGCCATATTAACGGAGACCGAATCATCGCCAGGATTGCCCAAATCATGTCTGAGAAAGCCCCCAAAGGCGCTATTTTATCTCGATACGGCGGGGATGAATTCGCTGCAATCTTACCCAATTACAACAAGGACGAGGCTCTCCGTTATGGTGAGTTAGTTCGCGAAGCAGTGGAAGCAACTGATATGGTTCAATTTATTTCGGAATCTTCTGTTGATAATGCCCATATGGCCGAAGGAACCTCACTAACGATATCCGTAGGCATTGCACAGTGGAATGATCACACACCTAACGCAATGGCTCTGATTCAGCACGCAGACGATGCGCTCTATCGCGCGAAACTATTTCGCAAAAACCGAGTCGAAGTATACGACTCCATTTTGGATGTGTTTGAGATGGACTTGGAACAAGAAGATTATGAGTTATTACGCTCACTCCAAGCACTTATTAACATTATTAATGCTCGCGATCGATATACTTCCGGACATGTAGAGCGTGTTGTCATGTATTCTAAGGCACTCGGCCAAGAACTTGGCCTTGAGGCCGATCAACGGAAATCACTTTCGCTTGCCGCCTATATGCATGATATCGGCAAAGTCAATTTATCGGAAAATGTCCTTAACAAATCAACGCCTCTCAATGATTATGAGTGGCAAGATATCAAACAGCACTCCGTTGTCGGTGCGCGCATCCTCAAAGAAGTCGCGATGCTATCAAGTATTGCCCCGCTCGTGCTTCATCATCACGAGCGATATGACGGCTCCGGCTATCCTGAAGGCCTAACGGGCGATCAAATCCCATTCCTCTCCAGAGTATTAACTGTCGTTGACAGTTTTGATGCCATGACATTTGATCGACCTTACAAGGCAGCAATGAGCTACACTGACGCGATTGCCGAGTTAAGATCTAATAAAGGTCGACAGTTTGACCCCGATATCGTCGAGTCTTTTATTCGAATTATAGAGCGTTCTTTGGAAAAGAAGCAAAACGGCAAATCTTAAATAAATAACTGTCCTGTCAAGTAGACAACAAAAGACATAACCCACGCAAACGACGTTTGATAGATAACCGCAAAAATTGCCAACCACCGACTGTTCAGCTCTCTGCGAATTGCCGCCACCGCAGCTACGCAGGGTGTATAAAGCAACGTAAATACCAAAAATGCATATGCGGAGGCCGGCGTGAATAACTGTTGTAATGCAGCAGATAATCCGGACATTCCCGTTCCGGTTAATACTGCGAATGTACTCACAACCGCTTCTTTAGCCATAAAACCCGTTAACAACGCTGTGACCGATTGCCAGTTTCCAAATCCCAAGGGTGTAAATATCGGAGCAATGAACTGAGCTATTGATGCCAGCATGCTGCCCGAAGGGTCCGCAACGAGATTCATGCGCAGGTCGAAAGTCTGCAAAAACCATATCACAAGCGATGCGATGAATATGATGGTAAAAGCCCTCGTTACGAAATCTTTCGCCTTATCCCAGAGTAACATCACTACGGACTTAAAACTGGGCAGGCGATAATTCGGAAGTTCCATGACAAAAGGAACCGGTTTACCTTTAAATATACTGCTTTTCATGATGAGTCCTGTCATAATAGCAAGCAGCATTCCTAACAGATATAGAGAGACCATCACGAGTCCCGCATGCCGAGGAAAAAACGCCATCGAAAAGACACCGTAGATAGGAAGTTTCGCGGTACAGCTCATAAAAGGCACCAAAAAAATGGTCATGATTCGGTCTCTCTCGCTCGAAAGGGTTCTTGTCGACATAATCGCCGGCACCGTACATCCAAACCCAATCAACATCGGCACGAAGCTTCGTCCCGAAAGTCCGATTTTCCGAAGCAACTTATCCATAACAAAGGCGACGCGAGCCATATATCCGCTATCTTCAAGCAATGAGAGAAAGAAGAACAAGACCAAAATAGTCGGGATAAAGCTCATGACGCTACCGATTCCGGCTAAAACGCCATTGACGACCAAGTCAACGACCGTCGCATTGACTGACAATCCTGTCAGAAAATCGAAAGCGGCATCACTAAAATTATCAATTAACCCACCCAGAAAATCGCTCAGGAAAGAACCGATGACACCAAACGTGAGCCAAAATACAGATGCCATTATTAACAAAAAAATGGGCATTGCGAGAATACGATGTGTTAATAGTGCATCAATTCTTTGACTTCGATCTCTGCTCTTATCGCTCTTGGGTTTAATGACTGTTTGGCAAACGACCTCTTCAATAAAGGAATACCTCATATCAGTTATAGCAGCTTTGCGATCTGTCCCTATCTCTTGTTCCATCTCTCTGATGGCATGATCAATCATATCCGTCTCATTTTCGCTTAATTGCAATGCATCTGCAATCGGTTGATCTCCTTCTACCAGCTTAGTTGCGACAAATCGTGCGGGAACGCCGATTCTCTCGGCGTGATCTTCGACAAGGTGAGCAATCGAATGCACCGTGCGGTGAACACCGCCGCGACAGTAGTCCGTATTTTCGGGTTTTTTGCGAGCAGCAACGGTTTTTTTGACAACATCAATCAGTTCGTCGACACCCTCATTCTTGCTCGCAGAAATAGGAACTACAGGTACTCCCAGACTTTTTGAAATTTCATCAATTTTCACCGTACCGCCGTTTGCTCGAACCTCATCCATCATATTCAAAGCAATGACCATCGGCACATGAAGTTCGATCAGTTGCATACTGAGATACAAGTTTCTTTCTATATTGCTGGCATCAACAATATTAATCACCCCGTCCACATTGCCTTTGACAAGGAAATCCCGAGCGACCTCTTCCTCCTTAGAATATGGAGCCAAGGAATAGATACCGGGAAGATCTACAACCGTAATATCCTTTTGATGGCGAATTAATCCTTCTTTACGATCCACCGTTACTCCCGGAAAATTACCGACGTGTTGATTGGAACCGGTTAATTGGTTAAATAGAGTTGTTTTTCCGGAGTTCTGATTTCCGACTAATGCAACGATCATTCTATATTTCTCCTCCTGCCAAACCCTCTGTTCTTTTGTCCGCCGGCTCTACGCCACATTCTTGAACGACCGTGGTGAGCATTGCAGCAAGGTGGCAACTCATCCGTGCCCTCAATATCTACATTCGCCGCATCTTCCTTGCGAAGTGTCAATGAATAGCATCTTAACTCAATCTCTATGGGATCTCCCATCGGTGCCGCTTTAACCACCGTCACTTTTGTTTTGGGCGTAAGCCCCATATCCAAAAGTCTGTCGCGTAAGGCTCCCTGTCCTCTGACTGCAGTAATCACGGCCGAACGGCCGATCTCCAAATCTTTTAATGTCATTTAGCGAACCTCCATGAAAAGGGTTATCGGATAATGTTAGTTTCTTCTAACTATAACTAATCATATCTTTTGTCCATGACTTTTTCAATAGTATCCTGCAAGATTTCTTATACAGAATTTACCGCCGTTATTCTTCTTACTTTGTGCTATTTGTCGTGTTCGGCAGATACGCTTCTTATGCATGCCACTAATAGTGTATAATCAACACAAAAATTATGATCAGGAGTGACGTTGCAGTCAGTAATCAAGGAAATATGGAATACAAAAATCTTAACGTTAAGCACAACTACCAAAAATCCATCCAACGTCAACGGAAAATTATTCTTGCGTTATGCGCATTTATCTCTGTTTCTTGTATCATTGTCGTTATCTTATTTATTCAATCCTCTATGGGAGAACGACACGATGTTCCAAAATCGTCCTCTGCCAAAGCGACCGAAATGACGGGTTCAACACTATCGACAGATGTCTCGTTATCAGAATCCGGTACAGTGTCGACGCACGCACAATCCACACTAACCGCTGAAGAAAGAGAATCCATGCGAGTCGCCCTGGAATCATCGCTGTCTGATAAAATTGCCGCTTACAATGGCCGATACAGCCTTTGTTACCTGAATCTCGAAAACGGAGAAGCAATCGTAATTAACGGCTCACAACCGATGGTTGCCGCGAGTTCAATTAAGATTGCTTATAATACCGCTCTCTATCAAAAAATCGAGCTTGGTGATTTTTTACCGGAAAACAAGCTGGCATATAATTCCGCAGCATACCCGACAGGAGACTACGAAGCAGGTACCGGAACCATACAGAACTCGGCCGACGGTACAGAATTCACCATAAGCGAAGTCAGCAGTCTTTCTATTCGCATCAGTGATAACTGCGCGACAAATATGATATTGAGACTGCTCGGCGGGATTGATGTGGTCAATTCATCTTATATGAAGCCCATTAGCCAAGAAGTTGATTATAGATCTTCCGTATCTTATACGGATTACAAAGGTCTGGCCCAGAGCGGTCGACACCGTACTTCAGCTGTAGATTTGGCAAAATTTGCTCAGCAATTATACGATTTATATAATGCAAATCCAACGGTTTACCAGCCACTGATAGATGACCTCAGTAATACCGACTATTCTTGGGGAATAGCTAGCGGCGTATCATCAGGGACTATCGTCGCACACAAGGTAGGATTCAACTCCGCATATGGTGTGAATAATGATGTAGCTATTGTATTTGGCCTTGAAGACTACGCACTTTGCATCATGACAGAGACCGGAGATGACGCAACCGCAAAGGCCAACATCAAAGAGCTGGCCTCAATGGTTGATTCATTCATCGTGTCATGTAATACATGATTGATTACCGGTCGGTATAACAGGATAAAACTGATCGGAGATTACTGTCATTCGCCATGCACGCGTACTCGCTCTTTCGCTGCCTGAAGAAGCGTGGCTACGTCACAAAGTCGAATTATTTACCAATTCGAAATTTGCAGAGATTTGTTTATTCGCGCTCATCCTCGAAATAGAGTGATACTATTGAAGGTCTTTTCATTGACCCATAATCGTGCGGCTCCAACGGAGCACTTGTTCAGAAGGTTCTTCAACCGCAGCTAAATCATAATGAAGTCCCAATTCTTCCCACTTATACTCACCCATCTTATGAAACGGGAGTAATTCGACTTTGGCGATACAGTTATATTTACGAAATCGCTCCGCCCCTTCGATCATATTGGAGTTAATCTTACGAAATTCCTCATAATCTTTGGGCACTACACCATCCGAATTCATCGATTGAACCGTGAGCCCGGGCACAATAACATGTCGGATATGAACCGGCTTCTTTATATCTTCGCAATAATCCAATAGCTTCCATGTATTTTGAGTGTCTACTCCGAACCTTTCCAAAGCAACGTTCTCATCGAAAGACTTGATATCTAAAAGAATTAAGTCTGCCTCATCGATAACCGCTCTAATTTGATCTAGCTTAATACCCCCGGAGGTGTCAACGGCACAGTGAATGTCGTGTTGGTGACACGCTTGAATCAGAGCCAGAGCAAAATCGCTTTGCGCCAAAGGCTCTCCGCCGCTAAGTGTAACGCCGCCGGATGTATATTTTCTATATCTCAAAATATCATCTGTTAATTCATCAACTGTGACACGCTTTCCTTTGCTAAAAGACAACGCATCCGGGTTATGACAATACGGGCAATGAAAAGGACACCCTTGAAAAAATACAACATAACGAATTCCCGGGCCATCGACCGTTCCGAATTTTTCAACGGAATGAATGTAGCCGATTGATAGCTCAAACTCTCGCATGAACCGTTCGCCTGATGACTTCGAGTTGCTGTTCTTGCGTCAGGTTAATAAAATGCACCGCATATCCGGATACACGTATCGTCAATTGTGGGTACTTTTCCGGATTTACCATCGCATCAAGCAACGTCTGTCGCTGGAAAACATTGACGTTAATATGATGTCCGCCGTCGGAAAAATAACCATCCAATAATGCGAACATATTTTGTATTCTGGTATATTCATCCTTACCGAGCGCCGAAGGCACAATCGAGAAAGTATATGAAATGCCGTCTTCACTGTAATCGTATGGCAACTGTGCAACAGATCGCATGGATGCTATTGCACCCTCGACATCACGTCCGTGCATCGGATTAGCTCCGGGAGCAAATGCTTCTCCTGCTTTTCTGCCGTCCGGTGTTGAACCGGTTTTCTTCCCGTAGACGACGTTAGATGTGATGGTCAAAATCGAAAGAGTCGGCTTTGCATCTCGATAGGTCTTATGTTTCGAGAGCTCCGTCATGAATTTCTTGACCACCTCCGTTGCAATTCGATCGACCTTGGGATTATCGTTGCCGAATTTGGGATAGTCACCGTGAACCTCAAAATCTACCGCTAAGCCGGCGGCATTTCTTATAGCTTTGACTCTGGCGTGCTTGATTGCACTCAAACTATCCGCTACAACGGATAATCCTGCCATTCCGCACGCCATGGTTCGAATGATTTTTTCGTCATGAAGTGCCATTTCGAGATTCTCATAACAGTATTTATCATGCATATAATGAATCACATTAAGAGTATTGATGTATAACTTACACATCCAGGTCATCATCTCGTCAAAACGATTGAGGACCTGATCATAATCCAGCAATTCGGACTTCAAAGGCTCTCTTTTGGGACCGACTTGCTCTCCGGTAATTTCATCAACCCCACCATTTATGGCATAAAGCAATAGCTTGGCTAAGTTGGCGCGTGCGCCGAAAAACTGCATCTGTTTGCCGACACGCATCGCCGACACACAACAAGCAATCGCGTAATCGTCGCCAAACTTCTCTCTCATCAAATCATCATTTTCATATTGAATAGAGGAAGTCTCGATAGACAATTTCGCACAATATGCCTTAAAGGCTTCCGGTAGCTTCGGGCTCCACAAGACGGTCATGTTCGGCTCCGGTGCGGGGCCTAAATTGGTGAGCGTGTGAAGAAACCGATACGACATTTTTGTAACCATGTGTCTTCCGTCAAGACCAATGCCGCCTATCGCCTCTGTAACCCATGTCGGATCACCCGAGAACAATTCATCATAGGCAGGAGTCCTCAAAAATCGAACCATTCTCAACTTCATGATAAAATGATCCACAATCTCTTGGATCTCCGACTCGGTGATGATCCCTTCATCAAGATCCTGTTGCGCATAAATATCGAGGAACGTCGATATTCGACCCAACGACATAGCTGCTCCATTTTGCTCCTTTACAGCTCCAAGATAGGCAAAATACAACCACTGAACAGCCTCTTTGAAATTGCGTGCCGCACGCGAGATATCAAAACCATAAGTTTGTGCCATCTTCGTCAATTCGTATAGGCCTCTGACCTGGTCTGATATTTCTTCTCTTCCACGGATCTGCTCGGTATCCATTACATCAGGTATCATCGTATCCTTAGCCTTACGTTTTTGAGCGATTAAGAATGCCGTACCATACAGAGGAACACGACGATAATCTCCGATAATACGTCCTCTCCCGTAAGCATCCGGAAGGCCAGTCACAAGTCCTGCATGTCTTGCTCTCTTCATTTCGGGCGTATACGCATCAAAAACACCATCATTATGTGTCTTGCGATACTTGAATATTTCTTCTATCTTTGGATCCATTTCATAGCCGTAAGCTTCAAGCGAAGTCTTTACCAGCCTTACTCCGCCAAACGGCATGATTGCTCTCTTGAGAGGCGCGTCAGTCTGTAAGCCTACGATAGTCTCCAAATCTTTATCAATATATCCGGGTTCATGAGACATAATCGTCGAAACCACAGCGGCATCGACATCTAAAACACCACCGGCATCTTTCTCGGCAGCCTTAAGAGCTTGAACTTTTTCCCAGAGTTTGAGTGTATTGTCCGTCGGTTGCGCTAAAAAAGACCCATCCCCATCGTATGGGGTATAGTTGCGGGAGATAAAATCTCTGACATGAATATCTTCTGTCCACTTTCCCGTAACAAACATGAAATACCCTCCGAATATGCCGTCATCTAGTTTGTATTATATACAACTTTGGTAGATGTACAATTCCACTATTTATCTTACACGATTCTTTCAGTTCATGCACTACCATAATCAGTCTCAAAACAGAAAATCTTAGCGTTTGATTTCGAAAATATTGTAACACTTTATACAGACTATTCGAAATAATTATCGTTTTATCCTTAGCTAACAGTTTTTTTCGATAAGAAAAAGATATAATTAGCAAGAGTTGAATTTATCCAGGAAGGTTCTTTCATATATGCTACTCGTCCGGACCATCATACTTTTTTCTGTATATAGTTTTTTAGGTTGGATGATTGAGACCGTTTACTGCTCGGTACGCGAGCGTCGATTCATCTCTCGAGGCTTTCTGATCGGCCCGATTTGTCCGATATATGCAGTCGGTTCACTTTTTGTCCTATGCCTTCTTGAGCCTTTTTCTAAGAATTTTTTCCTGACATTTGCCCTCGGCACGGTCGTCTGCTCGTCGATTGAATATTTTGCGAGTTATCTTCTCGAAAAAATTTTCAAAAAGAGCTGGTGGGACTATAAGGATTATCCGCTGAACTTCAATGGTCGAATCACATTGTTTTATAGTTTAGCGTGGGGAGGACTCTGCTTGATTCTGGTTTCATTTGTTCATCCGACATTGACAAGAACTTTGCGATTTATTCCGAATAATTTTCTGGTGTATTATGCTGTTTTCTTCTCTATTGTATTTATCTCAGACATCATCTATTCAATTCATGACGTCATTCAATTTAACAGGCGATTCGCTGCGGTTTCCTTAATATTCGACCGAATCGACAAAATGAAAAATATGATTGCCTTAAGCGCAGGTGACAAAAAACTTAAACTCGAAAACGAACTTGCTTCACTTCTTATTCAACAAGAAGCGTTTATCAAAAACCATGTCCACAAAATGCGCCGAATCCTCAACTCTTTTCCTAAACTTCGAGTATCAAAAACAGACCGCTTGTCCATTCGGGAAATCATTCATCAGCATATTGTCAGACACTAATATCCGGAATATTCTTTCTGTTAAATTGAGAAGTTCAATACCTGTTTTGCGATTTTCGATGATTATGCTATAATGTCCTTGGTTTACAAATCATAACGTTGCAAAAATGGCCGTAAAAAGATACCTTATGACTGATTAAGTCAGAATGATAAAGAATGAAGTATATTGGGATACCACGACAATCAAAGTCCAAACAGGAAGTCCTGAAGACTTTTGCGGGAGTTGCATTGACAACTGCCGTAGTGGTTGTGACTGTTGTTGGTTTTAGTTCGTTTTTTAAATCCACACCAACAACCACTGATTCCGGCAACGATTCTACCGAATCCATACACTACGCGTCTATTAATGTTAATAATTCCGAAGCTCCATTAGATAACCGCTCTGACGACGCAGTCGCTACGACGATTTCGAGCGCGCCTCCGGAGACTTCTTCAGTTCCTCCGGAGACCTCTTCAGCTCCCTCGGAGACGACTATTCCCGCATCTTCGGATACTCAGGCGCCGATTGAGACGACAACACCGCCTCCGTCCGAGACATTGGAGTCCAAGACGTATTATGCCACGGCGACGCTCAACATCAGAACCGGTCCGGGAATTGATTTTGATACCGTTGGGCAGTATGTTCTCGGCGATAAAGTAGAAGTCGTCGCTACCACGTCAAACGGTTGGAAGAAGATTTCCGACAATCAATATGTCACATCCGAATTCCTTTCCGAGAACGAGCCGGAGCGCCCTATTTCCGGCACATTTTATACGACCGGCAAGGTTAATGTTCGTACCGGACCGGGGACGAGTTATGATATAGCTCGCGAGCTCGATCCGGGCAGCCCCGTCGAAGTCGTAGCGGTTACCGCAGATGGATGGTATCGCACGGTAAAAGGGAATTATGTCCTGGCTTCGCTTTGTACCGATACTCCGCCGGCAACGCCCACGCCGACACCAAAACCGACTTCAGCACCGACAGCCGCGCCGACGCCAAAACCAACACCAACACCCGAGCCGGTGGTTCCGTCTCCTTCTACCAATCTTGACGTTACCGGCATGGCAGCAGAAGTCGGCATATCTGTCGAAGATTTTGAGTTTTTTGCACGAGTCATCCAGGCGGAGTCTCCTTCTTCGACCGGTCAGGTCTATGTTGCCAAGGTCGTATGGAACCGTATCAGTCGAGGCGGATGGGGCGGCAGCGTTGTTGGCGTTTTGACAAAGCCCTCACAATTTTCCGTAGTAAAAAACGGAGACTGTACCACTGCCGCTACAGACAGTTCTCGTCAGGCAATCGTTGACGCTTATCGCGATACTACAATTCCTGCTAACCTGATTTATTTTAGAAGCACCAAGTCCGATTCATGGGCACATCTGGAATATTACGGCGAATATGGCGGTAATCATTTCTATCTGGCCTAAGTATTATCTTTACTGCAGTAATTTATTCCTCACCCACTCTTACCTATCCGTTTTGATTTTTTCTTGCGCAAATTCACACTGGTCTGTTTGGGCAAGATGATTTATAGCCACAAATATAAG
>JAAYBI010000063.1 GCA_012718915.1 Clostridiaceae bacterium
GCTAAATCTTAACAAGTGAAAACTAGTAATTGACCTCTTCCGCGGATGCAGAAATTATCGGTTCCGACCCGACACTATCCTGCACAAGCTCTCCCACGAATATACTCTCAAATTCATCGCCTTCGATTTTCTCTTTCTCAAGCAATCGAGTGGCAACGGCATTCAAGATGTCCATCTTTGCTTTCAGAAGATCGATAACCTCATTGTAAGCGCCATCAATGATAGCTTGAACTTCTTCATCTATCATCGCTGCGACTTTGTCGCTGTAGTTTTGAACATGGCCGTAGTCGCGACCGAGGAATACTTCATTACCGCCACCGAAAACCATATTCCGTAGTTTTTCGCTCATACCGTATTGCGTAATCATATCTCTGGCAATCCCGTTACAGTTCTGTAAATCGGAGGAAGCGCCGGTGCTGATTTCACCGAGAATAATCTCCTCGGCAGCACGGCCTCCGAGGGAAACCTTGATGTTATCAACCAACTGCTTGCGTGTTGTGTAATATACATCCTCGTCCGGTTTATGAGCAGTGTATCCGCCAGCTCCGCCGGCCGGAATAATAGAAACACGCTCGACACGATCGGTTTCCGATACGGACCTGAGAACAATAGCATGTCCGGCTTCATGATAAGCAGTCAGACGTTTCTCCTTGTCGTTAATGATTCGACTCTTCTTCTCCGTACCGATTACCACTTTGAAAACCGCTTCCGAAATATCTGTATAAATGATCTGCTTGGAACCGCGTCGTGCTGCCAATAATGCCGCTTCATTCAATAGATTGGCCAAATCCGCACCGGTAAATCCGGGTGTCATCTTGGCGATTTCTTTGAGATCTACATCAGAAGCAAGCGGCTTACCCTTGGCATGCACTTGCAAAATAGCCTCTCTGCCCTTGATATCCGGGCGCATAACAACAACGCGGCGATCAAAACGTCCGGGACGAAGCAATGCAGGATCAAGAATATCCATGCGGTTCGTCGCTGCTATGACAATGACCCCTTCATTGGGTCCGAACCCATCCATCTCTACAAGAAGTTGATTCAGAGTTTGCTCTCTCTCATCATGGCCTCCACCCATACCCGCACCGCGGTGGCGTCCGACAGCATCAATTTCATCAATAAAAATGATACAAGGCGAATTCTTCTTTGCCGTGTCAAAAAGATCGCGAACACGGCTTGCACCGACGCCGACAAACATCTCTACAAAATCAGATCCGGAAATAGAGAAAAATGGAACACCGGCCTCTCCGGCAACAGCTTTTGCAAGCAAAGTCTTACCGGTACCCGGAGCGCCAAACAACATAATACCCCTTGGAATTTTTGCTCCGAGCTCTGAATACTTCTGCGGATTTTTAAGAAAATCGACAACCTCCGTCAGTTCTTCCTTCTCTTCATCTGCACCGGCAACATCTGCAAACGTAACTTTATTCTTGCTCGGATCGTGCAACCTGGCCTTGCTTCTCCCAAAGCTCATCGCGCTCTTGCCGTCACTTTGACCTCGTCCGATAGATACCCAGAACACTACGCCGATCAATACCACTAAAAGGACTATACTGACCACACTCATAATACTGCTGAAATCCATTGGTTCTTTGTAATCGAAATCTTCGATTTGACCCTTCTTTTGAGCATCGATCAAAATCGACAGGACGCGATCCATCGAAGCATACGGTATTACTTTTTTGACTTCGACTGTTTTGTTTTCGGCATCCATATACTTAAACTCAAGTGAAGTACCATATAGTGTGACTTCCTCTAGTTCAAATTGCTCAGATCTTATGAGCTCCAAAGCCTCCGAAAGAGACTGCTCCTTTTTATTCGTATCATTCAAATAGAAATATGCGAAAACGAATAATACGACAAGTAAGATAATATAGAAAGGCGCACCGCCTAATCTTTTAATCGGGCTTGTTGAACTCATTTTTTACCTCCGTCCGGATCGAGTATACAAACATCCGGCAAATTTCTGTATCTTCCTGAATAATCGAGCCCGTACCCGACAATAAATTCATCGGGAATGGACATGCCGACGTAATCGGCACTGATTTCAGTCTTCCGACGATCCGGTTTATCAAATGCAACACATACTCTAAGGCTCGCAGGATCCTTTGTTCTAAGTAAATCCTTAAGATTCAGAAGAGTCAGACCGGAATCGACGATATCCTCAACAATTAATACGTTCTTACCGTTAATATTAACATCCAGGTCTTTAACAATTTTAACGATTCCGGATGTTTTAGTTCCGCCATAATAACTTGATACAGACATAAAATCAATTGTTGTCTGAACCGTAAGTTTTCGGACAAGGTCAGCCATGAAAATAAATGATCCCTTAAGTATTCCGACAACGACAATCTCTTGACCCTCGTAATCTCGATTAATCTCAGCGGCCAACCGATCAACCATCTCCTGAATCTGCGTTCTGTCAATCATGACACGCTCAACCCTATGCGTCATAGTATTCTCCTTCATACCTCGTCAGGAATAATTTTTAACTCGAATATATTGAGATCGGAGGACTCGTCCTTTTCAATCGTACGAAAACGGCTCATGAACCGATCACACGAAATTGCGTCAACAAATCCTCTGGCATGTGCCAATCCCGGGATCCAAACGACCTCCGATTCGATACACAAAACGAGCAATGAATTCCTGATATGGGAAGGCACTTTCATATCCGTTAAATATCGCCTTAACAACTTTCGACCTGCTCCTCCGGCTCGGGAAAAATAATCTCCGGTACGAGGGTGACGAAGCGTTAATCCGCTTAATAACTCTGAAGTGCCAAACCATGTCAGATTATTATAAACTACGACATCCAGATTCTCAACGCGTCGAATGTGAACAGAAATAAACATTTGAGGATCTCGAATTTCATAATGACCCTTAATGCGCAACTCGGATTCGATGGTATGAAAATCATCCAAGCGCATTTCTCCGGTTACTTTTCTATCTGAAATCAACACATGTTTGCCATTTACATTCAACGTTCTTGTCGCAGATAACGTGAATTTTTCTTGATCCAAAAAATATAATACATCATCGTCGATATGTGCTTCGCGTTTCCCCGAAATGGAAACGAGCAAATTGGATTGCCCGCTTTGAGCCATTTTGACAAGAGCGGCGATTCGATTTGATCCAAAATCTACGAGGTCTCCAAATGTAGTCTCATATAAAATTCGCAAAACTCGCGAAGACATAGCCGGATGCAATTTAAGCCATTCCGAGCAATGAATACCCTTGACGCAATCTATCGTGTCGATGGATATCCTTTTGAAAATCGCTTGAGCTTCACGGTCCAGGTAAGCCTTATCCGATGCTAAATGTTCCGCCAACCGGCTCAAGGCTAAATCCGGAGATTTGTTTGAAACTTTTTCAATTGCAGGAAAAACGACATGTCTCCATTGGTTTCGAGTATATTCCAAATCCGCGTTTGATTCGTCAATCGAATAATTTATCTCATTATCAGAAAGATACTGAAGTATCTGATCTTTTCCGACGAATATCAACGGACGGACAATTCTATCTTTTCTTATTCCCATGGCACACAACCCGTCCAATCCTGCACCCCGAAAAACGTTCATCATCATGGTCTCTGCACGATCTTGACGATGATGTGCCAAAGCAATTCGAACCGTCTTACCATCTGATTCATAATCCCTTGCCAAACGCTCAAAAAAGCGGTGTCTTGCAATTCTTGCAGCATGCTCTATGCTCATTCCGGATTGCGAGGACATCAGCGGAACATCTTCAGAATCCGAAAAAAATAATATACCTCTCGCCTCACAGTACTCCCGCACCAATCTACACTCATACTCTGATGCTTCTTTTCGAATCTGATGATTAAAATGAGCAACCGTCAAAGTATCAAAAATTGTCGCATCTTCCGGTTTATGTTGTGAAATGCGAAAAAGAAGATCTAAAAGGCACATCGAATCCGGGCCGCCGGATACAGCCGCAACAAGCACATTACAAGACAACAGATCATGCGATTTGACGACACGAACAAACGAATCATATAGCGCCATCATTAACCTCTTCCGAGCAAACAATCCGATTCATTAGAAGTCCGGAGTCGGCGGTGCTGAAGCCGAATCAAAATCATATAAAATTTCTTCACCAACATCAAACGGTTCTTCTGACGAAAGATTTGCGTCCGGTTCGTAGGGCTCGCCCGGCATATTTTGTCCAAACGCTTCCGGTACAATTTGGGAAAGTTGCGGTGGTCTCTCCGGAGCAACAGGCTCTCCGGGATCCGAATCCTCAAAAAATAAGGTGCGTTTTGCCCACCATTTAAGATGAACCGTTTTTGTCGGACCCTGTCTGTTCTTCGCCAAAATAATCTCAGCATCCTCTATCTCAGGCTTAACCGGATCATTGTTGTAGTAGAGTTTACGATATATAAACATAACCATATCGGCATCTTGCTCAATAGCACCCGAATCGCGCAAATCCGACAAAACCGGACGGTGCTCATCCCTCTGTTCGGCGCCGCGTGAAAGCTGCGACAAGGCGATAATCGGAACATCCAATTCTTTGGCCATAATTTTGAGCGATCTCGAAATTTCAGAAATCTCTTGCTGGCGGTTTCCCTGATTCCGAGAAGAAGTAGCATTCATCAACTGTAAATAGTCGATGACCACCAAATCCAATCCGGACTCATTTTTAAGTTGACGGCATTTCGCCATCATCTCAACCGTTGATACACCGGAACGATCGTCAATGAACAGCGGAGCCGGCTTTAAGATGTTCAGAGCCTCTTCTATCTGGATAAATTCATCTTTGTGAATCGAAGCATTTTGCAGTTTAAACGCACTGATTGAAGATTTTGAAGACAAAATACGATTACAAATCTCTTCTTTGGACATTTCCAAGCTAAAGAAGGCAACCCTTGCACCATAAAGAACCGACGCGTTTACGGCCATGTTGATGACCAGTGCAGACTTACCCATAGCCGGACGCGCCGCAACGATCAACAGCGTTCCGGGCCTGAAACCACCGGTGACCTGATCCAACTTTGCGAAGCCGGTTCGGACAGTATGGCGCTCTTTTTTTCCTTCAGCGATCTCTTTTATTTCTTGAAAGGAACGCTTCAGGATCTCATGCAAACGTTCAAAACCACCTCCGAGAGGCGATTCACGCATATCTGAAAGACGCTTAATTGCAACATCTAAAATGCCGTTGGCCTCTTGTTCTCCCTCATATGAAAACTTAACAATCTCATCCATTGTGGAAATGAGTTTACGAAGCGTGAATTTTTGCTTAATGATAGAAACGTATTCCCTGACACTGGATCTCACGATTAGCATATTAGAAAGCTCACTGATATAGGCAAGCCCTCCGACCGCATCGATTTCTCCGCTTTGGTTCAGACTCTCTGAAACGGTGATAATATCAACCGGCTTTCGAGCAGCAAACAACTCGAGCATCGCCATATATATAAGGCGGTGACCGGGATGATAGAAGTGATCCGGAACTAACTCAGACGCCACATTCGTTAAAGCCTCACGACTATCCAAACAGCAACAAAGAACCGCCTTTTCAGCGGGCAAGTAATGTGGCGGAACTCTTCCTTCACGTTGCATCGGCGAAGCATTCGACATATATATCTCCCAATAAATGAATTACTCGACTGCGGCTACCTGAACCTTGATAGTAACTGACACTTCCGTATGAAGCTTTGCCACGATATCATATACCCCTATTGCCTTAATAGGATTCTTGATGGTGATGTTTTTCTTATCAACCTTATAACCGGATTTGGCAACAGCAGCGGCAATATCTGACGCTGTTACGGCGCCATATAATCTGCCGCCTTCTCCGGTCTTCATTTCTAGCTTAAATGTCTGTCCGGAGAGCTTGCTGCCCATCTCTTTACATTCTTCAAGATGTCTTCTGGCTCGTTCTGCCTGAGCCGCCTTTTTGATTTTGATAGAATTGAGGTTCGAAGGAGTTGCCTCCAAGGCTAAGTCTTTTTTGAAAAGGAAATTTCTGGCATAACCGTCATTGACCTCAACGATATCATCGGCTTTCCCCAGTCCTTTAACTTCTTCCAATAAAATAACCTTCATATGTGAATGTCGCTCGAAAAACCAACGAGCGCCTCCTTTCGATAAATAAAATCAGGCACCTTCCGAAGCTCGGATCGATGCCTAATAATTATATACGTTAAAAGTACTTATCGCAAACAAACCGGGTACCGTTAGCTGACAAAATCAGTCAACAACGTACGGAAGTAAAGCAACATGTCTCGCGCGCTTGATGGCTATTGTCAGCTCTCTTTGGTGCTTTGCACAGTTGCCCGTCATACGCTTAGGCAAAATCTTGCCACGTTCTGACGTGAATTTGCGAATGCGACCAATATCTTTGTAGTCAATCGATTCCACCTTGTCTGCACAAAATGCGCACACTTTACGGCGTGTACGACGACCTCTCATGCCGCCGCGATCAGAAAAACGCGGTCCTCTATTTTCGGCCATAGTAATTCTCCTTTCAACTCAATAAAACCACACTCTTAAAATGTGGAGACGCCGTATTGGCGTAAATTACAAATCAAACGGAAGTGCTGTATCATCATCCATCGTCGGCATAAAAACACTGTCCGAACCGGCGTTCGAGGACATCGGAGCCGGCGCACTATATGAGCGATCATCAGAGACCGATGAAGCACCGTCCTTGCGAGACTCGAGAAACTCGATTTCGTCAACGGTAACCTCTGTCACATATACCTTCTTACCATCTTTGTCATCGTAAGAACGTGACTGAAGGCTGCCGATAATTCCAATTCGATGGCCCTTTTGAAAATACTGACCCAATAACTTGGCCTGTTGTCTCCAGGCGACACAGTTGATGAAGTCCGACTGACGTTCTCCTGATGCTGTCTTGAAACGACGATCGACTGCTACAGTAAAACTACAAACTTCGACTTGGCTTTGGGTGGTTTTCACTTCGGGATCACGGGTTAGTCTTCCGACCAGAATGACTTTGTTCATACAATTACTCCTTTTTGATTACGCATCTTTACGGATAACAAGAAAACGCAACACGCCTTCGGTAATCTTAAGTACACGCTCAATCTCTTTCGGGTAGTCAGCTTCTGAAGTAAAGTTGAACAAAAGATAAAAACCGTCTTTCTGATCATCAATCTCGTAAGCCATACGCTTCATGCCCATTGTCTCCATTGATTCAAGGGTAGCACCGGCCTCGACCTTTGATTTCACCGTTTCAGTGGTAGCAGCAATGCCTTCTTCACCGAGAACAGGACTCAGAACAACGATCATCTCATACTTGTTTGCCATGGAAATTTCACCTCCTCCTGGACTAAACGGCCCTTGAACGATCAAGGGCGAGGATTAATTACGAAACCGCATCCTTTGCGGCACGAAAAAGAATATCACACCACCATAGGCACGTCAAGTCAGCTGCTCTAAACCCCGGAGAATCACTGCGTAAATCCAGAAAATAAACTGCCGGCAAAATATTGTAGCGCTGATAAAATACCTAAGTATGTTGTCAAGGTTCCCTGTGAATCAGCGATTAATCCGGGTGCACTCCATAACCATATCGCGCGACTCATCTTCTGAAACAATCATATGCCTTTTTGACGCTTACTTCTATATTATATAAACGAAATCAAGCTAAGAATAATCGACAATCCCTTCCAAACCGGACCAAGCGCTCTATCGAATATCCTATCTTTATGGACTATACAAACGAAACCGGCATAATTCCAAGATTATCCAAAATATACGGCATCAATGCACTCAATAAGTGTTCGAGCGTATCAGCCGTCTTAATATACTCATCTAAGGAGGCTCCGAAAGGATCAGGAATACCCATGGGTGACTTCACAAGGTTGCGCAACATATCACTTGGAATATCTGCATTCTCGAAAAAAGAAAATATATCGTATGCACGATCGGCAATTTCAGGAAATGCTGCTCTCAAAAACATTGCGTGCTCACCGGTCATCGTCAAAATTAAATGCGTCGAACTCAAAAGCACCTCATCCACGCGCCGTGAGCGATGGCCGCTTATGTCTATGCCGTAAAGCTGCCGAAGTGCATCAACTGCATTCTGGGCGGCAGGACTTCCGAATGAAGCAAAGATACCTGCGGAAGAGGCGAACACTTGCACTTCCCGAGATGGATCGCTACATAATACAAATGGCCCCATTTCTTGTAATATCGCATTGAAAATCCCTTCAGCCATCGGACTGCGGCAGGTGTTCCCGGTGCAAACAAACAGAACCTGTCGACAATCCTCGTCCTCACTACCTTGTTCGAGCATACCTAATTTTGGGTCTAGATCTTTTTCCAGACCTGCGGCCTTTTCGAGTCGATTCATATAGGCAACGCCATATCCTTCACTTCCGAATCCGGGAGCAAATATTCGATCTGAGCCTGCATCATCAAGAGAGCGAAGAGCATCGTAAAGTTTTTGACCAGCCGAAAATACGTCATCCTCGGAACCATACTCATAATAAATGACTTGACCCTGAGCGACGTTTGCAAAACTTAATCTCAAGGCTTCACAAACCTCTCGAGATGCAAAAACACCCATTACCCCACCGGGACTTTCTTGTTGGAAAGAATGCATCGTTTGCTCATAGGCTTGCGACATCATTTCTTTGCCGGAATGAATGACCGTAACAGGCGACTTCGGCGCGTAATGCCTGTATTTTTGTCCCGGAGAACGAGGAACTTGTCCATTTTTTGAAACCGGATCAACGGAAACCTGTGCAAAAGACAATCCGAATTTTTTACACTCAGACAGAATCATTTCAGAGGTTATTGCGCCCGGTCTCAAAATCACCGGCCGATTGCCCGTAACATCAACAACAGTCGATTCAAGTCCGACATCACAATCACCGCCGTCAACAATGTACGAGATTCGGCCTCTCAAGTCTTTCAGGACATGTTGTGCTTTAGTCGGAGACGGACTGCCCGAACGATTGGCTGAAGGAGCTGCAATCGGAACACCCGCCATAGCGATGAGCTCGCGCGCGACAGGGTGAGCGGGTATTCTTATTCCAACCGTATCCAGACCGGCAGTCACCACGTCAGGAACTGAGCGGTTGCGTCGCATAACCAATGTAATCGGGCCGGGCATAAAAGCGTCCATCAAACATCGAGCCAGCGGTGTTATGTCGGAAACAAGCATTCGTATTTGGTCTTTCTCGGCGACATGAACGATGAGAGGATTATCGCTCGGCCGTCCTTTTGCCTTGAATATTTTGTCGATAGCATTTGTATCAAGCGCATTTGCCCCGAGCCCGTATACAGTCTCAGTGGGAAATGCAACCACCTCACCGCCACGAATCAACTCCGCAGGACGAACCAAGTCGTCCTGAGATCGATACAACGCAACTTCGGTGACAAAACCTCCTGTTTCGACGCCCTTGACTTCCATGCGGCTACTCGTCCTCCCCTGCGACACTCATTAACTGATCTGCTTTATCCGCCGAAGCTAATGCATCGATTATTTCATCGATATCTCCTGACAAAAATGCGTCAAGCTTGTATATTGTCATATTTATCCGATGATCCGATACTCTACCTTGATGGTAATTGTAGGTACGAATACGTTCGGAACGGTCGCCGGTTCCCACCTGGGACTTTCGAGCCATTGCTACTTCCCCGTGCGCTTCTGAATTCTTCATCTCCTGAAGACGGCTCATCAGGACCGCCATCGCCTTGTCCTTGTTCTTATATTGACTACGCTGATCCTGACATTGAACAACAATACCGGTTGGAATATGTGTGATTCTTATCGCAGAGTCGGTTCTGTTAACATGCTGACCGCCGGCTCCGGATGCTCTAAACGTGTCAATGCGCAGGTCTCCCGGCTGTATGTCTACTTCCACGGCCTCTGCTTCCGGGAGAACGGCGACGGTAACCGTCGAAGTGTGAATCCTACCTGACGACTCAGTTACGGGTACCCGCTGTACGCGATGGACTCCTCTTTCATACTTGAATCGACTGAATGCTCCGTTTCCCTCAACCGAAAAAATGATCTCTTTGTAACCGCCAAGTTCAGTCGGACTGCTGTCAATTTGTTCTACCGTCCACCCTCGGCTCTGAGCATACGCCGAATACATTTCGAAAAGCACTCCACAGAAAAGAGCCGCCTCATCCCCACCGGCACCGGCTCTGATTTCGATGATGACCGATTTCTGATCGTTGGGATCCTTGGGCGCAGTCAATGCCCTGAGCCTTTCGTTTTCGGTCGTCAGAACGCTATTGAGTATTTTCAATTCTTCGCGAGCCATCTTACGCATTTCTTCATCGTCTGCTAATTCAAACATCTCTTGCGTCTGGTCTATTTCTGATTCAAGACGTTCCACTTCATGAATTGCTCCGACAATCGGCTCCAACTCTGCCAATTCTTTGTTGAGTTTCTGATAACGACTCGGGTCCGAAAAGACAGCCGGATCCGCCAGCGTAGCAATAATTTCATCGTATCGATGTCTGATGTCGTTTAACTTAGTATCAAGGAGACTCATTGTAACCTCACAAATTTTTCTTTATTACGTGTATATATAATACACGATTTCACGATTTTTGTAGTTCGCTTATGGATAATCTGATATCTTTTGCTATAATAAACGCTGGTGTGAATTTAAGGTTGAAGGCGGTGCCGCCAGACACCGACTTTATTGAAAGGGGATACATACATGCAGAATACACACGAAGTAGAACAAATGACTTGTATCGCAAGAGGACCGAACCACGGTCCGGCTCCAATCCCGGAAGAAGGCAAGTGGGTTCAGGCCCGCGAAATTAAGGACATTTCCGGCTTTACCCACGGCGTCGGCTGGTGTGCGCCTCAGCAAGGAACATGTAAGTTGTCTTTGAACATCAAAGACGGCGTGATTCAGGAGGCTTTGGTTGAGACCATCGGTTGTACCGGAATGACTCATTCAGCCGCAATGGCCGGTGAGATTCTCCCGGGCAAAACCATTCTTGAAGCACTGAATACGGACCTTGTTTGCGATGCGATCAACACAGCAATGCGCGAACTCTTCCTTCAGATTGTTTACGGCCGTTCCCAGTCCTCATTTTCTGAAGGCGGTCTTCCGATCGGCTCTTCTCTTGAGGATCTCGGAAAGGGGCTTCGCTCTACAACAGCGACCATCTTCTCTACCGTTGAGAAAGGCCCTCGCTATCTTGAGTTAACAGAAGGATACATTACGTCATTAGCTCTGGACAAGGACAATCAGATCATCGGCTATCAATTTTTGAAGCTTGGGCCGATGCTTGAGCAGATCAAAAAAGGTACGGATGCCAACGAAGCCTATCAGAAGAATCTCGGAACTTACGGTCGTTATGCAGACGCTGTCCGCTATATCGATCCGAGACACGAATAAGTGTGGGAGGAGAATAATATGCCACTTTTTGAAAGTTACGACAGAAGAATTGCGCAGATTAATGCCGCGTTGAACGCTCACGGAATTGCATCCATAGAGGAAGCAAAAGCCATCTGCGATGCTAAGGGGATTGACCCCTACACCATCACCAAGGAAACCCAACCCATTGCTTTTGAGAACGCGTGCTGGGCATACGTCGTCGGCGCTGCAATCGCAATCAAGAAGGGGATTAAAGTTGCCTCTGAAGCAGCTGAAGCCATTGGTATCGGCCTTCAGGCTTTCTGTATCCCGGGTTCTGTTGCAGACGACCGCAAGGTTGGTATCGGACATGGCAATCTTGCCGCCATGCTTCTTCGCGAAGAAACCAAATGTTTCGCATTCGTTGCCGGCCATGAGTCTTTTGCAGCAGCAGAAGGCGCAATCAAAATTGCACAATCCGCCAACCAGGTTCGTACTGAACCGCTTCGGGTTATCTTGAACGGATTAGGCAAGGATGCCGCATTCATTATCTCAAGAATCAACGGTTTTACTTATGTAAAGACTCAGTTTGATTACGCGTCAGGTAAGGTTGCGGTGGTCAGCGAGACCGCTTATTCCGAAGGCGACCGCGCGAAGGTCCGTTGCTACGGCTCGGACGATGTGCGTGAAGGCGTTGCCATCATGCACCTCGAGGGCGTTGATGTTTCCATCACAGGCAACTCGACAAATCCGACCCGCTTCCAGCACCCCGTTGCAGGAACATATAAAAAAGAATGCACTGAATTGGGTAAGAAGTACTTCTCTGTTGCTTCCGGCGGCGGTACCGGTCGTACTCTGCACCCGGACAATATGGCTGCAGGCCCTGCCTCTTACGGCATGACAGATACAATGGGACGCATGCACTCTGATGCCCAGTTCGCAGGTTCCTCCTCCGTTCCGGCGCATGTTGAGATGATGGGCTTCCTTGGTATGGGTAACAACCCGATGGTCGGTGCGACCGTTGCGGTTGCAGTTGCAGTAGAGCAAGCCGGCTAATCTACTCCTTCTTATAAGACAAACACCGCTTCGGAGAAACTCGAAGCGGTGTTTTCGTTTTCTGCGAGAATCGCAACAAAAAAATGAAAAGACTACTTGCCAATAGCATCCATTATTTTTTGTGCCATCATGACACGAACTCGCGCCTCAAGAGAAAGCCTTAGCGCAATATCCGCCATCATACGACGCCGGTCTTTCGCCGGAACGCTACCCTCTTGAGATGATCTCTTGAGCGGCTCAAGCTCGTTAAGCACTTGAAGACGGGCATCTTTAAAAGCTTCTTCTTGAATTTGAAGATAAAGCTCGTACAACTCCTGCTCCGTGCTACCTTGAAGTGCCGCATCCGTCAAAGTCCCCAAATCCGAAATAGATACCACAGGTTTCAGCGCGCATACCAATGAAATCAGAGCCAGATGGTCCGGCGTATACTTTTTGTCAATCGGACGCGGAAGCACGCCATCCTTCGTGTAATTATTTATCATTGCCTTGGTCAGAATCTTGTCATCTTCAGATCGTTTATAAAAATTCAATTGCCGATCCATAAGTGTTAAGACCTGATCCATGTATAGACCGATGTCCGGAAGTTTCTCCCAATCCAACAATGCGGTATGATCCAGCTCTCTGAGCCAATTTTCAATATCGCTGACGCGTTCATCCGACACAAGAATATTCTTCCTGGGCGACTGAATATTTTGAATCACAGGTGTATCATTCTTTGGCATATAGACCTCCTGCTCTCTAATAGAACATTTCTATTATAGCGAATGACCATAACTAATATCTACCTGACTAAAAGGAATATCTTGATCTACCTAAGTGTCCTCAAAATTTATTTGTCTTTTTCATCATTTTTCTCAATTGACTTACAGGATTTTTCGAGAGCACTTCGCTTGAGTACCATGCGACGACCGCATGTTTGACAGCGCAGTGTAACATCGCCTGCAACACGAACGAGCGACCAAGTGGTTCCGCCGCAAGGATGTGGCTTGCGAAGTGTAACAATATCTCCGGCCTCAAAGGGATATAGAAAAAACGACGCATTCATTTCAACATTCCCCCGCAATAAACTATGAACGAGTTTCTTGATAACGACCCAGTGTGACGCGGTCATTTCCACCGAAATCTTTTAGACAAGTCACGTTCAAAAATCCTGCGTTTGTCATCAATTCCGAGATGGATTCTCTCTGGTCGAAGCCATGTTCAAAGGCAAGTATACCATTATTCGAAAGATACTTAGGCACCTGCTCGAGTATTCTCCGATATAGCTGAAGTCCGTCTCTTCCTCCTTTGAGAGCAAGCTCAGGTTCATGAATTCGAACTTCCGGCATAGCACCTTCGAATGCCGCATCTGAAATATAGGGCGGATTAGATACGATGAAGTTTGCCTTGCCGTATGTTTTGAGGAAATACTCTTCTTCAGGAAACAAGTCACACATTTCAAGCACGATTTGGTCTGGCTCTGAGGCTTCTTTTATGTTCCGTTTCGCATAGCTTGCAGCCTCTTCAGATATCTCAGTCAACACCATTTTATAAGATAGTATATACCGACTGAGAATATTGGCAATCGATATCCCGATACAACCGCTTCCGGTGCATAGATCCATGACAACGAGATGATCGATTTTTGAGTCGACTTTAAGTGAAGTCAGATCTTCGTATCTTCCGGCGAGAAAACTATCGTCTATTCCCAACGAATAAAGCGAGGCTCCTACGAGTATTTCACTGTCGGGTCGCGGAACGAGCACTCCCGGACCGACAAAAAAACGATCCCGATAAAAAAATACCTCACCCAAAAGATATGCTAAAGGCTCACGCCTTATTCGACCGGACAAAATCTTTTCAAAGCGAAGCAAGACATCCTCCGATAAAGCCTCGGATACTTCGATTTCTTTGTCAAAATAAATATTGGATCGAGCTTTTTCATTTAGGACAGACAAAATATAAATCAACTCATCTTCGGGATAATCAATGCCCGCAGACTCGAGCCGCTTCACTTGCTCCGTTTTCCAATCGAACCACTTCACCACCGGTCTTCCTCTGCATTCTCAGGCAAGACCGCCTGCATAGCAGCAATGGCGACCTCGAGCATCCGATCATCAGGCTCTCGAGTCGTAAACCTCTGTAACCACAAACCGGGCTTTGAAATCATTCGACCCACCAGTGAATCTTCATGTCGTCCGGCCAAACGCAATACTTCATAAGAAATACCGCCGACCAGAGGCACCAAAGCTAGGCGAACCAGAAGATTAATCCACCAGATGTTAACCCCTAACCACTTGATTAGGAATACACTGGCAACGCTAAAAACAAGAATCGAAATAACGACAACAATAAACATAAATGCGGTACCACAACGGGGATGTGCTTTAGTGTGTTTTCGAATATTCTCCACAGTGAGAGGTTCCCCGGCTTCGTAGCAAGCAATTGTCTTGTGTTCTGCACCATGATACATCCATACTCTGGCAATATCCTTGATCTTCGAAGTAAGTATCAAATATGTCAAAAATATAACGATTCGCAAAATGCCCTCGATAACATTCATTCCGACGGCAATACCAATATTATCAGCACGATCCGGATTGAATATGCCCTCAATGATATCGACGATGAGGCGAGGCAACAAGATGAACAAGAGGACGCTGAACAAAATGCCAAGGATCGCTGAAATAACAATCATCACATTGACATGACGATCCAAAAACTGGTCCAGTCGGCTTTTAGGCTTCTTCTCCGGCTTTATGCTATCGCTCGAAATCGGCGTCTGAGCCGCCAGTCGAGCCGCATCCGCTTGGTCAGTATCTACAATTTGGTCCGGCTGATCCGGAAAAATATCAGAGACTTCCGGAGCAGCGCCCATCTCTTTCATTTCGGATAACTCCGGAGCGACATGTTCCACGTCGACAGCCTCCGGTTCCTCTTTGTCCGCATCAATATCCGATATCTCAGCAGATTTCATCAGCGCGCCGGTCCCGGTCACAATCTGCCTGAAAAACCGAATGCTTCCACGAATAAATGGGACCTTATCGAAAAATATAATCTTACGGTCTTGCTTGACCTCTTCGACATAAATCGAACCATCCGGTTTACGTATTGCCATAGCAATTTTCGTCGGACCGAACATCATTAAGCCTTCAATTAGTGCCTGCCCTCCGATTGTTGTCTTCTTGCTCGACGGACAGAACGAGGATGTATTACGCGACACATCCTTCTCTATATTATTTGGCTTTGCCACATCTTTATCCATTAATTGTCTCCTTTATTGGGAACGCTATCCCATATTTTAACAGAATATCAGGTAAATAGGAAAACCCAAAATAATTGCCAACTGACCGACGGTCGGAATGAACCGTATGCTTCGGACCGATTCATTTAATCGAAGTCACTATTTCCGGAAATGGCGCTATCGCGCGATCTAATATGCCATTTGCATATGCAATAAATACACCGTAATTGGTAATCGGGATTTGACGTTGAGTCGAAAGCGTCGTTCGATAATGCATTTCTTTTTCGTTGAGCATACAGCCACCACAATGAATAATCATGTCGTAAATATCAATTCGTTTGGGGAAGGTCGATCCTGATGCCCACTCGAGTTGAATACCCTCACTCGCAACCATTTTTATCCACTTCGGAATCTTTACAGTTGCGATATCATCCATTTGCTTATGATGTGTACATGCTTCCACAATCAATACACGGCTCCCTTGCTTCAGGTTTTTTATTTGTCGAACGCCTGATACCATTTCTTTTAAATTCGACTTCTGCCTGGCAAATAGTATCGAAAATGAGGTTAACGGAACCTCGGCAGAAATTCGTTGCTCGACATACCCAAAAGCTTGGGAATCTGTAATGACAATATTCGGAGGATTCTTAAGCTTAGAAATGACGCGTTCGAGCTCGGTTTCACGAGTCACGACGGGAATCGCTCCAATGTCCAGAATATCTCTGATGGTTTGTTGCTGAGGCAAAATCAGCCTGCCTTTAGGAGCAGCCGAATCTATTGGTGTAACTAAGACCGCCGTATCGTATGGTCTTAAAACCCCACTTATCAGCGACGGTGATTCGGCTTGACGACCGGACGACTCGATAATTCGTTGTTTTAGTTTTGATATGCCTTCGATATTTTTCGCGCTAACAAACACAGGGGAAAAAAGCATGGTAATATCATCGACCTGGAAGCCGGTATCCGATTTATTCACGACAACAGAAAAGGGGACTTTCCGTTCCCGAATTTCGTCAATTAGCGACTGTTCTAAGGTCGTAATGCCTTTCTCATCTGTTACCACTAAAACATAATCCGTCCGCCTTAGTACTTCTCTAGATTTTTCTACTCGCATTGTTCCAAGTTCGCCGTCATCGTCGAGTCCGGCGGTATCAACAAAGACTACCGGTCCGATCGGCAACATCTCCATCGCCTTGGAAACAGGATCTGTCGTCGTGCCCGCCACATCTGATACAACGGACGCGCTCTGCCCCGTAAGCGCATTTACAAGTGAAGACTTTCCGACATTTCTTCTTCCGAATATGCCGATGACAAACCTCTTGGAAATCGGGGTTGCATTTATATCTTGCATATCTAACCTTTCTTCACGCAGTAGTAGACTATGTTTTCAATCTGATTTTCGCTCTCGAAAATCGAAATGATCCCCGCGAGACATTTCCGCACTTAACCCTAGATCGTGAATCTGATTTATCAGAAACCTGACGTTCTCCGCTGCTTCCGTCGACGATGACAGTTTTCCGTCATATATGGCATAGGCGTCTCGATATTTCTGCGGAGTCAGGCACGGCATCACAACATTTGCACCCGCGCGAAATGCATCTGCTCGATGCTGAATGTCACATGAGGCCAGTGCTGTCGTGGCCGGGAGCATCACATTGGGAAGCATTATTCGGCACAACGCCGTCAAAACCAAAGTATGATCGACTGAACCATAAGGAAATTTCGCGAACCTCGTATTGATATGGGGACGAAACGGACCTAATCCAATCATGTGCGGAGAGAGCTCCCTTAAGAACAGAAAGTCTTCCGTCAATGTATCAACACTTTGATAAGGAGATCCGACCATCAATCCGGCACCAACCTGATATCCAATCCGTTTCATCGTCTCAAGGCTCTTCCGGCGTATTGAGAAGTGCTGATTGGCATCGTGTAGTTTTGAAAAATGTTCTTCATCAGCGGTCTCATGCCTTAAAAGAAATCGGTCCGCCCCGGCTTGATAAAGTTGTAAATACTGTTCCGAATTCAGAACACCAACACTTAGAGTCAATGCGATATCCGAAAATAAACTTTTGATACTGAACACGAGCTCGGAAAGACGGCCGGCCAAATAGTACGGATCTTCTCCGCTTTGCAAGACAAAGCTTCGAAATCCCATAGCATACCCGTTACGGATAACTTGAACGATCTCTTGTTCTGTCATCCGATAACGAACCGCCTTCCTGTTCCGCACTGAAAGACCACAATAGAAGCAGTCGTTTCGACAAAAACTACTAAACTCAATCAAACCGCGCAGAAAAACTCTGGGACCGTCATTTGAGTCGCGCACTCGCCTCGCCATAGAATAAAGATCTTCTTTATCCTCATTTGTCGACATATTCAGGTAGAAATCAATCAGATCTTTCATCTCACTTCTATCTGCACCTAACAACAAGGCCTCATTCGGAACATCTTTATTTTTCATAAGGTTTACCCTCAAAATCAGAATCGAAGATCGCGCTCTCCCTTTTCAATTCGACGGATCATCGCCTGAGTCTTCTCAAAGGCATCTCCTTTCAGATTATTTAGATGCTCTGCAAGAACACGTTCGCCCTCCAATCGGGTCTCATCTGTCGCATAATCAAGAAGATACTCCTTGAAAGTCAAAACTGCATTTGGAATACAGTAATTGTGTACGAATTTCGATTTTGCGACCTTCATGAAATGCTCTCCGGTCCGGCCTGCGCGATAACAAGCCGTGCAAAATGACGGAATATTTCCCATTTCACAAATCTGACCTACAACATCATCGAGAGAACGTGAATCTCCGATAGTGAATTGCTCTTTGTCCGGCAACATATTTGCATGTTTTGCGTGTGAGTAAGCACCCACACCAATTCTCGTCCCTGCATCTATCTGCGAGACACCCAGAGGAATAACTGACTCTCTGACCTGAGCCGATTCTCGTGCAGTGCAAATCAACCCGGTATAAGGCACCGACAGACGCAGAATCGCAATTATGCGTTTGAAATCATCATCGTTGACAGCATAATCCGGATTGAGAGAAAATGGAGTATCCGTCGCCGGAGTAATCCTCGGAAAAGAAATGGTATGCGGACCAACACCGTTAAAATGCTTTTCGAGGTGCATCGTATGCATCAATAGAGCCATCAATTCAAACCGCCAATCATATAAACCAAAAAGCACGCCCAGTCCACAGTCATCAAGACCCGCCTTGAGCGCACGATCCATGGCATACAGTCTCCAACGATAGTGCCCTTTAATTGTTCCTTGTGGATGAACGCTTTCGTAAGTCTTTCTGTGGTATGTCTCTTGGAAGACCTGGAAGGTTCCGATGCCGACTTCCTTCAGTTTTTTTAGTTCGTCGATCGCCAACGGAGCACAATTAATATTCGCTCGTCGAATTTCACCGTTTTCCGTCTTGACTTCATAAACTTTCCGAACTGATTCACACATGAAATCCACGTTAGTCTTCGGAGATTCCCCATAGACCAGTACCGTTCGTTTTTGCCCCTCATCAATCATTATTTGAACTTCTTCTTCAATTTCCTGCATATTCAATGTCTTACGATGAATTGCGACATTACTGCTCCGAAAACCGCAATACTTACAATTATTCGCACACTCATCGCTGATATAGAGCGGCGCAAAAAATACAATTCGATCACCATATACTTCCTTCTTGAGTTCGAATGCCACTCCAAACATCTCTTGAATGGTGTCCGGATCGTTATTACCGATTAGAATTGCCATTTCATCCAAATCTAATCTTATGCAATTTCGTGATTTCTCCAGGACTCGGCGCACCTCATCACGTCCGGGATTTTTATTAGCATCTAGTAGTGAATGGATTAACTCCTCATCAATAAAATCTTTCTCCATGGCATCCAATACATCGAACTCATCTTGATATTTGTTTAAATAACGCATCACAAATCGTCCTCCAAAATCTATTTATCAACCGACTTAGTAATCATTGACTTGACAGAAATTCCCTTAACTCTACCAAGCGCACCGGTCATCGCGCTGATTTGATCATTCGTCCCATCAACAATTAACGAAATAACAGCAACATTTTTTTCGCGAAAAGGAAGACCCATCCTCCCAACAATTCGGTCCGAAAATCGATGCAATACATCATTAACCTTCTCAACACTGTCTTTCTCCTCAATGACTATTCCAACAATAGCAATTCGATTGTCCATAATACCCTCCAACAAAAAATCCCCGCCCGCAAAAGCAGACGAGGATCAAAACGCACAAGCAAGGAACCGAAAATCGGTTCATAGACTTCCCGCTCAGAAAACTGCTTCACGGTTAGAAAAAATAGTACATACGATTGCACTCCGAGAGAAGAACTCAGGCAACACAAGCGCAAAAAGATAATACCATAACAATCTTCGCCTTATCAAGCAAAGACGAATTAAAGATATCATGATTTCTGATTTGCACAAATATACAGACAAACAAAAACAGCGACGGAGACCCGTCGCTGTTAGATGACTTCTTGTCGCGTTTCGGCCAATTAAGGCCTCACATTCAAAAAAAGAATTACTTTTGTTCCATTCTCTTCTTGAACTTATCAACACGTCCGCCGGTATCGATAAGCTTCTGCTTGCCGGTATAGAACGGGTGACACTTCGAGCAAATGTCAACACTGTAGCTCGCGCTGGTTGATGTCGTCTCAAAAGACTCGCCACAGGCGCACTTCACAGTAACTTTCTCTGTCTTGGGATGGATGCCCTCTTTCATTTTCTCACCTCTCATCAAAGATTCGACGCGTAACGTAAAATGTGTCGATACGTATGCCAAACCAGATTATCTAACGCAAAAGTATGCTACTACACAAACGCCTTACTGTCAATTGATTTCAGAAATATCCTCAGTTGTCTGTGGTCATGTCTATCTTTTTCGGCGGCCTAAGTCTTTGTGCTTGAGAATATCGATTTTCCGGTTCAGACTGAAGATTATTAACATTCGGGTTAAGCTCTTCAGCCGCTTTAGACTCTAAAGCCTTAGCTATGGAAGAAGACGGCATAACCTTTGCGATTATCGGAACTACAAGCGGAGCGATCAATGATTTGATCCTCAGAAATAATAATGTAATCGAATGAACCAATTTCTCTAACTGTTCACCTACAAATACTATTGCTATTTTCGTAAGCGATTCCTTTTCTTGCTTCTCTCTACGTTTATTGATCGAATTATAAACACTAACAGCTACTGCTAATAATATGAGCCAAAAGAAAAACACCCAACTCTTGTCTTTGGCAGGCGAGATACTTGATTCGATTCCTAAAGATCCGAGACCATCTCCACCTCCAGCTCCGGAATCGTTGATTATACCCATAACAGCCGGGTCATTGTCGTCATTATCGGAATCAGAGGATTTAGAAGATTGCGACGACACGCCCGATTCCGAACCATTCATTTGAAACGTTGATGTATCTTCGAAATGATCAGTCCCATCAACATCGGCTCCCGAATCCTGTTCTGCGGAGTCAGGAAAAGACTCGTTGGTAACCGGAGAAGAAGGATTTGTCATTGTCGGTTGAGTTTCATCGGTATTATCCTCTGTATCAGATACAGGAGTTGTTGTCGGTATTACAGGCTCCGAACTCTCTTTTGGAACCGAAGTAGATTCCGGCACTGTCGGCTCCGCAACAGGCTGAATAACAACCGGTGTCGGCTGAGCAGTGGGCAGAACGGTAGGTGCCGATGTAGCCACAGGAGTCGGTATAGGGGATGGAATAGACGTCGGTATTGTCGTTGGTATTGTCGTCGGCGTCGGTGATGGCGTCGGTGATGGCGTCGGCGTTGACTTAGGCGTTGGTGGTGGTGGCGGTGGTGGCGGTGGTGGCGGTGGTGGCGTAGACTTAGGCGTTGGTGTTGGAGTCGGCGTTGATACATTTCGATCTGCGCTTGCCGATTTAACCTTAACGCTGTTCCCAGTCGGAGACGTCGTCACCAGCTGAAATCCGATGCTATCATCATGCGCCCCCGATGAAATCGTCGAATTATAGCCACAAGGAGTGACAATCAATTTTCCGGAAGAATCGATTAGAAATGAGCCATTCCAGCTGCTCTGAATGGAAGCGTCGGAAGGCACAGAAATCTCAACCTTCCAATTGATGATGTCAAAAGTATTGCTATTAGTTATTTTGAGCGCGTACTGTGTAACCTGTTTCCCATCGCTATCCCAACTATTTACCTTGGTCAGGGAAGTGCCGATAGACTCGCTGGCTTCTATCGGCATACGAAAAGAGAAAGCCATAAGAATAGCCGCTATAACAATTATCAATAAGCGTTTAGTTATAGAACCAGACTGATATGCCACACATTTCCCATTCATTGAAATTCTACCTCACAACCATCATTGATAATGATATTTCTAGGTTATGGACATACGTCTTCGATTTGGTATGCCTTATACTTTTTGTGAAACGCATAACTCCAAATATGTCATAAAACAGGATAAAATAATCCAGAGAGCATCAACCCGTGATCACTCGGTCTTTTCCGGCTTTCTTTGCTTCATACATGCAATTATCCGCACGCGCAATAAATTCGGAAAGCATCTCGTTTTGATATTGGCTGATTCCGGCACTTGCCGTAACACGAAAACCCTGCTCGTATTGGAAATCTCGAACTTTCGAAAGGATACGACGCATCACTTTCTCGGCATCACTTTTCTTGGTTTGAGAAAAAACCACCAGATACTCTTCACCGCCATATCTTCCAACCATATCCGTCTCTCGCACGGAGTCGGCAATAATCTGGGCCGTTTGTCTCAATACTTCGTCTCCGACTACATGGCCGTATTGATCATTAACCTTCTTAAAGTCGTCAATATCAACCATCGCAATGGAAAGCGGTTGCTTCGTCTGAATCGAAACCGCTGTTTGATCGTTGAGAAATTCAACAACTGCACGATGATTGAAAATACCTGTCACTTCGTCTTTGCGCGTTTTTTCAAGAAGCACCCTATTGTCTTGCTCAAGCTGCTTGAGCTTTTCTTTGCGATCGGTAATGTCAAAGACAATTCCTGCAACAAACAACGGCCTCCCGGATTTATCTCGCTTTGTGATACTGCCGCGATCATAAAACCATCGATATGATTCATCTTTACACCGAACACGATACTCAACCTCGTATACCTTTGCGCCATGATACATATGATTAAGCATCGCCGTCATAGTTGCTTCATGATCATCAGGATGGAGTCTGTCCGTAAAAAATTGATAAGTCAGCGGGTTCGGAATCTCACTCATCTCAAAGCCCAAGGCTTGAACCTTGTGCGGATTGCAGATGACTTTGTTGCTCGGAACGTGCCAGTACCAGTGGCCGAGATTGCCTGTCCATGCATAATTCAGATCTGTAGATTGTCTTTGCTCGGAGAGAAGCTGCTCATTAAGAATTTTCAGTTCAGAAGCAACCTCGATAAGTTCTTCTTTGCTCATTGAAGTGTAATCCATATTCTTGCCCCCTTCTTGATCGGCAACCGCCGACCAAAAGACAAAGTATGATTACATCTTATCGTATTTTTAATAAAATGACACGTTATTTATTTGAATTTCCATTCGCGTTATTGACCGTACTCGTTCCCGCAGGGCGAGTGCCGCGCATCGCTTCAAATACTGCTTTATCATTAAAAGAAACATTCACGGACTGAACAAATTGCTGATTACTCTGCGTTTTAAGCAATAGATTTATTATCATCTCCGTGACGGCCGTCGTATCCAATTGACCGAACGCTTTTCGGATACTCCACACTGCATCAAGCTCCTTGTCCGAAAGAAGTAACTCCTCACGCCTTGTTCCTGACTTATTAATATCAATCGCCGGGAATATCCGCTTCTCAGAAAGCTTTCGATCCAAGTATACTTCCATATTGCCGGTTCCCTTGAACTCTTCAAATATAACCTCATCCATTCGCGAGCCGGTATCGATTAAAGACGTTGCAATAATAGTAAGGCTGCCACCGTTTTCTATATTACGAGCTGCCCCGAAAAAGCGCTTTGGTCCGTACAGCGCTCCGGGATCTAGTCCGCCTGACAGTGTTCTTCCTGTAGGGTTAATCGTCAAGTTGTAAGCTCTGGACAACCGCGTCATCGAATCCAGTAATATGACAACATCCTGACCTAGCTCAACCAGGCGCATAGCACGCTCCAAGACTAATTCAACGATCTTTGTATGATTCTCCGGTTTTTTGTCAAATGTAGAATACACGACCTCGCCATTAATCGATCTTTGCATATCCGTGACTTCTTCAGGACGCTCATCAATCAGTAATACTATTAGTTTGGTATCCGGATTATTGATCGAAATAGCATTGGCAATCTTCTGTAACAGGATTGTTTTTCCTGCCTTTGGCGGAGAAACAATCATCCCTCTCTGTCCTTTTCCGATAGGCGCGATTAAGTCGATAATCCGAGTGGATAACTCAATTTTGTGTGTTTCAAGAACATATCTCTCGTCGGGATATATTGGTGTTAATTTATCAAAATGCGGCCTACGCATCATTTTCTCGGGGGGCAAGCCATTAACCTCTTTAATGTATTGTAATGGCGCATACTTATCCGAATCCTTCTTCATTCGAACCGGACCGGTGATCTGGTCTCCTGTTCGAAGATTAAACCTCCGAATGTAATTGCTGTGAAGAAAAACATCCCCTGCAGAAGGAAGGTAATTTTCCGTACGCAAAAATCCAAACCCTTCGGACATAATTTCCAGAATGCCGGTAACCACGACCGGTTCAGGTTCTTTTCGCTTGAGTGTTACAGGCGCAGCATCTTTAATTATGTCACCGGTCTCCGCTTCTGCTGAAGAAAAGGCGGCATCTTCATTTTCGGAATTGCGACTCTCATTTTGAGGTGTGATGATTACCGAACGCTTTCTGCCGCGAGAGCGTTTGAGCTTAGACGGCGCCGAACTCGACCGCACCACAGAACCATCGCTTGAAACCACCGAATCTTCGCGCTCAGCGCTTGTTTCAATATCATCAGCAGGTTGCACGCGGTTTATTTCTTCAATTGGCGGCTGAAGAGTTCCGGTTTGACCATCATTGTCAGTCACCGTAACATCAGCCGTTGACTCAGGCAATTTGTCACTAACCGGCAGCTCATGAGCTGAATCCTTCTTGTCAGGCTTAGGCTTGATGATTTTGCTTGTTCGAGAACGAGAAGAATGTTTATCACTCGCCTTTTCAGCCGCGACAGAGGTTGAATTCTCTTGAGTTATTAATTCCTGAGGTTCGCTCTGAGAAACTTCTTTCGTCTCGATATCAACGGATGTCGGTTCAATCATTGGCTTTCGACTTGTTTTGCGCGTTCTCGAAGCTACGGTTTGCATCGGTTTGATGTTTTCTGTTAGCGGAGATTCTGATTTAGCCGTCTCCGAAGATTTCTCCGTACGCGTGTTTTGATTGGCGGAAGAATCTTTTGAAGTCTTCACTTTATTTGCCGAGGTGGCTTTCTTGGGCGTCTTCTCGATCGGTTTCGAAGTGGTTTTCTTGTTGCTTGTTTTGATAACAGAATCTGGAGTATCTGACGCGAGAATCTGCGGGTCACCTGCAGGCTTAATCTCTGAGTCTGCTTGACGATTATCCGAATTCTTGGAAAATGAATCGCTTACCTGCTGCGAAGCAAGGTATAGAACAAGAGAATCTTTAGTCATCGCAGTCGCCTTAGATTCGGTTAACAGGCCAAACTGAACCGCAATTGAAACAAGATCTTTCTTTTTTTTCGCAGAAAAATGGGTCTTGAAGTCCATATAATACCCCTACTTACATAAAAATGAGACAAACAGAAACGCGCTCACGATCAAATGATCAAACGGCAAGATAACTTACTCGCGAAAATCGGAAACAAATAAAAAAAGCAAATATAGTACTCACAATCAAGAAAATAATAAGCCAAAGATGGCAAGAAATAATGAATCGTGGTTATTATAAATCCGTCCGGCTACATTCGTCAATACAAAATAGAGATATCTTTCCGTTATATCTTTCCGTTAGTTTATAGATAGTGCGAAATAGATACTACTTCACAAGCGCTTGCTTAATCATAATAGCGACACAGTCGATCCTCCTTCAACTCGAACTCAAGAATTACACAAAAAGCATATAATGCAACATCGTCTATAGCTAATGTAAATGGACACGCTAATTATACATTCAACGTCATCTATTTATTTCTAGCTAATAATCGAACTGAAATGCAACAATCACTTGAAAATTTAGCATGAGTTATAAAGCAAGGTCCGTAATCAAGCGTCACCAAGTGCAGCAAACTTATCCATCATGTTCAATGCTTTTCCGGTGCCGATAGCAACACAACTCACTGCGTCATCTGCAACAAAAACATCAATACCAATCTTCGTGGCCAACATGCGGTCTAGTCCGTAGAGCAAAGCACCTCCACCGGTCATGACTATACCACGTTGGCTGATGTCAGCCATCAGCTCCGGCGGTGTTCTTTCAAGGACAGAGTGGACTGCTTCAAAAATCTGCGCCACCGGCTCTTCTAAAGCTTCCAGCATTTCGGTAGAGGACACCGTAACCGTCGCAGGAAGGCCGGTAATAAGGTTTCGACCACGAACGTCCATAGTCGATTCCTCTTCTCTCGGATAAGCACAGCCAATCTGAATCTTGAGTTCTTCTGCCGTCTTTTCTCCGATGAGAACATTGTGCTTTCGACGGACATGCTTAACAATCGCCTCATCGAATCGATCGCCAGCAATTTTTAGAGAATAGTCTACAACCGGCTCACAAAGCGAAATAACAGCGATATCGGTCGTTCCTCCTCCGATGTCCACAATCATTGATCCGCATGCCTTCGTAATATCAATACCTGCTCCGATGGCAGCGGCTATGGGTTCTCGAATAAGAAAAACGTCCTTTGCACCTGCATGTCGACAAGCATCCTCAACTGCTTTTTGTTCAACCGGTGTAATAACAGAAGGCACACAGACGACAATTGTCGGCTTAAAATAGGTTGCGCGAAGTCCGTGGCACACCCGACCGATAAAGGCCTTAAGCATGACTTCGGTGACTTTAAAATCGGAAATCACGCCATCTCGCAAGGGACGAATGGCCTCAACGACACCGGGCGTTCTCCCAAGCATCAAACTCGCACTTTCGCCGACGGCCAACACTTTACCCGTCTTCGTATTCACGGCTACCACTGACGGTTCCTTGAGAACAACACCACGACCACGAACATATATCAATACACTACTGGTACCTAAATCGATACCAATATCCATTCCTAATCCCATATTAATGACTCCTTATATACTTATACGCGAGTTAAGCTCACGTGAACTTCATTACAAATAACCAAAAATAATGATACAATAAAATAGCTTCCGGTTCAATGAATGCACCAATTTTCACTAATAATCGGGTGATATTGTGAGAAAAAAAATCATTGCTTACCTATTCGTTCTATTTTATCATATAAATTTATACTTTGCGGACTATATTTCGTCGGATATTTCCGGTTTTATTGATATCCTGGCAGGACTAACCATACCAATATTTGCATATTCGTTGGCCATCGGATTTTTGAAAACAACAAACAGTGGCCATTATTTTATACGTATTGCGATTTCCGCCGTCATCACCCAATGTATTCAATATTTACTTTTGCCCCTGTCAGGGTTTTCCCAATCATCTATCCCGCTCAACCCCATGTACGCTTTACTTTTAGCGTTTGGTTTACTGTACGGGTTAGAAATGATATTGCCATATACTCCCGACAAAATTGCATCTTTGAAACTGCTTGAGGCCAATCCTCACAACAAATCCACAAGATTCGACATGCGAATATCCGGTGAAACCAATCGTCCTTTGGGCATGCGAGTTCCCAAATGGCCAGAGCCGTTGATTCAGATTGTCGGCTTTTTTCTCGTAGTCTTATGCATTACCATACCAATCGTTCTGCCGGTGAGTTTTGGTCTCTTTTTTATTCTGGCAACACTACTTTTTTATATCATCGAAAAGTGCTATACCCGCAACAAGATGCTCACGGCGTTCATTTGTTTTCTTTTGATGGATGCCGGTTATCTTCTCGTGCAATATAGATATACCGGTCGAATTCATCCATGGGGAGCTTCTGCTGCCAGCATCATCTTCTGCTACTTACCTAACGAAGAAAAGCGACCCTCCCGAAAAATGCGCAATATAATGTATGTGTTTTTCCCTCTTCATATTTTGCTGATACTGATTGCTCGCATAATCATTTATACATTTTGGATGTAAAAATATCTCGAGCCGCAAGAAACACTCAAATTTCTGTCGACAAAAGTCGCGTTCATCACAAAACGTCCAAAGATGTATTTTGAGCATGAGTTCTGATATAATTTTTTAAGCATTCCAATTCAATAACAGTATCGAAAGAGGCAAACACCATGGCATATTCTGTAGACATCGACAAAAAGTGGCAAAAACGCTGGGAAGAATCCAACTTATACCGATTTGATACCGGGAATCTTGATAAAAAACTATATTGCTTGGAGATGTTTTCTTATCCGAGCGGAGCAAATCTTCATCTCGGTCACTGGTATAACTACGCGCTTACAGATTCTTGGTCAAGAATGAAGCGCATGCAAGGATATAATGTATTTCATCCAATGGGCTTTGATGCTTTTGGTTTGCCTGCCGAAAATTACGCCATAAAAACCGGAATCCACCCGCAGGATTCTACCATGTCTAACATAAAGACTATGGAAGAGCAACTCAAGGCGCTCGGTGCCACATACGACTGGCAATATGAGCTTGCCACCTGTACTCCCGAATATTACCGTTGGAACCAGTGGATCTTCCTGCGAATGCTCGAAAACGACCTTGCCTACCGCAAGAATGCCCCGGTGAACTGGTGTCCAAAATGCAACACCGTGTTAGCTAACGAGCAAGTCATTGACGGGGCTTGCGAAAGGTGCTCTTCAGAAGTTATCAGAAAGAATATGACACAGTGGTTTTTCGCGATTACTAAATACGCACAGGAACTACTCGATTGTTTACAAGACCTTGATTGGCCTGATAAGACCAAGAAAATTCAGACCAACTGGATTGGACGCTCCGAAGGTGCTCAACTCTCTTTCTTCTGTGAAAAAGAAGGCGCGCCTTTGTACGATAAGGATGGAAACGCACTCAAACTTGATGTCTTTACCACACGTGCGGATACACTTATGGGCGTCACCTACGTCGTCGTTGCCCCGGAGTCCGTGCTCTGTGATGTACTCACGACTGCCGACCAGCTCGAAGCGGTTCGCTCATATCAAGATCAAACGAGAAAAGCTTCTGACATTGACCGCATGTCTACGACTCGCGACAAAACCGGCGTATTTACCGGATCTTATGCAGTTCACCCTATTACCGGCAAAAAAGTCCCGATTTGGACATCAGACTATGTCATCGCAGGTTATGGCACCGGCGTCGTTATGGCCGTTCCGGCTCATGACGAAAGAGACTTCGAATTCGCGAAAAAGTTTGACCTTGATATTGTCCGCGTGATCGCATCCTCAAACGAGTCGGATGATACATTACCTTTTACCGAAAAGGGTATCCTCGTCGAATCCGGTGAATTCACCGGATTAACTTCTGACGAATCCGTACATGCCATTATTGCAAAACTATCACCAATAAATATGGGCGAACTCAAGATAAATTTCCGTCTCCGTGACTGGCTGATTTCTCGACAAAGATACTGGGGAACACCCATCCCGATTATTCACTGCCCGGATTGCGGAGTCATACCTGTTCCGGATGATCAACTTCCGGTTCTCCTCCCTTATGATGTCGAATTCCGTCCCGACGGTGAGTCCCCACTCAAAAAGTGCCGTTCATTTATGGATGTCAAATGTCCAAAATGTGGAGCAGATGCTCATCGAGATCCGGACACGATGGATACTTTCGTTGACTCATCCTGGTATCAATTCCGATATGTTGATAATCTCAATAACAATGCAATTTTCGATAAAACCAAGGTCAACGCAATGTGCCCTGTAGACAAATACGTCGGAGGTTCGGAACATGCTGCCATGCATCTTCTCTATGCGCGTTTTTTCACGAAAGCTCTTAGAGATATGGGATATCTCAACTTTGACGAACCGTTCAGATCCTTAGTTCATCAAGGTATCATATTAGGCCCGGACGGCAACCGCATGTCAAAATCAAAAGGCAACACCGTTGCCCCGGACGCCTATGTCAGCAAGTATGGCTCTGATGTCTTTCGAACCTATTTAGCATTTGGCTTTGCTTATACCGACGGCGGCCCTTGGAATGATGGCGGTATCCAGGCGATTGCCAAGTTCACTTCGAGAATCGAAAGAATCATAGAGGATTTGCCATCAAAAGCCTCTATCGGTTCGGAGTCATTCGATATTAACGCGGAAGACAAGAGTCTCCACTACGCCATCCACTACGCCATTAAGTCGGTTACACACGACACCGAACGATTCCAATTCAACACTTCGATTGCACGTTTGATGGAACTTGTCAACGCAATTAACAAGTATCAGAGCACCTCCTCTCCTAAGGCACCTCTGTTGCGTCAGGCCGGGGAGACTTTACTGTTATTGTTTGCGCCGTTCGCTCCGCATTTTTGCGAAGAATTGTGGAACAAGATTGGCAACGAGTATTCAATATTCAACCAAAGCTGGCCCGAGTACGATCCCCAGGCATTAGTATTAGACACGATTGAGATTGCCGTTCAGGTCAACGGTCAGGTTAAGTTCAAAATTGACATCGACAACAATGCCGATGCAACGCAAGTCGAAGACATCGTTCGCAACGACGAACGCCTTGAAGAAGCACTTTCAGGAAGAGGCATTGTAAAAGTCATATATGTAAAAGGCAGATTGATCAATATAGTAGCTAAATAAATCTATTCGATTACTGCCGGTACGAATCTATTCCCGAGGAAGCCCCCCGGGAATTTTTTCGACCGCCACCTTCTTCACCCAAACACTCACTTTACCTCCGGAAACCGGGAAATCGGCCTCGCCATAATCTGATAGTATTATCTCTTCAACACGATGACGGGTGATATCTACCCAAACTGTCTTTGCATGGCTTTCTCCAAACGAAAAATGCAACGCGCCGTCATCCGTGTTACTAATAACCGTCACCAGCCCCGAATCCGCATGCTCAAGGTCGCCTAATCTCTGCCAACCCACGATGTGCGCATCATCAAAACGATCCAATTGCTCTCCGTAGGCTAAAAATTTGCGAGCGAGCAACAGCGGGTCTAGTCGATCCTTCATCGGCGCCTTGGGAACCTCGCCGCCGATACCGTAGTAATCGCCGTAGAACAGACAGGGGTACCCGTCTTTTCTCAAAAGGATAAACGCGTATGCAATTTCTTTGAACCATTCTTCTATAAATGACTCCAAAGATTGTCGATGCTGAGAATCATGATTATCCACGAATGTCACCACATTCATCGGATTATATGAGACCAATGCGTCCTTAAAGATTTCTCTCAAGTCATAATCTCTACCTCTTTGAGATGCCTCGAAAAGATTGAAATGCAAAGGCACATCAAAAAGCGTCATATGATAATCCACATCTGATAAATACTCACGTAATCGCTCCGGCTCGCCACGCCAATACTCACCCACTACAAAAAATGGCCGATCGACACTCTCTCGGATTTTACTGATAAAATACTGCATGAAATTATCGTCGATATGCTTTACGGCATCCATTCTCATGCCGTCTAAACCGAGTTCCTGGGTAATCCATCGGCCCCATCTGACAGTCTCTTCCACCACATCCGAATTATAATAATCAATATTCGCATACATCAGAAAATCGTAATTTCCAAATTCTTCATCCACTGCTTGTGCAAATTCTTTGCCTTCCCCGGCAAACTTGTATATAGCTGTCTCACCCGAACGTGCATCATAATCTGTTGCAGAAAAATGAGATTTATTCCACTTAAATGCAGAATATGTATTGCCACGACCCGGAAAATCGAACCGCGTCCAAGCTTCAATGGTGAAAGGCTCAGAAATAACTGTACGACGATCCATCGGGTCCACCTTAACAACAACCGTCTCCTCCGTCGCGTCCGCCGCTGCTTTATGATTCAAAACCACGTCGGCATAAACTTTCAATCCCTTTTCATGGAGTACAGAAATAGCTTCTGTTAATTCCGACTTGGTACCGTACTTCGTCGGAACCGTGCCTTTCTGGTCAAACTCGCCCAAGTCGAAAAGGTCATAGACCCCGTATCCGACATCATTCGGTCCCGTAGATTTGCAACACGGCGGAATCCATACTCCGGATACACCAATACGCAATAGATTATCTGCATCTGCTTTTAATCTTTGCCAGTGACGCTGATCACAAGGCAATTCCCACTCGAAATATTGAATCATTATATAATTATCCATACTAACCTCATTGGACTCAAATTCTTGCTCAATTGATAATCCATTATACCAATACGAACAATACGAGCAAAGCGGAAATAGATGTTGACAACATGATCCTAAATCCCTATAATTTCATTTGCGCCAACGACTATAATTATGCCGATTTAGCTCAGTTGGTAGAGCAGCTGATTTGTAATCAGCAGGTCGTCAGTTCGAGTCTGACAATCGGCTCCACGATGAGCCCGCAACATTAGACGTTGCGGGCTCATTTTTTTGTGACAAAGAGCATCGCCCCCAATAAATATTTATTGAATCGATAAAATCGTTGCGTTTTTTCATACATTTATGAATATCCGAATTTATTCGCAACAATACGCAAATTGATTACATTTTTACATTTTCAGCAATTCAGTTATGTGATACGAGCAATTCTGCTGTGAAAGGAGTACGAGCACCCCGAATTTTCTGTTGGAGGAATTTCGAATAATTATCGTATACCTCATTCTCGTGACTCTGGTTGCGGTGGTATCGATTATTATTGCGGTGTTCAACGGCGTGGCTTTCCTATGACCCTTCCTTGGACATCTTGATCATAATCCTATCAACCGTTTCCCTGATCTCTGTTGCAATTTATAGACATTTAAACTAAATAGAAATTCCGAAGAGGCATAAGCCTTTTTGATGCTTATCTCAAAAACCTCGGCAGATATTGTCGAGGCCTTAACGTTTTCAGATAAATCAAACAATCCGGAGAAAGAGAACCATTCATATATATTGATCGAGAAATCCATTAATATAAGCATTTGTAACAGTGTTACGATGTTTTCATTATATGTTCTATGTTTCCGTAATATGATCAATTTGAGGCAATACTCCGCATATACTTGCCTCCTTTGATCTGATCTTATTACAATAGACAAATAGCAATTCGTACAACACAAAAAATAAGGATGGCTCATGAAGACTTTCATTACCAAAATCTCGGCAAAATTATCAGAGCAATTGCTTCGAATCAGAAATTCTCGTTTCCTTACGTCTATAAAGGAGACTCGATTATTTCCTTTTCTTCATAAGTATCATATCCAGGTACTTGGTTCATTAACTGTTATCTTGGCAAGCATCGCTGTGCTGTTAGTAGTCAGCCCGCTGATATCCGGAGCAGAAGGACAGACAACATTAGACGGATCAACTTCTGTCGAACAGAATTCATTATCTGATACTATTTCTGAACCCACTCCAAGTCCGTCGCCAACACCTACTTCAACGCCGACTCCTACGCCTACCCCGGACCCGACACTTCGCTTCGGTGACGAAAACGAACGGGTCCAACAACTTCAAGAACGACTAATGGCACTTAATTACATGGATCTTGACGAGTCTACACAATACTACGGACCCGCTACTCAATACGCTGTATCTCTCTTTCAGCGACAACATGATTTAGCCCAAGACGGCGTAGCCGGTCCTCTTACTCTCGATATGATTAACTCCCCTGACGCCAAAAATTACACGCTTCTCGAGGGCACACGCGGATCAGACGTCGATAGTCTACAACGTCAGTTAGTTGACCTCGGATACCTAAGCAATTCAACCGGCTATTACGGTACAGAAACCGTGAAAGCAGTCAAAGCCTTCCAAGAAAGAAACGGTTTGGCAGTTGACGGCAAGACCGGCGAGCAGACTCTTTCTCTTATTTTTTCTCCAAACGCCAAGCAAAGTGCATCAAAAGTCCAGGCCGAATTGCGCAGTGCAAATATCAAGGAATTTATTGCCGCTGCAGAAAAGCAACTTGGCGATCCATACGTTCTCGGTTCTGTGGGACCGGATACTTTTGATTGCTCAGGTTTAGTCTATTATTGTCTTAAACAAGCCGGTTCATCGCGAGGCCGATATAATGCAGCCGGATACGCTCAGGTTACAGATTGGGAGAAGATTTCTTCTATGGACAACTTACAAATCGGTGATTTGCTGTTTTTCAGTACCGGAGGTAAATCGGTGGGGCACGTCGGCATTTACATTGGTGGCGGCATGATGATTGATGCATCTTCTTCCAGCAACGCTGTCGTAAAGCGTTCATGCCGGACGGATTTCTGGGAAAGAAACTTCGTTTATGCAAGGCGCCCCTGGTGAGTATCTTGAAACGCCCAAATAAAAATGCCGCCATGTGATTAGACACATAGCGGTATTTTTTATGAATTTTCAATTATCTGGTTCTTTTGAAGACTGTCAGAGTCGAAAAGTTATTCAGCAGGCTTCGTCTCAACTGTGGCTTCCACTGATTTATTCTTTCCGAGGTACTCCGGAAGTTCCATTCCGGCCATGTCAAACATCTCATTCATCGGCGGGATGCTCTTCATGATTCCTGACAGAAAGTTAGCTGTTGCCGTCTTGCCATCTTTTCCGGCGGCTCCTCCGTTACTATCCCATACTGTAACCTTATCGATCTTAATATTTTTGATCGCCTCGACTTGAACACGAACGATATCTTCGAGCTTATCGGCGATAATCAATCGAATGGCGTCCGTCGGATTGCCGCCGGCTGCTTCAACTACTCGAGCAAAACCAGCCGCTTGCTTGGTTAGTATTTCTTCCATACCACGTGCTTCCGCTTCCATTTTCGCGAAGATAGCATCCGCTTCACCACGTGCTCTGCGTCGAGTTTGTTCAGCTTGTGCCTCTGCGGCAATTTCAAGTTGACGCTTATCAATTTCCGCCTTAACAACGATATCCGCTTCGAGGGTTGCCTTTTCTCTGGCTGCACGTGCAAGTTCAGCGGCTTGCTCTGCAGAGTATGCATCTTGAGCTGCTTTTGCCGCTTGAATTTTCTCGGCAGATACTGCTCTTCTCATTGCTTCTGCTTCGAGTTCGCGACGAACCGCATCAGATGCCGCAATGTTGGCCTTTGCTTCGTTTTCGCCCTTTACAGCTTCAGAGTTCGCCAAGGAAACTTTTATTCTTTGGTCCATATTGGCATTGGCCTCACCAATTGCACCTTCACGATCTGCTTCAGCAACAGATTTCTTGGCATCGTTGATTGCCTTAGCAGCGGCTTCTTTACCCAACGCAACGATATAGCCGGACTCATCATTAATATCGGTTACGTTAACGTTAATCAGACGAAGGCCAATCTTCTTTAGCTCAGTCTCAACGTTACCGGATACAGCTTCAAGAAACTTGTCGCGATCCGTATTAATTTCTTCGATATCCATCGTTGCGATGATCAAACGAAGCTGTCCAAAAATAATGTCCTTAGCTAAATCTTGAACGTCTGTTAACTTCAAGCCCAGCAAACGTTCAGCTGCATTCTGCATGATGCCCTCTTCTGTCGAGATACCAACAGTAAATCTCGAAGGGACATCGATACGTATGTTTTGTCTTGAGAGCGCATTGGTCAAATCGACACTAATAGATATTGGTGTCAGGTCCATATACTCATAGGCTTGAAAAATTGGCCATATGAATGCTGCACCACCATGAATACAACGAGCAGAGCGCGAGGTGCCATCATCATTGCTTCCGACCTTACCATAAATAACCATGATTTTATCGGATGGGCACTTACGATAACGAGATAAAATGATGATGATAGTCGTCAATACCAGTATAGCAATGACAATCACCAAAACTAATGATTCGAAAGGCATAAAACTTTTCCTCCTTATTTCTCTTGGTTTTCTTTATTTGCTTCCGGCAACGATACTATTAAAGTATTGCTGTCGTCTAAGCCATTGATAACGACATTTATCCCAGGCTTGATGGCTTGCCCGTCTTTTGTTACTGCATCACATTCAACAAAGCGACCTTGCAGCGTCAAATTAACTTTTCCGCTTCTTCCGTCAGCAGGAATTGTGATGTACACCTTTGCATTTTTGCCGATTGCGTTCTTGTAATCTATTTTGCCATCTGCTTGAAGCTTTTTTGTAAGCTTTATCATGAATGCTACAAAAAGTAGCGCTAAAATACCGGCAATCAAAGCAACTAATGTTACGAAGAAAGTATGAATTTCAAGTTGCGCCATGACTATGCCGGTCCAACCACCAACCGCAAAAAAAGCCACAATGCCTCTGACGCTTACAAGTGCCAAGCCCTCTGAATCGTCAGAAAAACTCGCATCCGAAACATCGCCGTCAACATCAACGTCAGCATCCAAATCACCAACACCAATGACCACTAAAATGGTTTGAATGATCATGATTATAGTTGCCGGAACAGCTACGATTCCAAAAATTCTTTGCAACAGCGATAAAGATTCCCACCAATCAAACATAATTTCCCTCCTGTCTCATCGAATGAGACGAGCTGCAATCTTCACTATTTCCGAAGATCTTCCAACAATTTTTCGGCCTGCAGCCTAATGAGTATTGATCTGTCTGCCAGAATGATGATTTTCAGTGAAGCAGATAAACGATGTTTTGCTCCGGGGATGATCTCAACATAGTGTTGTGTTACTTCGTTTATGCATTGATCAAGCATTTCATCATCAACCTGGACGCCTGAAGCACATCGATTAACCAGCAGACAGATGTACTCATATAGCTGCGACTCCGGTATGATGTCATCCGAGCTGTCATACACAGATCCGTTAACATACGACAGAAGAAACGCAATTTGCTCTAACTGAAAAGCAGCTCGAAGCATATTTATAATCAGAATTCTGGCGACCTGATCAATATTGTATCCTCTGTTGACCGGCGGACTGACCCATCCTCGCTTGACCCAGTTTTGAAGCGCCGAAGCATCTAGTCCCGTCATTTCACGAATCTGTGACAACTTCATACTCGACGTTGCGGCAAAAATACCATTCAAAAAACCCACACCGGGTATATTCTGTTCTCTTCTTGCCGGTATTGTCGTGCCCGGAATTGTCATAATGTACCTCCTTTCGAACTTCATGGTCATATATTACCATGCGTTCACATGAACGTCAATAGCATTCTTGAGAACTTTTTTTGTAATCCGTTGAACTCGCACCCGGTTCCTTTGAACCTTATCCCCTAATCACAAATTGTAAAAAATTTTGAGAGGCGCAAACATAGCGCCTCTCAATAAAATCGGTAATACGCTTATATCGGCATCGAATAATCATCTACATAACCAAGAATGTCATCCTCATCCATCTGTACCTCAACAGCGGCATCCTTAACTTTTTTGGGAACTTCAATCTCATCGACTTTATTGACTGAGCTAAATGCGACAGTAACCATCGCCGTCTTAACGTCAAATTTGATATTCATATTTTGCATTGAACCTTCACCAGCCGACATCGAGTCTTCGTAAATTGCCATGACATCCTTCATGACACTGGTAAGCATACCGGCAAAATCAATCTCTATATATGCCGGCAAAGAAGACTTCTTGTCAATCCAGATTGTGACTTCTGCTTCATAGTCTTCTAAATCTATGCCTTCGTCTGCTAAGGACTCAAGCATCTCTTCGATGTCTTCAACAGAAACATCAAGATCAGATTCCTTGATTGCGTCGATGAGCATCATGCCATCAATGTTGCCCTTTAATACGTAAGCATCACTTTTGTTCACTTTCTCGAGCTTTTTCTCAAGTTCAAATTCATCAGCATAATCAGACAACAAAATCATAAACTCTTCGGGAGTGAACTTCTCCAGAATTTTTGACACATCGTCATAATCGTCATCCTCGATAAGCACCTGCGCCCACTCCGACCCATCTGAAGCATAAACGGTATATGAATCTTTCTCATTTATCGCATACATTTCAAAATCAAACTTCTCAGAACCCTGCATCGGAATCTGAACATCCATGTCACCTGACAAATGAATAGCGTCTTCAGTGACTTCGGCATTCATTTCCGCAGCAAGTTCGATTCCAAGCGAAACCGTGTCCACTTCAATTGACATATCCAAATCGAATATCATTTCCGATTCAAAAGAATCGACTTTACTGAGTGCCTTCTCAGAATCTTTAAATAAGGAATCGACTGTCGCCTTCTTCCCGCATGCTGTAACAGGAACAAGCATAGCAATCATTAACACTATGCAGAGAATTTTCTTTTTCATCATATAACCCTCCAATATAAAGATAAATTAGATACTAAGACTTATTATAACTTTAATTGATGAGTGACTCAATAGAATCCAACTCGCTTAGACAATAGATATTTTCACGTTTCAAATATGTTATAATTTTATGTAGTGGAATTTGTAGCTTTTTCACAATCTGCTTTCACCCAAAAAGGGAGGAAATTTTTTGTCTATAATCACTATTTCCCGTCAAATGGGTAGCCTCGGAGACGAAATTGCGCAAGCCCTTTCAAGTAGAACAGATGCCGAATTAATTACTCGGAACGAATTAATTCATCGCTTTTTCGAAAAGGTCACTGACTTTAGAGAAAAACATATGCTCAAAGAAAGCGCGAAGTTTTTTCTTACTGAAAATCGACACGTCGGGCAATATAAAGCGTATCTGGAAAACGAACTTATGCAGATGGCCACGAAGAAATCGTACATCTTGAAAGGATTTGGATCTCAAGTCATTTTCTCAGATTATGCGGACGCCGTTCATATCAGAATTATCGCTCCCGAGTCAGAGCGAATCGCTCGAATTCGAAGGCAGTATAAAGTATCTGATCAAGAGGCTGAACAGATTTTGGCTACTGCGGACAAGAAACACAAGCGGTTTGTTTCAACTTTATATAATGTTGATATCACTGACACTTCACTTTACCATCTCATTCTCAACACCGCAAAAGCCGACGTTGATGAATGTGTTGCCTCTATTCTTGCGCTCGCCGACTCTCACGCTGTGAAAATTAGGCTAAGCCAAGAAAGCAAGGCTCAAGAAGCGATCGATCATCAGACTATATTTTCCGATTTCAAAAATCCTTCCGAAGCTGAGTTTGCTCGTGTTCTCGATATGTATCATATCGATTGGAAGTATGAACCAAAAACCTTTCCGGTCGAGTGGGATGCCGAGGGCAATGTAACTATGGCCTTCAGTCCGGACTTCTATTTGCCAAAATTTGACACTTATCTTGAACTTACTACTATGAATCAGAAATACGTCACTGCTAAAAACCGCAAACTAAAAAAAGTTCGCGAATTGTATCCCGGAACAAACGTCCGGATAGTGTACAAAAAAGACTTCATGTCTTTGATAGAACGCTTCAAAATGTTTGGCAATGATTTTTCGGCCGAAGCTAACGACGAATCAAAAACCTAATTCATACATATTGAAAGGATCATAATCTGATGAAAGATCTTCATGTCAAACGCATCCTTATTACAGAGGAACAAATTGCGGAGCGAACAGTAGCGATTGGCAAGCAAATCTCTCAAGATTACGCCGATAAAGATTTGGTTTTGATTGCTGTGCTGAAAGGATCCATGTATTTCTTTTCTGATTTGACACGTCAAATTGATTTACCCATCGGAATTGATATGATTGCCATCGGCAGCATCCCGGATACGACCAGCCAAACCGGAATTGTAAGGATTACGAAAGATCTCGACCTAAATATTACAGGAAAGCACGTATTAGTTGTAGAGGATATCATCCGCACCGGACTGACAACGGCATATCTTATCCAAAATCTCGAGGCTCGTAAGCCACTTTCCGTCGGAGTATGCACACTGCTTTACAATCCGGACCGTCTTCTCATCAACGTACCAATTTCATATTATGGCTTCGAAATTAGCAGGTCCTGGCTCGTAGGATACGGCATGGACATCGACGAGAAATTTCGAAACCTTCCATACATAGCAGAATTGGAACGGCGCACCAAAATTGATGACTGATTTATTCTCATTTATAATCGATTCAAGCAATTTTGCCGCATTAA
>JAAYBI010000064.1 GCA_012718915.1 Clostridiaceae bacterium
AAAGCCAGAGGCTTTCGAACCTTTGAAGGATACCGAATAATGATTTATCTTGCTGTAGGTCGTCTTCATCTTTCTTACCCTTTACCGTTCCACACCTAAACTTTTCACGGAGTTAAGCAAAGAACCTAAATTTCTATGTGGTATAAAAAAAGTTCTTTTAGGTTATAATGATTTATATAAAGAAATTTTGGATAAGTAGAGGACTGCCATGATGGAGAAGATTAATAAACACCATAGGATCATCGTTGCCTGCGCATTACTTGTTATGCTCGTCGCCGGTTTATTCGTAACTTCGGATTACGGGATGCCCTGGGATGAGTTATTGGAGATCCGTACCCTGGGATCGAATGTCCGCGAGTATATCGGACTTGTGCAAGGTGAGGAAAACGAACCGATCAAGTCTTCAACGGGAATCACTTTTCCGGATTATTTGAAGAACGAGGACATGGATCACGGTCAAGCCGCCTATTATGCTTTTTCTCCGGCCCTGTTCGTCGATTTCGGGGAGGGAGCAGAACGTTCTCTGATGATCCTTTGGCATGGCTATACGTTTTTGATCTTTATGGCCGGCGTAGTCGCGCTGTATTTCATATGTGCGACGCTCTGTGGAGACTGGAAGTATGGTGCTCTCGGAAGCTTGTTTCTTTATCTGAGTCCGCGTTTCTTTGCGGAAGGCCATTATAACAGTAAGGATATCGTCACGATGTCCCTTGCTCTGTTGTGTATATGGTTCGGCATCAAGATGATTAAGGAAAAGAAATTTATTTATTCTGTTTTGTTTGCCTTGTCCGGCGCATTTGCAACGAATACGCGCATTTCTGCCGTTTTTCTCTTTGGCCTATTCGGGATTCTGTATATCATCTCCTTGTCCGTCAACAAGCAGTGGAGCAAACGTCACTTCTTGGTCGGACTGGCAGCAGTTCTATCTTTCCTCGGTTTTTTCTACCTGATCTCACCAGCAGCCTGGCGCGAACCGATTGAGTTCATCTCCTATACGCTTAAGCGTTCCGCGGACTTCAGTGCCTGGCCGGGTATCGTATATTTCTGGGGCACGATCCATCGTCCGGTCCCGCCGCTATATATTCCTGTTATGATCGGAGTCACGACTCCTTTATTACTTCTCCTACTTATCCTGACCGGTCATATTACGTCTGTTATTCAACTGATTAAGGAAATCAAAACAAAGAAATTCTCGCTAAGCACACCAATCTATATTCTGTGTATCGTCTACATCTGGACGTTTCTTCTTTTCGCGATCATCAAGCAGCCCATTCTTTATAACAGTTGGCGGCATTTCTACTTTTTGAACGGAGCGCTGTTGATACTTGCTGTCGGGGCGGTTCAGTTTATCGTGTCTCGCCTAAAGGGAAAATGGAAGTGGATATCGGTCGGTGCGGTCAGTGCACAGCTCGTCGCCTGTCTGGTAATTATCATAGTCAGCCATCCGTTTCAGTATGTGTATTATAACTCTCTCGCAGGTCCGGATCCTGCTATTGGATATGAGTTCGATTATTGGAACGTCTCTCAGGTCAATCTACTGATGAAGCTTGTAGATGAGAATCCGGAGGTCATGATATTCAAGATCAGCTCTAACGACTGGTATACAGATGACGGCCTCCAGAAAGCATATAATATCCTTCCCGAAGAATATAAGATGCACATAAAGGTGTATCCTTTCAGCGGAGGTCCTGATCTCGATGCCGATTATGTTATGCAGAACGATTTGCCGGAAAAGATCATGGAAGCCGAGAAGAAGTACCAGCAGGGATACTATATTTACACCGGGAATGATTTTGTGCCCTCTATGGAGTGTCCGAAGGTTGCCTCTCTTACGACACAAACATCACCGTTCAACAAGCCTGTTGATTTCATGGTTATCTACGCACTTGGTGAATCGGAAGAGTCGATGTCTGCGGAAGAGTCGATGACTGCGGAAGAGTCGATGACTGTGGAAGCGTCGATGTCTGTGGAAGCTTCGATTGCGGAAGCATCGCTGATTGCGAAAGGGTTGATGACTGTGGAAGCGTTTCGAGAAATCATGGAGGACGAAGAATTTATTGTCGATGATGAAAGAGGGAGTAGTGAAGAAATCTCCCAGATGTTTGGTGTTGCTGTAAATGAAGTTATTTCCGCAACGCAAGGCGCCTCCACCGATCCCGATGCTATGCCCGATGCTTATTTTATTTATACTATTTTTGGTTCCAGCGATGATGCAATAAAGTTCTTCAATGCAAGGGTAGACAACATGGAGATGGGTATTGAGGGCTTAGGTTTAGACGTGACGACCACATTGGAGAATTCGGATAATAAAGATAAATGGACTGGAAAGGGCGACTGGGGCGAAGGATTTAACCTTTATCAATGCTACATTCGTCTTGAAAATACAGTTTTGGTAGTAACTAAAAAGTACAATCTCGAGTCAGATATAGAACCGGTTGACGCTATTGTGAGCAAGTTAGGTTATTGATCTAACACCAATTTCCGCTGATAAAGCCCGACCCTTTATCAAACACCTTCATCCCCCTCGAGTGGATGAAGGTGTAATCATATTATCAGGATTCCTGTTCACCGTTGTCATATTCGACCCGTTTACACACGAGCAACGAAAAGTTCCACCTCACCCGAACATCCCCTCGACCAACTCCCGATACTCCTGCCACGCGAGCTTCTTCCCGAGCTCGCTTTCCAGCGCGGCCGCGATCGACCGGTAATACCAACCGATCTGCTCCTTATCCTTCATGTTGAACCGCTCCCACAGCGCGTCTCCCATCGCTCTAAAATCCCTGTAAATCGCCCGAACATTTGAAAGCTTGTCCGCCAGGTGACTATGCCGCCGCATCCAAGGGAAAAGTCGAGGCGTTGAACAAATATCTCGATAAGTTTGTTGCGGAAGTGAGACTCAAGCATCCGCAGAGCGCGGCGGAAGTCCAACACGAACTGGATCTTTGGCTTTCCGTATTCTACCAGCAGAAGATCCACCGTGCGCTCCATGGCAGGACACCGGAACAGGCTTTTCGGGAAGGATGCACGCAGCGCAATAGCCGTGCATATGAAAGACGTTGATCTGCTCCTGCGAGACGCACGGGAAATCCCAGCCGATGACCTCCGGTTCTTTGATCCCGGCGCGGGCCGCCCAATCCCGGATGTGTCGCATCGCGTCGTCCTCCGGCTCGTGACTGATCACCGCGTAGCGAACGTACGCAAACGCCGGGACCGTCTCCACGCGGAGATTCTCGTACGCTTCGTTTCCGGAATTCATGTCCTGACACAGGAGCTCGTCGAGTGAGCAATTGAAGATCCGGGAGAGCGCGATCGCCTTGTCCGTCTCGGGAAAAGCGCCGGACATCTCCCATTTCGACACAGTCTGCCGGGACACGCCCAGTTGCTCCGCGAGCTCCTCCTGGGTCATCGAACGATGCATTTTACGAAGAAACTGAAGATTTTCACCAAAGCTCATATTCATCCCTCCTGAACCGGAAGACCGGTCATTTCCTTTTCCAGTATATAACTTTCTTCGCGCGGGTTTTTCGAACTGAAGCGGGTTTTGTTATTTTCGCTCATAGATGCCTCCCTTTCCGGAACAACTCTTGTTCCGTAAACATTATCCCGCCGGGATGGAACAAAGAACACCAACCGGCGGTTTCGCTTCCGGAGGATTCCGCAACCCGGAGTTGCGCAAGGAGGATTATATGGTTTTCGGTATAACCGTTATACTGATGGCCGGAGTCAATCTGCTTATCGATGAGCTCACGATTCATTGCAACCGTGGACTCATCAAAATCTTATTTGAACAACATCGATGTAGATACCGAATGGCATGCCATTCACGCCATCCGGCGTGCGTACGCGAAAAGGACCGCATCGGTTAATTAAGCCGAATTCTATATCGTTGCAATATTTTCACAACTGTTACGTGAAAAGGCTCTTCACCTGATTCCGTGAAACACAGAATCAGTGCTTTTCTGCAACGAGAGTGATGATATGTAATAATAGCGATCATCCGGAGGCGAAAGCGATGATGCGTGCGAAAAGCGATATTCCGGCAACGCATACCGACTAAATCGCTGAAATGCTTCGTTTAGTCGGTAATCATTGATCAAAAACGAGACCGCGCGCCGCCCGCATACCGACTAAATCGCCGAAATGCTTCGTTTTATCCGTAGTTTCATCTCATTTGGGAGCTCGAAACGGCTTCGCACACGTACCAAACCCCGACGAGCGAACCGTTTCGAAGTTTCGTCCTTTCGTGCCGATTACTACTGATTGAAATTCGTCAATCGCGCCATTTTGCGTGCAATAGAATGTTGCTACTAATAACAGGCATGCAGCAAATCCATCGGCCGGGTACTCGCTTCGTGTACGCACTTCGAGCATTTAAAAATTCCGGATCATAGCACGATTGGCCGTAGGAAAACGGCAACGGAGTGATCACGGACCGGTTTCCTGTTCAATTTTCACGGAAATCGGTGAAGAGCCACACAGATTCAAGGCTTGACAAGCCCGCTGATTCCGAGTATTTTTAGCTTATATTATTTACGTTATGTCTGGGATTCTGCCCAGACATGGCGTATTTTTTTATGCTTTTTTTCTAGCGACAACCTTCGCAGAAAGGGAAAGACTCTTGACGGATGGAGAACGAAACCCTGAACGGAATGATTTTCCAGAGCGGTAGCTCCTTGTAAAGGAACAAAAATGGATCTCAAAAAACGGGAAGAAATACTTAACTATCTTTTCGCTGCAGGTGTTGATGTCACTTCTGACATGAGCTTACTATTTGCGGTTCCGTTTATTCAACAAAGAGAGATGATCGATGATGAAATCTCGAGCGTTTTCGATTTCATTAAAAAAATGGGACTGTATAAGCCAGAATGTTTCTCAGAAAAAGAAGCATTGGAACTGCAAAAAAACAAGCCCAAAGAGAGTCTTGAATTGTTTGTTTTCTTAACGAACTTTATGCCGTATCAAGTTTCACTATTTAGGGAAATTCAAAATCGGATTCCTAGAATTGCCAATAAAATGATACTTTTTCTGGCAATAGGCTTTAACCTATGTAAGCGTGAAAGGGAGCATGGTTTTGTCGCGGATTCTGCAGAATGGTATAAATTAAAAGCAAATTCATTTGTGAAAAAATGGGAGACCATTTATAAAAGAACGGAAGAAGAGTTCTTTGACATCTATGATCATTTCTTGCAATATTCTCTAAAACCAATACCTGTTCTTGCAAAAGGAAGATTGAAAAAAGTTGCGGATACCTACAAGAAATTCTTCGTTCCGAACGAGAAGTTATTCCATGATTATTGCTCTGTTAATAAGATTTCAGGAGAACCGTTTAATCCTTGGTATAATCTAAAAAACAATCAAAATATTCGTGTGCGTCAGGGAGTGAGTGTTGACGAAACGATCATTAATGATGGCGCGTGGCAGATAAGAGAGCAAAAGCCAACAGACATAATTCGATACTTATTTTATCCCACCTACAAGAATGATTCTGCGTTTGAGTGTGAGTTTCTATTGAATAGCTTCATTATTGAATGCGAGAAGAATTCTGCTCTTATTTATAATCCGAGTCCGGATATGATCATCTCAGCTGTAGGAAAAATTCCTTCAGAAAGAATTTGCTTCGTTGTTGAAG
>JAAYBI010000065.1 GCA_012718915.1 Clostridiaceae bacterium
ACCATTCCGGCGGCTATGACAAAGAGGCCACACCTGTTCCCATCCCGAACACAGCCGTTAAGCTCTTTTGTGTCGACAATACTTGGCTGGCAACGGCCCGGGAAGATAGATCGCTGCCGGATTATATTCCTCAATAGCTCAGTTGGTAGAGCATGCGGCTGTTAACCGCAGGGTCGTAGGTTCGAGTCCTACTTGAGGAGCCAGATAAGCCCATGAAGCATGCTTCATGGGCTTTTTGATATAAAAATATAGGAATGCAGGATACGAATGTGATATGCGACCCAAATTCTACAGAATGTCAACGGATGGGCATACGACCCATTTGCCGTTAGCGTCGGATGACTCGATGACATCATGAACGAATTGGACGCCTAATAATCCGTCGAACGCAGTTGGGAATGTCAACGACAAGTGATCCGGAGCCGTTCCGAATATTTTCGAAGCGATTACATCAGACGCATCCTTATAAATGTTTGCAAACGCTTCATGAAACCCTTCCGGATGACCGGCGACGATTCGAGAAGCATTCTGCGCGAGGGGGTAAAGATTCGGTCCGGAAGGGGTCATGGTTTCTGCCGGCGAATGTAAGGGTTTTACGTCAAGTCGCTGAGGTACTTCTTGCTGCCATTCGAGTGATCCTTTGGTACCACTGACTCTGATTTTCAGACTGTTTTCTACGCCTGCCGCTGCTTGAGTCACCCAGAAACTAGCTCGGGCCCCGTTGCTGAGATGCAGGAGTGCGCCTGCATAATCATGCGTTTTACGACCGGGAACGATTGCACCAATCTCGGCAGATAACTCATCGACTTCGAGAAAGGTAATATAGCGCATCAGATGATGTGCATGTGTACCGATATCACCCATAACAAGGGAGGGGCCACCTCTGACCGGGTCATATCGCCAAGGTAAATCGCTACTGGGTGCGGGGTCGTTCTCATCTGCCTTGCCACCTTGGACATATTCGACCTGGACAAGTCGTATCGTCCCGAGATCACCGTGTTCGACCATGGCACGTGCTTGTCTGACCATCGGGTAACCTGAGTAATTGTGAGTCAAACAAAAAATCAGACCGGAAGAAGAAACTTTTTTGTAAAGCTCTTGTGCATCAGATAATGTATTAGTCATCGGCTTATCGCAAATAACATGCATTCCGGCGTCCAATGCCGCCATCGCATATTCAAAGTGGCTGTCATTTGGTGTCATAATCGCAACGACCTCGGCTCCATCCGGTCGAATTGCCTCTTCCCTTATAAGATCCATAGCGTCCGTATATATTCGATCCATCGGTAATCCGATTTGCTGCCCGTCTCGGATGGCTTTTTCGGGGCGGGAAGATAGTGCGGCAGCCACAATGTCGAAGCGGCCGTCGAGTGTTGCGGCTTGGCGGTGCATTGCGCCGATAAACGATCCGGATCCTCCTCCGATGACACCGAGGCGTAATCGACGACCGAGTTTTTCGATAACGGTGTTTTGATTCATATCACAATCCTCCCGTTTTTGTATTCATTATAGCAGTCTGATAAATAAAAAAAGAACCGGGAGTGATTGTCTCTCGGTCTTTTATGTGAATATTCTGCGGAATCGGGATTGAGAAGCTTATCTCAGTCGGAACGTTTTTGCGGAAAATTTATTGATGCACAAGATACCGATGATGAAATAGATCAGTGTGGCGATAATGAGAACAGCCATGTAAATTGTCATATTAACTTCTGACATTTGAAAATTCATCCAAGAGATGTAATATACTACACCCTGTACGATGTTGAATAATTTGCTTTTTACACCGAGTTCCGAGGTATAAGGCTGGATGATATAGTAAATGAACAGATCATGGAAGGAGAAAAAGATCCAGATCATGGTACAGGCGATGATATACGGAATCATCTCGATGTAATGAATGCTCTTAAGAGATGTATGGTGCTCGAAGAAATTTCCAAAGATATCGAAGCCTACGGAGATGACCAAGATACCCATGAACGTCGGCAAATTGTAATACAAGATGGTCTTAAAGCGATGGTAAAAGCTACGAAGGACGGCCTTGCTCTCTCGATAAAAGGGATAGGTCAGCATGGCCGAATCACAACTTCGGAACATGGCTGCAGTCGCAGAGCGACCCAGAGAAAGAAAATAAAAAACACCAAAGCAAAGTGGCAGAATATGAAATGTGCGTTCTGAAACGCTGGTAATCGGACGATCAGAAAAGAATCGGAAAAAGGTCGTAATTCCAATATAACTCAGGCTGATGCCAGCTAATGCGCAGCCCCGAAACAACATGTGCTTGTTGAAGTATTTGCGATGTCTGCGAACAAAAATTCGATTGAAATAGGCATAGCCCGACAGATGAGAATATAACATTTGATCTTCGGCAGTGTTGGTATCTTGATCGATGGCATTCTTGACCGTTGCAAAGTTTTTGTCTTTCGTGCTATTTTTACTTTTTTCTAAAGCGATGTTGAAGTTAACAACGGATGTCCAAGCAAGCTCACGATATTGTTGGAAATTGAGGACGTATAAAGCGGAGAGTACCGAAGCGATGATCATTCCCAAAATAAATAACGGATGCAAGACAACAGAGCTTACGCTGAAAGTATTATTAGAGATTATTAGAATGTACGGGGCGGGGAAAACGGCAATCGCGACAACGAGGATTAAGTAATTGAAAAATTTGCGATTTCTTTTTTTGGATAGGGAGAGGTGTTTGAAAAACAATAGGTATAAAGCCTCAAAAGTCATTTTGCTCATGGCCATCGTCATGAGAATCAACAGGCCGTCAAATATGCTGTAGTCCGGACTCGTTGATAATAGGATCGCGTAAGGGATAGAGGCGAAAAAATCGATTATCTTTCGCTCGAAAATTCTTGCAGGTATATATATCGCGCTATCCACACGAAATTTATCAATCAGCATAAGATCAAGCGACGCATCGAGATTCATCGCCTTGCCATAGGCTATGCCGGCTCCGATATAACTAAAGAAAAAGAAAAAGAGAAGGGCATAATTATAGATGGTTGCTGAAAGCAATCCGCTTTCAGTCCGTCCGCCCATATCTAAGGCCCACGCGCAACTGGCGAGAAGGAAAGCAAGATATAGAGCTTTCATCATAAGGCGTTTGAACAGTCGAACAATGTTTGCAAGGACGACGAGAGCGATTTTGCTCTCATACTCGCCATAAAGGCTTGTGGGGATGGATTTGCCAACGATCGGTAGTCTCGTCAAAAAAAAGATGAATCGATTGAGTGTAACCGATAACGAGATTTTTCGAGACGTGAGCATCATGGCAAAATATGTGCGAGCCGGCGTCTTGGTTGTGGTGTGACTCATGATATTAATATCCTCCGGTAGTGAAGTATCTGGTTATGCTTGGGATTCAGGTTCTTGAAGCAATGCAATGACCTCTGCCTCGAATTCCGAAGAATGGATTTTTTCAGGTGGTATCGGACGCAATTGACCATCATGAAGGACGACAATCTCATCGCACAAATCTTGAGCCAGCTGGAGTATGTGTGTTGAAAATATGATGATATGGTCCTTCTTGATATTCTTAATCATGTTTTTGACTTCGAGAGCGGCAACAACGTCGAAAGAAGTCAGCGGCTCGTCGAGTAAGATGACCGGCGGTTTCAGTATGTGCATGGATATAAGCATCTGAAGTTTATTCATCATGCCGTGCGAGTAGCCTTTAATCAGGCGATCCCCGTCGGCAGGGTTGAATGCAACCATTCGAAAATAATCATCGACTTCTTTCGGATTCTGAATTTTGCCTCCGTTTATCTCAATGAAAAATTTGATGAACTCTCGGCCGGTCATAAACTCGGGTAAGTGTGGTTGCGTGAATACAAATCCAATATCACTTTCTTTGTAGTTCCTTGATTGATTGGATGAAGCTGAGACGGACTCAAAGAAACCAGGCGCATCGGTTGCCTCGTCATTGTAGTCAATTGCAATCCGTCCGCTATTGAATTCAAGGTAACTTGCAAGGCAATTGAACAGAGTGGTCTTTCCGGCACCGTTGCGGCCCAACAAACCGTATATGCGCCCTCGTTCAAAAGTATAGGTTACCTTGTTGAGAACCGTATGAGAATCGAAACTGTGCTCCAGTTCGTGAATGTGAAGACGCATGAAAAAACCTCCGCTCGTAAACTAATGAACATTTTACACTATATTAATCGATTAATACAAGTGCCTCGAAGTCAGGGCTAGACACCTAGTTCCGTGAAAGGCATGAATGTTATTGTGTGACAAGACACGGATACTGTCGTTAACGGATTTTGACGCTGGAAATGTTGCTCAAGTCTTTTACCAGAGATACGCCACGGAAAATATTTCCGTGCCGGGCACGTTGAAGTCGTCAATATCCGAGGATATGGAGTGTTTTGAATGATTATGCCGGTACGGGATTTGCGCGAAAAAGCAAGTGAAATGCATATACCGACTAAGCGGAGAGTTTGGGTGATTTGGGCGGCAATAGCGGGCCGAGATGAATTATATATTACATTCTAACACATACGAAATGGTTGAGTTTGAGCTGTGTCGTATGTAATTGCCTCCAAAATCGGAATTTTTGCATCTTTTGGCGGTAATTACATATCTTCTCCGCTTCCCGATGCAATGATTATCTCAAGATCTACCGCAAAATTCTGATGTTTTGTAACTTTTGGCGGTAATCTGCAACTTTCTCAAGGAGATACGAAGTCATGAGGTGCTTTATTTACCGTTTCGTATGTATTGACTTTGATTATCAACTTAGCGTGAAACGTTTTGCTACATTCTAATACATACAAGACTGTTACAAGTATTCTGTTTCGTATGTATTTTTCTAATAATTCTGCCACATTTGCGTAGTCTAATACATACGAAATGGCTGGGTTTGTGCAGTTTCGTATGTATTTGTGCTTCTGAACAGCTTCTTCTTCACACTCTAATACATACGAAATGGGAAATTTTGATGATTTTGTCTGTAATTCCCTGAAGCGAAACGTTTCGCGAACAGCCCACACCAGCACACCACCAACGCCGAACGGCCCACACCAGCACACCACCAACGCCGTACAGCCCATTCCACCACCGCCACAGCCGTCGCTACCCTCGCTTACGAGTCATTCTATTTCTAGTCGAATATTGTCCGGGACGGTGGTAAATGCACACTGTTCAACTTGCATCCCAATAACTCAGTTGTTCGCCCCGAAGCATTACTACACTATTCTTGGGAATAGATAAAGAACCCGAGACAGCGTTTGTATTATTTCCGCTTGCGAGACAGCTCTGTCCTTATTGTAGAGTATTCTTGAAATATCTTATTTTTTTAGAGTATTAGCATCTTCTTGTCCATTTGTCTGATAAAATAGTTTTATCGATTACTGATTACATGAGCTGAAAGGATACTTCGACTATGGAAAGTTTTGAAAATCTCAATGCGTTTTATCTCGGCCGCGAGTATGACCCGAACCAAAGGCAGGATTTACCGAATTACTTGCTGTATGATTCGAAGGATCTTCTAACCCATGCAGTCTGCGTCGGTATGACCGGAAGCGGGAAGACCGGATTGTGTCTTTCACTACTTGAGGAGGCCGCGATTGATGGCATCCCGGCGATTGTTATTGATCCCAAGGGCGATATGGCCAACTTGTTTTTGGCTTTTCCTGATCTGGCTCCGGAGGACTTTCGCCCATGGATTAACGAGACTGAGGCGGTTAATGCCGGACAGACTCCGGATGAATTTGCTGCCGCTCAGGCAAAAGTATGGTCCGACGGGCTCAGAGATTGGGGTCAGGACGGCAAACGTATTGCCATGATGCGCGAAAAGACTGATTTTGCATTATATACGCCCGGCAGTACAGCGGCTGCTCCTATTTCAGTCTTACAACAGTTGACGCCGAAGTCTGTTTCTTTAGAAGAGGATCAGGAGGTGGTCCTGGAACAAATTTCTTCTACGGTTTCCGGGTTGTTGTCGCTGCTCGGTATTGATGCGGACCCGATTCAGAGTCGGGAACATATTCTATTGTCCAACCTGCTCATCAATGCCGCTCAATCTGGTGTGGGAATGGATATTGCCACTCTGATTGCGAGTATTCAGCAACCGTCGATTCAAAAAATCGGTGTAATTGATATGGAAGATTTCTATCCGGCCAAGGACAGACTGGCGCTTGCGCTTAAGATTAATAACTTGCTCGCGTCTCCTAAATTTGCAACATGGATGCAAGGCGATCCGCTTGATATCGACCGCTTATTATATTCAGCTTCCGGGAAGCCGAAAATTTCCGTATTATCCATCTCGCATTTGAATGATGCAGAGCGTATGTTTTTCGTTACGATTCTCTTGAATCAAGTGCTTTCGTGGACACGCCAACAAAGCGGCACAGGCAGTTTGCGCGCGATTCTGTACATGGACGAGATATTTGGATTTTTTCCGCCGGTTGCGACGCCACCGTCTAAAGCGCCTCTGCTTACATTATTGAAGCAAGCCAGAGCTTTCGGGTTAGGTGTAGTACTGACCACACAGAATCCTGCAGATTTGGATTATAAGGGGCTGTCCAATACCGGCACTTGGTTTATCGGACGTTTACAGACCGAGCGCGATAAAGCTCGGGTTTTAGAGGGGCTGGAAGGTGCGGCGGCGAGCCAGGGAACGGGATTTGATCGTCAGCAGATGGATCAGCTTTTGTCCGGACTGGACAAGCGCGTCTTCTTAATGAATAACGTTCATGATCGTGCACCGACGCTATTACGTACGAGATGGTGTATGTCATATCTTCGTGGGCCGCTTACGCGCAATCTGATTCAGAAACTTTACAGCGAGAATCCGGCGATCAGAGAAGCTTCTTCCGGTTCGGCGATGATCCCGAACCCTTCTTCGAGCAGCGTTACGGCACAGCAAGAATCGATTATTCCGGTCATGGAATCGGCTCCGGCACCGGCGAACGTCGCAGTGGCTTCCCCTTCGCCAAATGAAGCACCGATACCCGGTGGAATGCTTCCTAATCTGCCTTCGGATATTCGGCAATATGTACTGAGCAAGAGCGGAGCAACTGCTTACGTTCCGACTTTGTTGGGTATTGCTCAGATTGGGTACAAGGATGCTGGTTCAGGAATGCAAAGCAGTCAGGAACTCGCGCTCTATACCGCCCTAAAGGATGGTGTTTTCGTGGCGGACTGGGATGAAGCCGAAGAGCTTGAATACGCTTTAGATCAGTTAGATACGGCATTGCCGGCCGGCGCATCGACCGCTGCTTTGCCGGAAGCGGCTCGGCTGAGCCGTAATTACACTGCTTGGAAGCGAGAGTTGACGGATTGGCTGTTTCGCAATAAGTCCGTGACGCTTCTAGAAAATCCAGACTTAAAAATGATGGCGCTCCCGGGTGAAAGTGAACGTGATTTTCAAATTCGTATTCAACAAAGAGTTCGAGAGGATCGAGATGCTGCAATAGAGGCGCTTCGCAAAAAATTCGCAGTAAAGATTCAGTCACTTGAGGAGAAAATTCGAAAGGCGGAACAGGCAGTCGACCGTGAAAAAGAGCAGGCCAAAACTCAAGGTCTTCAGACGGCGATTTCGGTTGGTGCGACTTTTTTGAGTGCTTTCATGGGTAAGAAGCGTGTATCAGCATCCAGTGTCGGCAAGGCGACTACGGCAGCGCGCGGTGCGAGCCGAACCATGAAGGAGCAAGGAGATATTAAGCGCACAAAGGACACGGTTGACGCTTATAAAGAGCAATTGAAAGCACTTGAGGAGCAGATTGAGACTGATACACAAGCACTTTCGGATAGCATGGATCAGGCTGCAACCAATATTTCAGAGAAGCGTATTAGTCCGATGAAAAAGGATATCTTGATTCGATCAATGGTCATTCTTTGGGTAGCGGCAGACTAGTGGGCTCGACATTTCATCATATTAAGCGTCGGAGATTTTGCAGATCATCCGACGCTTTGCTTTTGTCCGACAATGCGATTTTGCTCGGTGACAAACTGAGAAATGATGTTAATCAGAGCATTTACGAGATCATTTTGCGCTATGTTGAAGAGGAGTCAAAACGTCAAAATAGAAATCGAATTCGACTTCCGATGAGCAAAAGCTCTGGCGGATCAGATAGGTGTGCAGCGTACGTCGCTTTCGAGGGAGCTACTTCGCATGAAATAAGATGGATTAATCGTATTTGATGCGCTTTATATGACCGACTCGCTCCTAAAGACTAGAAATCATGGCATAATGGATAGATAGCATTGATAAGAGTAGCTGAGTCAAGGGCAGACAATATCTCTTTTGCTTATATCTTTTTAATCAGTCTGTCGGATTTTTTATTTTGCTAAGCTATTCTTCATTTTAGTCGACTGCATTTCATCTATTAAGGGAGGTATTGTTCATGCAAATCATGACATCCGAGACGTATTACAAAGTTCGGCCGTTTTCAAATCTGCGAGAAATGATTCAACAAAGCGTTGCGCTTTATGGTAATTTGCCTGCATTTCGTTTTCGTGATACACCGAACGGGGAGATTCTACATCGTACCTATAGGGAACTCGGCGCAGATGTAGATGCTTTCGGAACTGCGTTGATGTCGCTCGGCTTGAAGGATCAGAAGATTGCCATAATCGGAGATAACAGCTACAGATGGTGTATATCGCATTTGGCTGTGGTTAACGGTGTAGGTATTTCGGTTCCTCTGGATAAATTATTAAAAAAGGAGGAGATCGTTTCTCTTTTGGAACGAGCGCAAGTGTCGGCGGCAATATTCGATCCCTCTTTTGCCGATATTATGAAGGAGGCTCAAGATGCTGTCCCTTCGCTGAAATTATTGATTCAGATGAAGCCTGGGTCGAAAGATGCGGACAAGGATGATCGTTCCGGAATTCAATACCTGGACACGTTGTTGGGCAAGGGACGGGTTCTTTTGGACGAGGGTGATGATTCATTTTTAAAACGTGACATCGATCCCGAACAAATTGCTTCTCTGCTATTTACCTCCGGCACCACCAGCATGTCTAAGGGTGTATTGCTTCGCAACCGTAATATCACCGAAGATATCCGTTCATTAGCCGGTGTTGTTCGCTTTCCGGTCGGCACGAGAATGCTTTCAATACTGCCGCTTCACCATACTTTCGAAAATACTTGCGGATTATTTTATGGCATTTACATGGGTGCTTGTCTATGTATTTGCGATGGTCTTCGTTACATTCAGAAAAACATGGTGGAGTACAAAATCAATCTGTTAATCGGCGTGCCGGCTCTTTTCGAGAGTTTTTACAATAAGGTTTGGGATTCAATTCGGAAAAAGGGTAAAGAAGATACAATTAAGAAAGTTATTCGACTGACAGGCAAGATTCGAAAAGTCAAGATTGACCTGAGAAGAGTGTTGTTTAAGTCGATTCATAAGGCATTTGGAGGACAGTTTCGTATTGGGATATGCGGAGCAGCGCCAATCGACCCGGAGATCATTCGTTTTTTCGATCAAATTGGTGTACGCATCATTCAAGGTTACGGACTTACGGAGACTGCACCGGTTGTTGCGGGATGTAATGACAAAGTATTTGTGCCCGGCACGGTCGGACGTCCGCTTTCCGGTATCACGATCGCAATTGATACCGATATAAATGGCGGAGAAGGCGAAATTCTGGTTAAAGGACCGGTGGTCATGCAAGGTTATTATCAGGATGACGAGGCGACCAATGAGGTTATAGATACCGATGGATGGTTTCATACAGGAGATGTCGGGCGTGTCGATGAGCACGGATGTCTTGTTATTACCGGTCGACTGAAGTCGATGATTGTTCTCAAGAGCGGCAAGAAGGTTTTTCCGGAAGAAATAGAGCAACTCGTTACGAGATATTCCTTTATAAAAGAATCGCTGGTTTTTGGCGATGAAGTTGAAGAGGGCGATGTTGTTATCAACGCAAAATTTGTTTTGGACGCAGAATATATGAATAGAGAAGGCTTGTCTGAGGAAGAGATGGCATCTCGTTTGGATCAGGCAGTTCAGGAGATTAATCGCGAGATTCCGGGATACAAGGGTATCAGGAGTTATGTATACAGTTTTCAGGAATTGATAAAGACGACGACGCTTAAGATAAAGCGTCCGAATGAGATTAAGCGCATTCAAGAAACATTAGATCGTACGAAGGTTCGTTTTAGGCAATTGACTGGAAAAAACATTGATCTTCTAGATTCGCTGTGTCCGATTGTTCCCCTGGAGTCGCTTGGCGAAAACGATACTAAGGAGAGTGCCGAAGCCGATTTATCAGAGACTAAACAAGAATAATATACCTAAAGAAATGGGTGCGTAATGAATGCGATGAGTGTTGTCTGTCAGAGCATGAATTAGCGGATACGCTCAGATGATTTTCGGACGAGTAGTCTCTGAACCGTTTTATTATGAAGGTAAGGGCGTAGTTTATGAATGTATATTTAGATCATCTGGCGATTTATGTCGATCAACTCGAAGAAGTGAGAGATTTTTACGTCAAATATTTCGGCGCTTCGGTGAACGATCGTTATACCAATTCTCGCACCGGACTACAGACCTATTTTTTGGCGTTTTCGGGAAGGACGCGTATTGAAATTATGTCCCGTCCGGATACGAAGGCCGCACAGAAAACGGACGGCTATCTGGGCTTGACGCATCTTGCTTTTTCTCTTGGTTCGAGAGAAGAGGTGGATCGACTGACTGCCCGTCTTGCAGCCGACGGCGTAATGGTCGTCGGAGCGCCGAGAGAGACGGGAGACCATTATTATGAGAGTATTGTGCTCGATCCCGAGGGTAACCGTGTCGAGTTAGTTGCGGCACCCTGAAGTGTGGTAACATATTTTATGTATGATAATATCTGTCTTTTTGCGTCTATATAGTGTGTGATGAAAGGAGATTAATTTATGAAAAGAAAAGTTAGTAAGATCATTCGCGGTACGCCTTCAATCGACGGAGCAGGCGTTCATCTGGTTCGGGTTTTCGCCAAGGCAGAGACTTCAGAGTTTGATCCTTTTCTTATGCTGGACGCCTTTGATTCGATAAATCCAAGTGACTATATCAAGGGTTTTCCGTGGCATCCGCATCGAGGCATTGAGACCGTCACCTATTTAATCGAAGGAGATATTGAGCATAAAGACAGTTTGGGAAATCGCGGGAGTATTTTGAGTGGGGATTGCCAGTGGATGACGGCCGGATCCGGAATTATTCATCAGGAGATGCCTCAAGCTTCACCGCGAATGCTCGGGGCACAGTTGTGGCTCAATATTCCTGCAAAAGATAAAATGGTCGATCCGTCATATGGTGATATTACATCCGAAAATGTTCCGGTGGTAGAAGAAGAGGGTGTGACCATTCGAGTCTTGTCAGGAATATATAAAGAGCAAAAGGGTGCTTTTGAGGGTAAATATGTTAAGGCAACCTATTTGGACATTGCGATTAATCCCGGTTCATCAATATCGTTGGATTGTGATCCGGATCATACGATGTTTGCCTACTTGTTTTCGGGCTCGGTTCGATTGGATAATCAGGACCGTGACTATATACAAGAGAAACAAGCCGCACTTTTTACTATGGGCGATACGCTATTTTTTGAGGCAGGAGGAAGTGGTGCAAGGTTTATTCTATTATCCGCTCCGCCGCTTAAGGAGCCGATTGCATGGGGTGGGCCGATTGTCATGAATACTCGAGAGGAGCTCGCTCAGGCTTTTAAAGATTTGGACGATGGGGTATTTATTCAACATGAGCCGGATTTATCCTGAGTGATATTCCGACGAATAACTTAATGATAAGTGAAAAAGCCATGGGTAGGGCATCCATGGTTTTTTCACATCAGAGCATAGGCATTAAGTTACGACGCGTGCCGTGCTTCCACCGGCACGGTTTTTTGTGATGATGATTTGCTTGTCAATGCGAGTCTTGAGTTCGCTGATGTGAGAGATAATGCCGACCAAGCGCTCGCCTTGAGAGAGCTCGTCCAATATCTTAATGGCTTGCTGCAAAGAGTCTTCATCCAGAGATCCGAATCCTTCGTCAACGAACATTGCATCCAGACGGATTCCGCCGGTCGAGGCTTGAATCTCGTCGGACAATCCGAGCGCAAGAGCAAGTGAAGCCTTGAATGATTCTCCGCCGGAGAGTGTTTTAACGCTTCGAGAGGAGCCGTTATAGTGGTCAATAACATCCAGTTCAAGACCGCTTTGGGATCGGTTGTTAGTCGCTTCGGTTTTTCTCGTCAGTTCATACTGGCCGCCGGTCATGGTCATTAGTCGTATGTTCGCCCGGCAAATAATTCGATCAAAGTAATGCATCTGAACATAGGTCTCGAGCATGATTTTTTCTTTGCCGCGCAGATTGCCGTTTGCTGTTTGCGTTAGTGTCGCAACGCGAGCGAGTTCCGTCTCGAGGGATTGCCTTGCATGGCTTTTTTCCTTGAGATTTTTATGGGCGGATTCGTTGGTTCGCTTCTGAGAAGTAATATGGGTCAGGCGATTTTCATAAGCGGATTTGCGCTCAAGGAGGGTGCGCTCTTGCATTGAAAGTGCCTCGAGATCATAAGTCGGTGCTTCAGAAATCTGAGAGAGAAGCAAATCAACTGTACCTTTATGCGTATCAAGTAAACTCTTAGTTCGTTCAAATTCTTGTCGTGCCTCTTGTAAAGAACGTTCGAGTGTCTTGAAGCGAGAATTAATCTGTTCAAGCTCTTTTCGGGCCGCCGATTCAGTCGGATGCGCCAAGGATTGATTCAGTTCTTCAATATGAGAACATTCGACCCGCAGCTCACCGGACTTTCGAGAAACGGCATCACTTTTGGTCTGGATTACTTGTTGGAGAGACTTGATATTCGTAGCGATTGTATTCATCATCGCATCCAGTTCGTCCAATCGCTCGTGGCGTTTGCGGTCCTCGGTGATTCGGGTCGAGCAATCGTTCATCTCAAATGTGTACTTTTCGATAAGAACGGGTATGTCTTGCTGCATGATAACCGAATGGTCGGTCGCATCAGTTATACTCAAGCGAGAACGTATCATCAAAAGTTTTGCCTCGAAGTCCGCGAGAACTTCCTCTTCTCGTCCACATAGTATTCGTGCCTCAGCGCTCTTTTGCCTCGCCAGTTCGTTTAGCCTGGAGGCGTGTTTTTGCGCGCGGTCAATTGTATCCTGAGTGGGAGCGTTATCTGCGAGTTTTGCGGGCTTGGGGTGCTCTGAAGCGCCACATACCGGACAGGGCTTCTGATCTTCGAGCGTCATTGCCAGAATACCGGCTTGTTCGGCAAGAAAAGTCTTCTGTAATTCTCGGTGACCGGCTTCGGCTTCATCGGCGGTATGCTGAGCGAGCAGATAGTCTGCTTGTGCTTTTTCACGATCGGATTGAATCTTGTGAAGTTGCTTGTAGCGAGCCTCGAGTTCCTCAATCGAAAGCAGATTCCTTTTGGCCTCGTTGAAAGAATGACTGAGTTTCTCGATGTCCTCGACGATCAATCTGAGTTGGTCGGATTCGGATTTTAGTGTGGCAAGTTGTGCATGCAAAGATTGTTCTTGCTTGCGATCGAAATCGAGTTGTGCGATTTCTTTTTCGAGAGTATCTTTGGCAGTCGCATAGGCTCGACGTTTCTGCTCCCGAAGCTCGTATGTCTTCAATAGTTCAGTATTTATGGCGATCGATTGCTCGATCGATTTGAGTTCGGGTTCAAAATGCCGGGCCTTTTCGAGAGCAGTATTGGCAAGATTGTGGGCGGCTAAGGTATTATTAAATTCGACCTGCTCTCGAGCTAAGTCGTCTTTCAGCTTTTCAAATCCCTTAGCTTCGGCGTGTTTGACAGTGACCACGTCGAGATCTTTTTGAATCATAGAAACCATCAATTTTTTTTCGTCTATTTCATCTTGGGATTCCCGAATCAAAGATTCTGTCAAGAATATAATCTCGTCTAACTGTAATTCGTTTTGCCGAGCCTGTGTCGTGATCTCGAAAAACCGTGACTGTTGGTCGCAGTCAATAGACTTAATGTAGACAGATATCTCACTGTCGAGGATCTCTCTTTCGCGAGACAGTTCTGAGTACTTTCGCTTTAATAAATCCTGAAGACGATTGTATCGATCCGTTGCAAAAATCTGCCGAAATATACGCATGCGGTCTTCTGTATCCGCGACAAGTAATTTCATGAAATCACCCTGAGCAATCATGGCGATTTGAGCAAATTGATTGTGGTCAATTCCCAGGAGATCTTGGATTGCGTTATTGACATCCCGGTTCTTAGTGATTAATTGACCACCGGGCAAGGTAAGTTCTGCCTCAGCACGCTGGGTTGTGGTGCCGTCTCCTCTGAGACTTGGGCGTTCGTACTCCGGATTGCGTCGGATGTGATAAATAAGCCCCCTGTGTTCGAAGCATAACAAAACTTCAGTTGACGTAGAAGGAGCCGCATATTTTGAACGCATCATGGATGGCTCGCGATTCTGACCACTGGGCTGTCCGAAAAGTGCGAAAGAAATCGCGTCAAAAACGGTTGTCTTTCCGGCACCGGTATCTCCGGAAATCAGGAATAGACCGGATCGGCCAAATGGCGAAAAATCGATAGCGGTTTCAGTAGCATAGGGTCCAAAAGCCCTTATGGTCAGCTTTAATGGTCTCATTTCTGATCCTCCCAAATGGATTCGATAAACGCTTCGATAATTTCGGACTGTCTATTGTCCATCGGTTGATTGTTTTGAATCTCGTAAAAGTGCGAAAAAAGTTCAATCGGCGAGCGCATAGAAAAGTTCGAGTCAATCAGCACTTCGCGGTTTTCGCGGGTTCGGCTGTTATCGTAGTGCAGATGGACGATATTCGGGTAGATGACCCGGAGCTTGGCCATGGCGTCGGGAACGTCATTTTCATCCGTCAGAGTGACGTGGATGAAATCCGAGGTATCGGTGCCTTCGTAAGTGCTTCTATCGGTGACAGACATATAGTTTCCCTTGATTTTTCTCAGATCTCTTAATGGATTCAAGGGCAACGTTCGTATTTCAAGGCTTCCTTTTTCTTCAAGCTCAATGACGGTCACGGACTTCTCTTGATTGCATTCGGACACAGAGTACTTAAGTGGAGAACCACAGTATCGCAAATGTTTGCCGCCGACATTCTGGGGGCTGTGAAGGTGGCCGAGAGCGACATAGTCAAAGCCGTTGAAAACCTCCGCGTCGACATTATCGGTACCACCGACCGAAATATCCTCGGAGTCACTTTTGCTGGCACCCGTGACAAATTGATGTGTAATCAAGATGTTTCGTCGGGATGCCCGGCTTGGAAAACCTTTTAGGGCGATGGAAAGTGCTTCGCTATAATTGTTGATTTCTCTGTCCGGGAAAAAGCGTCGGACATGTGAGGGCTTGATGAAAGGAAGAAGATAAAAATCGACTTCGCCATGTGAATCGGACAGCGTGACCGGTTCGATCTCACCGCAATAAACCGGTGAGAGATAAACACCACTGCTACTGACAATTCGTGAACCAAATGCGATTCTTTCCGGTGAATCGTGATTTCCGGAAATGACGAAAACACGGATTCTGCTTCGGCAAAGATTGCTAAGAAAGTCATCAAACAAAATCACTGATTCTGCGGAAGGCGTAGATTTGTCATAAACATCCCCGGCGATTATTACCGCATCCGGATTTTCTTGCTGAGCCATAGTGAGTATCCTATCTAAAATAAAGCGCTGATCTTCGATCAGGCTAAATTCAAATAATCGCTTGCCGATATGTAGGTCGGACAGATGAAATATCTTCATAATAAGCCTCACTGTTCATAACCATAGTTCTTCCACTATTATGACAGATGTGAATGATAATTGACGGAGAAAATATCGGGAACAACATAAATTGACGTTTTGATAATAAAACAACAGAATAATCAGATCAGCATGTTATGTGATAATATGATAATGCTGTGACAATTCTGTAGCATATGCCTTTTTGATAATTAACTAATAAGGAGGAGAATCTGAATGGAGTTAGGATATATTTTGCTCGGCGTTCTGATTTATTTGATTGTGCGCTACGTGGTTTTTGGATTTTTTATAGTGAATCAGAATGAGCGTGCGGTCAAGACCGTTTTTGGAAAGGCACAAAGAATTTCTGACAAAATGACGGCCGATGATACTATCTCGGATGGCATGGATGAAAGCGAAAAGCAACGATACAACTATCCGATCGTCAAGGTCATTCAGCCCGGCGGCCCTTATTTTAAAATGCCTTGGGAAAAGGTGCACAAGGTTTCAATTGCGATTGAGACAGTCAATCTGGCATATGATCCGGAGAGCCCAAAAGCGAACCATAATAATACGATTTTGGATGCGGTGACGAAAGATCAACTCAATATCGGGTTGACAGGACAAATACGTTATCGCATCTCGGACCGCAACCTGTATGCATACATATTCGCCGTGAAAAACCCGATTGCGTATGTCATGGGATATTTTGTGTCTGTCCTTCGTGAAAGAATCGCAAACTTTGAGGGGAAACCTATGGCTATTGACCCGAATGCAGACGCGGATCTTTCGCCAATGGTTCAGGGCATTTCAATCAATGATCTTCGTAAAAACCTTCGAGATCTTAACGAACATATGGACAGAGAATGTGCTGTTTCCGAAGCGCGCTATGGCATAGCATTGGAGGCTTCACTTATTACCGGGATTGATCCGCCGGCAGAGGTTGAATCTGCGCTGGCGGCCATTAACACGGCGCACAACCAGGTATCTTCGGATATCAGCCTGGCGCAGGCTTCTGCGGATCAGCGAATAGTCGAGTCCAGAAGGGCAGTTGAAATTGAAACACTTAAAGCACAGGGCGAGATTGAAAAGCTCCTCAAGCTTTCCGAGGAATTGACTAAGCTCAAGGCTGAAGGTGGCAAGGATGCACTTAATCTATATGTTCGGAACGCAAAATTAGCGATGCTCGACCAAACTACAAGGATCGTCGGGAGGAAAGACCATGTTTGATGAATTTTTCAGCTTTTTCGAGGCATTTGCCGACGGTATGTTTAGTGATTCGTTGCCATATCTCATTATCGGGTTCTTTCTGGCGCCATTTGTTATTTGGGCAATATTGACTGTGGCCAAAATTTTGGGGGCATATGTCGTAGTAGAAGAAAAACAAGCCGTGGTATACACTCTTTTCGGAAATGTAGTCGGTGTAATCTCCGAACCGGGTCTGCATTTGTTGTGGTTAAAGTTCGGGCCGCGTGCTTTGTTTCTTCATACAATCGGACGCCGTTACAAGGTTGACTTGAGATTGGATCAGGAATACCTTCGCAGTCAGCCCGTCAATTCTGAAGAAGGGGCTCCGATGGGGGTCGGTGTTTGGTATGAGATGTACATCAGTGATCCCGTGAACTATATCTTTCAGAACTCGGACCCGCGCGGATCACTAGCTGCAAACGTCGGCAGTTCGACCGTCCGAAGCCTTTCAAATCTTCCATTGGAGAAAATGATGGATGACCGCCATGCAATGAGCCGAATGGTTCGCGAGGAAGTCTCGGGCAAATCTTCTGAATGGGGCTATCTATTGGGCTCCTGTTATATTCGCAAAGTGCATTTCAGAGATAATGAGATGATTCGTCAGATTGAGAGCAAGGTCGTTAATCGACTTCGTCAAGTCACTTCTGCTATTAAACAGGATGGCGCCAATCAAGTTAGTGTCATTCGCAGTACGGCCGAAAAGAAAGCCGCAATCGATTTCGGTAAAGCGGCAGCTGTACGTCCTAAAATCGTCGGGGAGGCCTTGCGTAAGATTTCCGGCGATAGAGAAGTTGCAGATGCCACGTTTGACATCCTGGAGACAGAGCGAATTGTGGAACGTCGTATTTCCATGGAGTGGATTCCGGAAAATGCTGATCTGATGGCACAATTTGCTGTCAGTAGCCGCGCCCGAGTCGTCGCACCGCAAGAGGACGTCAAATAAATGGTAATAGCTGAAGGTTTTGATGACTAGAACAAAGAGAAAAATTTCGCGAATAATGTCGATTAATAGACGCTGATGAATAGAAAATCGGACACCCATTTCCTAAGCCGAATAGAATGCCGGCATAGTAATTGGGTGTCCTTTAAATTAGAAAATGAAGCTGAGGTTTCGATTTTTTATTGCTAAAGACAATTTTGAAGAAGCGATTTGTGTAAAAAAATGCATTGTAACACTGTTACAAACGCCTGCTCTGCGAGGTTTTAGACTATGGATTGGGAAAAATTGGATTTGTGTCTAAAAATGGCGCACGAGATTTACCACGTGCCGGCGGGTGAGTGCCGTGTTATGCACAAGGGAAAAGTTCTGTATTATCAATGTTTTGGGTTTGCAGATTCCCAACAGCATCGGCCGGTCAGCCCTGAAGATATGTACTATGTGTTTTCTTTGAGCAAGATATTTACAAATTTTGCTGCAATGCAACTCGTGGAGAAAGGCTTACTTCAAGTCGATGATTTAGTTGAAGACTATCTCCCGTCGTGGAAGGACATCCAAGTGCGGGATTCAGGGTCCCTAAGATCGCCTAAGACGAGGCCCACTATAGAGAATTTGATGACGATGACGGCTGGTTTGAACTATGAATTAACTACTCCGGAAATTCTCCAAGCGCTTCGTAGCAAGGGCGATCAATTTCATGTGCGTGATCTTGCGGATGCTTTGGCTATATCTGGATTGGATTTTGATCCGGGGGAGCATTTTTGCTATAGTTTATGCCATGATGTTTTGGGAGCTGTTCTGGAAAAGGTTTCCGGCAAAGATTTGGAAACATTGATGAAAGACAATATATGGAGTCCTTGCGGGATGAAAGATATTACCTTTTTCCCCGGTAGTATGAGCGGTTTGCGGGCTTCTGACATGTATGTTTATAACGAAGAAACCGGAATGGTCTTGCCGAATGCGTATTCGAATGAATATGTTCCGGCTCCGAATTTAGTATCCGGGGGTGCGGGGCTGTATTCGACGAGTCAAAACATATCTATAATCATGGATGTTCTGGCCAATGGTGGCATCTCAACCCAAGGCGTGCAGATTATTTCTGAAGATTCTATCAATGAAATGAGAACCAATCGATTAGCTCCACTTCAACTTTCCGAATTTCGAAACATGAAGCCTGACCCTTATGGATATGGTTACGGCGTTCGCACCCGATTGAGAAATAAAGACGGGGTTCCCGAGGGTGAGTTCGGTTGGGATGGCGCGGCTGGATCTTATGCTCTGGCTGACCCATCGACGGGATTATCTCTCGTATATATGCAACACATTAGGGGTCATGGTCCCTGTTACGAAATAATTCATCCATGTTTGACCCAGGCCTTATATAGAGATTTCAGTCAATTCGATTATTAGTAATATTTGTAAAAAGACTTGATGTAACGAATATCATTACATCAAGTCTTTGTTCTGTTTGACAGTGAATAGAATAGTATTATTGTAGTGCCCTGAGAATTAGGTTAATCGTTCTGTCTTTGAGTGCGGTAATTTCTGTTTGCAGAAGTTGTCTTGCTTCCGGATCTTCCGGCAACTGCGGCAAGCCCAGATTAAGCGCACCGTCAGAATTACGACTCAACATAAATCGGGCCTCGTTTGAAAAGGCTGAAATCATCCCGACAAGGAGAAGCCGACTCTCATCAACACTAATCTCTTGGGAAATCAGACCTTCCGATCGTCCCATTTCATAAATAGCTTGGCTCATCCGGTGAATTCCGACTTCGACAGAGGCAAGCAGATCCGGACTTTGCGAGTTGATCCGCTCCATCTCGGCATAGTTTAGATTAAGAAACATGAGAAGCAAACTGGAAAAACGGTTCTGGAGCATATCGATGACATATTCGATACACCGCTTAATCATGCCCAGAAAATCTTCTTGACCGTTTATAAATTCTGTAAACTCTTCAAATTCGTGGCATACGTGATAAGTGATGGCTGCGCTGATGATATCTTCTTTGCTCGAAAAGTATTCATAAGCAGTGCCTTTTCCCATGCCGGCTGCAGAGGCGATATCGGCGACCTTCAAGTCATGAAGACTCTGACCTTTTCGGAGCAAATCAACAACGCCTTCAAAAATCGCTATTTCTTTTGCAGAGTAATCACACTTCTCTTTCATGTGCTAATCCTTTTCATTCATCATCGTTTGAAACAAGAAAGTGTCTGGCATTTTGCCGACGGTGGAATAAGTCGTAAAGTATCGGAACAACAAAGAGCGTGAGGAGCGTCGCGTAGGTGAGGCCGCCAATTGTGACGATGCCCATTGGCTGCATAATTTCTGATCCGGCGTTGAGTCCGAGGGCCATGGTGCTCATAGCTAAGATTGTTGTTAGAGCTGTCATAAGAATTGGTCGAATACGAGCTTCGCCTGCAGCAATCAGAGCATCTTTTTGCAGCATACCTTCCTCCTTGAGTTGATTGACATAACTAACGAACACGATGCCATTGTTAACAACTACACCAGCAAGAATCAGGAATCCGAGCAATGCGATAATAGACAATTCCATACCGGTAGCCCAAAGCAGCAATAGACCGCCGGTGAAGGCAAGCGGCAAGGTGAAAAGGACAATGAAAGGCGACAGGAGATCCTGGAACTGAGCCACCATAATGAGGTAGATGAACACGATGGCAAGAAGAATCATCAGCACCAGGTCTTTGAATGCGGATTGAATCATTTCATTTTCGCCTTCGATAGTCACCTCGTATCCTGCTGGCGCTTTATAATTCTCGAATTTCTCATCAACATCACGACTGACCAGGCCGATGTTGTAACCTTCGGCTATTTCTGCACTGACGGTCATAAAGCGAGACTGTCCGGCGCGATTGATAGACTGTAAGCTTGGGGTATCAACAATTTCAGCGATATCAATCAAAAATACTTTGGAAGCCGTACCATCCATTTTCGTAACATCAAAACTGAAATACGGAAGCATGTCTTTCGAAATGAGCTTTTGCTGGTCTTTGATTAATACGACGGGAAAATTATCGTCGTCCTGAGAGAGGATAGTCGCTTGAACATCTGTTTGCAGCGCGCCGGCGATCTCGCCGTATACTTGTGCTACGGTCAAACCTTCTCTCATTGCGGCGGACTTATCGATGATGATGCGCGTCTCGGTATCGGCATCCTCAAGGCCGGTCGTGACGTTATCGGTACCGGGGACCGTCCTCAATAATTCAGCCACTTCGTTCGAAATAATTGCGAGTTGGTCGAGGTCGTAGCCCTTCACGTTTATCTGTATGCCGCTTCCGCCAAGAGCAGTCAGATCCATATTGTCGGATTGGATATCAAGTTCAACGTTGAGGTCGTTGAGATTTTCGTATATTGCTTTTTCGACTTCGGCGTTCGTCATACTTCTCTTGTCCTTTAGAAGAATATAGAACGTAGATTCGTTATCGGAGCCGCCGCCGCCGAGCATGGCTAAACCGGATTGACCACCGGTCATAACTCCGACGGTATCAACATCCTTGACATCGAGAATTCGATTCATCACCTCATCGTTGAGCGCATAAGCTTCCTGATTACTGAATCCTTCGGGTATCTTTAGGGATGCAGACAACTGTGGAGCGTTCATAGCCGGAATAAAAGCCGTACCCATGACAGTAGCGCCGAAAATACTGATGCCTAAGAGCACGATTGTAAGTATGAGTACGATAAACTTATAGCGCAGAGCTCCTACGAGCATACGCTTATAGACCTTAATAAATGTGTCGAAGATTCCGTGCTTTTTTTCATTTACATTTTTCAATACTGTGGCACCCATTGCTGGAACCAGGGTTAAGGCTACAATCAGACTCGCGGTTAAGCTATAGGCAATGGTTAATCCCATGTCAGTGAATAACTGACGTGAAATTCCTTCGGTAAATACGATTGGCAAGAATACACAAATCGTCGTCAACGTGGAGGCGAAAATTGCGCCCGCTACTTCTTTGGCGCCTTCGATTGCGGCTTTTGCAGAAGGCACGCCAAGATGCCGCATGCGGTACATGTTTTCGATGACGACAATACTGTTATCAACAAGCATTCCGACGCCGAGTGCCAGACCCGAGAGTGAAATAACGTTCAAAGTGACATTGGTAAAATACATTAGGGTGACAGCAAACAACAAACTGATAGGAATGCTGAAGGCGATGACAATAGTCGGACGAATGTCTCGAAGGAAAAGCAATAAGATGAGTATCGCCAATATTCCGCCGATGACTAAATTCTCGAGAACACTTCCGGTAACGATATCAATATAATCGCCCTGATCCATTAATTGCGTGACTCGAAGGCCCGGATATTGTTTTTGGAGAGAAGTGATTTCTTCCTGTATGAAATCTGAGACTTCCGCGGTTGAAGCGGTGCTCTGCTTTTGGAATACGAGGAGGATGCCGTCGTTTCCGTTGATTTTTGAATAGAGCTCATTCGAATTATCGGTAAATGATACATCAGCAATATCAGATATTAATATGTCGCCGATAGGTTCCATATTAAAGATGACCATGTCTTGGATTTCTTCAACAGTGGCAAAAGAATCGCCGACTTTTACCAGATTACGAATTTCGCCATCAACAAGGTAACCGGCAGGCATGCTGAAGTTTTGCGCGAACAAGATGTTCTTGAGCATATCTTCAGTGACGATTGCGTTCAGATCCAGTTTTGACAACGCTTCTGTTTTTGCCTTTTCGAATTCTGCGAGAGCTGTCTCTAACTCAGTCTGACCGTTCTGAATCTGAATCTGGGCCTTGGCCAACTCGATGGATGCCGTCATTTTTCCGGACTCAAGAGCGGAGTATCCGGAATTAGCCTGGTCAAGAGCACTTTGAAGCTGAGGCTTCATGGCACTAAGTGCAGTCATACGCATATCGATGTTTTGGAGTTCCATATCCAATTCTGCAATACGCCCGGGAGCCTTTATGGCTTGATCCAGCAACAAAGAGAGTTGCTCCTCGCTCATATTTGCCAACTCGGGAGGAAGTGTACCGCTTTCTCCTGCTAATCGAGTAATAATTTCGGTAGCTGTTAAACCGGCGATACCTTCCGGAAAGAGAGTTCGCCACTGCTGTATCAGTTCTTGAATTTGATCTGCGGTCAGAGGTTCTGCGGGTGTTGGATTTGAGGGTAATAATCCTGAAAACATTTGAAGCATCTGTTCAAGACCGGCCTTTTCTGCTTGGGCAACAGCCTTGTTGCTCTCGAGTAATGTTTCTTCAGCCAGAATCGCATTCAGATTGGCAATCGCATTATTGAGCTGACTGCCGGCTTGTCCCAGCTTGGAGGTTTGCGATTTTGTCTCGTCAGTTAATGTCGCCTGACCGTTTTGCAACTCAGCCATTGCTTCGTCAAGTTGCTTCTGAGTCTCGTCAAACTTGGACTCTATCTCTTTCTGAATCGTATCATTTAAGGATTTAATGTTCATGGGATTGAGCTTAATTTCGATTCGTTTTTCAATCATGCCTTCCGGGCTGACTGAGGCAACACCATCAATGCGTTCAAATGTCGGAATGACAGTCTCGGAAGCAAAAGCAGAAAGCTCTTCGACACTCATGCCTTCATAATCGACACTTGCGACGACAATCGGCAACATTTCCGGGCTGATTTTCATCAACATCGGAGATCCGACCGCATCCTCGAAATTGGCAGATGCCATATCGACGGTTCCTGAAAGTTCTATCATGACACTGTCCATATTGGAGCTTTGGACGTATTCAAGAATGATGATACTCACGTTCTCGTTAGATACGGAGCTAAGATTGTCAAGTCCGCTCGAAGTGCCGAGCGCTGCTTCAAGAGGTCGAGTGACGGATTGTTCAACCTTTTCGGGGCTGGCGCCCGGATAGGATGTCACAACAACAACATAAGGCAAATCAAGCGTCGGCAACAGGTCTGTTTCCATACCTCGAAAAGAAATTATGCCCAATACGATAATTAGAATGACCGCAACGAGTACAGTGTAGGGCTTTCGAACGCTCATTTTAGATAACATATAATACGCTCCGTCTTTTTAATATGTCTGCAGATTTTTCCGACCGACTGGTCGGTCAATCAATTATCACACCGTAAAATATGTATGTCAATGCAGAATTTTTGACTCATGACAATTTTGATTAACTTGTATAAAATAGTGGAGACGACCGGACATAAGTTCGTGCAAACTACAAATCATAACGACGAGAGGGAATACAATGGAAGAAGTATTAGGCAAAGAACAATCGAGTTTATTTCAAGCAATCGATATATTGACAAAAGTATTCTTGAGTTTTTTTATTTATAGTGTTGCAGGCTATATTTACGAAACGGTTCTGGAGGTTCTATGGTATCGGACGGGATTTACCAACCGAGGATTTATGTTCGGCCCATATCTTCCGATATATGGTACCGGGGCAATTATTATATTAGCCGTATTTTCGAAATGGCGTCGAAAAGTGAGCTTTCTGCGCATCGTCGGCAGTTTCGTTGGCATATTTCTCATGACGACCGTTGTTGAGTTGATTGGCAGTTATATTATGGAAGCAATAACCGGAGAATTTATATGGGACTACAGTCAGTATGCCTTTAATTTTCAAGGACGTATTGCGCCAAATCCGAGCATGCGATTTGCTATTGGCGGAACATTTCTGCTTTATGTGGTGCATCCGCCATTTGAGCGCTCTGCTGATAAACATCCAAAATTCTTTCGAATATTGGCTTTGATGATTGCTGTAGTTATGATGATAGACCTAATCGTTTCGCTAATGAACTAAGGCGTTCATTGTTGTATAATTATTGGAAATTCGTCTTAACGAATACATTTTTACAGAGGAGAATGCTAACTTATGAAAATAAAAACACTTTCAGGGATTCGCAGGATGCGTTCAATTGTGTCTGCTGCGACCATCGCAGGACGGAAGACTTTTGCTGTTTTGATTGCATTGATGATACTCATGGTATCGCTCGTTGCATGTGAAGAAAAATCAAAGCCATCCTCGTCGACAACATCCGCTACTACGAATGCGACGACTTCGGAAGAGGCTATCGAACCAACCCCGATACCGGAACCGACAGGCACACCGACGCCCAGTCCGACACCGGCTCCGGGCACTCCGCCTTTTGAGCCACTCTTAACGGATTTTTTCACTGCAGATCCGTCGGCGCATGTATTCGATGGTAAGATCTACATTTACGGTTCTCATGACCAAGACGAAGTTTTTCCGTCGGATAATGACGGCGGAGCGTACCGTATGATTGATTATCATGTCATTTCTATCGAAAGTTTTGATCAAGATGCCGTAGATCATGGCGTTGCTTTCTCAGTCGACGATGTTGCTTGGGCGGAGAAACAATTATGGGCTCCTGATTGCGCATATAAAGACGGTACATACTATTTCTATTTCCCGGCCAAAGATTATGAGGGCATCTTTAGAATAGGTGTTGCGACTTCGGATAAGCCGGAAGGTCCTTTTGTGCCTGAGGAGAATTATATTGATGGCAGTTTCAGCATGGATCCGTCGGTGTTCACGGATGATGACGGTGTTGTATACATGGTGTATGGCGGTATATGGGGCGGGCAGCTCGAAAAGTGGCAGTCCGGAGAATATGCGAAGGATGGATCCACGCCAAGTGGTGATCTTCCTGCACTCACGCCTGTAATGGCAGTTATGAGCGACGATATGCTTTCATTCAAGACGACGCCGGAATTTATTGAAATCCTCGATGAGAATGGCGAACCGATTTCTGCAAAAGATGAGGATCGACGCTTTTTCGAAGGTGCATGGATTCATAAGTATAATGACAAGTATTATTTATCATACTCTACGGGTACGACACATTATTTGGTCTATGCGACTTCAGATAATCCAATGGGTCCATACACCTATCAGGGGCGCATCCTTGAGCCCGTGTCCGGTTGGACTACGCATCACTCCATCGTTGAGTTCGAAGGCCAATGGTATTTGTTTTATCACGACGCAAAGATCTCGGGTAGAGATTCCCAGCGAAATATACGATATGCGCCTCTGACTTATAATGAGGATGGCACCATTGCTCCGGTGATACTGCCTAAATAGCCACTTATCGCTAAGCAAAACGGCAAGTCGGAACGACGACTTGCCGTTTTTATTGGAGGTCTAATGTCATACCGATTTTTTCAAAATAGGTCGTGTGAGTATTTTCCGTGTCATGCTATTTCTGAGAATGAGAGGGCTGAGTTCAATTGTCTCTTCTGCTATTGCCCGCTATATCCGTTTCCGGATTGCGGCGGACGATTTGAAATACTTTCCAATGGCATCAAGGATTGTTCTGCTTGTACGCTTCCACATTACAACTATGACTCGGTTAACCGCAAATTAAAGGAAAAATATACCAATCTTCTTCTGTCGGGAGAGTGGTTATCGGATAGTTGATAGTATGAGAATTAATTCATACTCTAATAAGTCTCGATAATAATGTGAATCTTATGGATAGCAGCAACAGAAGTGATGCAAGTATATACAAGGTCATATTCTTCAAATTGTGAAGAATGACTTGAAGGAGTGGCGTGGCCGAGATAATATCGGGACGTTTTGTGTACTTCACGAATCGTTACTGTACGTTGACGATGAGAGTCAACATTGGACATAATTATGGGGGACAACGTCACGGATGTGATGGAAGATACATCAAATACTGTGCGGTCGATTTTGATTTGGTCGCGTGCGAATCGAAATTCCTGAGGTATATGTAATGCGATATTAAGAGCTCTGCAGATAGAATATATGATGAGTGATATTAATATGCAGTCCACTGCAATTAAAACGTTCAACGCCAGTGCCATATTGCTGTTGTCGCGGATATTTTCTGATAATTCGTACAAAGTATAAGATGTATAAGTGATGATCAGTGTTGGAAGCGACAGTAAGAGGACGGTCGTAGCGTATTCTTTAGTAATTTTCCTAAGTAACCTCTTTTTAGGGAATTGGACAGCTGCAAATACGGCATCATCATTCGAAATGTTGGTATCTGATGGCGATGCGATGTCTTCCGGGCTGAAATCGGTCTCGCTTTCTGTATGATCATTTGGCGATATCGATTCACTAACCGTAATGGTCGGAGAATTGTCATCGTGCTCTGCCCCGGAAGTAAGTTCAAAGTTTTTTATGCTGGCGGGGATTATGATTGAAGCAAAATCGTCAAATTCGTCCTTAGAAAAGTGATATAGCGGGTAGTCTTTGCATTTGCCATCTTCAGAAATGCAACGCAAATATCTGCGCGCGAAAATTGGGAATCCGGCGATGCCAATCTTGTGAGTAAAGACTCGAATTGTTTTCTCGGCATACAAAATATCTATAAATTCTCCGGAACTGTATTTTAGGGTGATGCCGTTTGGTCTTGAAACAATTGCAAAGCGAGGTGATACAAAAAAGGAAACCAGGCACAGGAGAATGACAAAGATAACCAATAGTGTAGTTCTCACGGTATCCAACGATAACCGTAATGCAATTAATCTTACCAAAAATAATGACACCAAAAGATATGCGATAGACTTTGAAGCAATAATTCCGACATTGGAACGATATGCATTGCTTTTCATAACGTCACTCTCTTGCTGGTTTTTCGTTATATCTGAAATTATATCAAATCAAAAGGCGACTATGATATATCGATTATTTCGAATGTGAAAATCTACGGCGTATGATGATGAATGGACTGTGAATTATTAATCAAGTCATTGCCGGCAGATGTTTTGTGAATATCGAATGTGGTAAAATTATTGACACAGAAATTCTTTATACATTGAAAGGAGTCATATATGGATAAGTACCAAATCATGATGATCCGGATCAATCACAGAATTAACAGCGCAGAATCTCTTCAGAAGGTGCTTACACGTTACGGTTGCAACATCAAAACCCGACTGGGTCTACATGAAGCAGGTGATGTTTGTGGCGTAGACGGATTGGTTATTCTGCAATTGGTGAAGACCGATATGAGCAATACAGATTTTGTCTCAGAATTGAATGCTCTGGAGGGTATAGAAGCTATGCTTTGCGAAGTCTGAGAATTCGTTTTTTTCTCAATAAAATGGCTCTCATTGATTTTGATCTTTGAGAGCCATTATCTTTGTTATAAGAAGGGGACGTAGGATAATCAAGCAAAATGTGTGTGTTTTGCGCGCCATTCTTTCAACTTGATATTAAGCCAGAATGAATAGATGCCTAAAGTGATGATTGATAACAGAAACCATTTGATCCAATTTCCGAAGAGCTGTGTCGCGGTGCCGTCAAAATACAACCTGCGATCTTCGATAACGGTATGCTTGGTCTCCCAGGAATAAATCATACATATTGCCCAAGGCGCACAGATACCTAAAGTGACAGATGTGATCAAGCTCCCGAGGATATACCAACCAACAAGCTGATGGAGCTTTCCGTCAAAATATGATTGTTGTGATAAATTCTCTGCCATAACAAGCCTCCATAGTGATTGATTTTTATTATCATAAGTTTATCATTTTTGAAACTTCAATGATATATTCTACTTATGCCGAAATAGGATGATTAAGTATTTGGCGGTCTGATGAAGTCATTTTCCACAATTGATTTTAGCAACGAAAAGGCGATAAGGGATTGATTTTTTTGGGTGCTTCCCATATAGTCTATCATGTTTGGCGGATTCCTTTTGACGCTTCAATTCGGGCCGCTCAATCCATATCGGTTTGAATGACCTATATGAAATACCGCTGGGACTCTGCGATGCCGCATGGGTCTCAAGCTTGAGCTCCGGTCGACATTTTTCGATCGGGAGGGGGAATTATGAATAAGTCCAATTTACCTCGTCATGGTAGGGCGCTCTATTTAACGACCGCCGCAACAATCGCAGCACTATATGTGGTACTGACTCTGCCGTTCGCACAGTTTGCCTTCGGGCCGATTCAATTCCGACTGGCGGAATGCTTGGTAATACTGCCGATTTTATTGCCGGCGGCCATTCCGGGAATTACCATCGGTTGCTTTCTTGCAAATCTTCTTAATCCAGGGAACCTCGGACCGATTGATATTGTATTCGGATCGCTTGCGACACTTGTAGCGGCGCTATTAACCTATAGGTTGGCGAAGATGGCGCCATTTAAGAAATTGATTATTAACGATATCGTCGCTCTGGTTCCGCCGATTATAGTAAATGCGATAATTGTTGGAACATACTTGACGTTTCTGCTGACGGAAGGGGCAATTCGGGTTACAATGATTATCGTTAATGTTGTTTATGTCGGACTGAGCGAGATGGCGGTTGTATACTTCATAGGGCTTCCGCTTCTGGTTGTCTTGCGAAAAGCAGGATTGCGCTCGACAAAGGAGTAGATCAATGCGCCAATCTAAGTCAAAAGAAGAGCTAACCCAAGCGCATTATTTTTCGGAGCAGCCTTCTACGCCGTCTAAGCGCAAAGAAATAGAGTTCCGAATTCATGGCCAGGATTATTTATTCTTTACAGATACGGAAGTATTTTCAAAAAATGCCGTTGACTTTGGCACGGAACTGATGTTGAAGACGGTTATATCTGATTTGCTCAATAATAAAATAAAGACCGGTGAACTATTGGATCTCGGATGCGGATATGGTGTCGTCGGGGTGGTCATGAAGCGCGTTTTTCCGGCTATGTCCGTGAAAATGCTCGATATTAATTCGCGAGCGGTGTCGCTTGCACAAGAAAATGCAAGACATAATTTTGTCGGATCTGTTCAGGTATTCTCATCTGATGGATTTTCCGGGCTTCCTGAAGATTCACGTGATTTTACGGTGGTGTTGACGAATCCTCCGGTTCGAGCAGGAAAATCGACTGTTTTTTCGTTCTACGATGGAGCATTCGAGAGATTAAGAGATGGCGGATGGTTGTATGTTGTACTTCAGAAAAAGCAAGGAGCACCATCAAGTATGATTTATCTGGAGCGTCTGTTTGGACGATGCGAGGTCATAGAAAAAGATAAGGGCTACTGGATTATGAAGGCAACAAAGTCAAAGAAGGATGGAGTGCTTTCGCTATGAGACGTATCGCTTGCTCGCGGAATGTGATTGTTTTGCTCTTGCTGGGAGCTTGTCTGACAATGATTTCTTGTTCTCGCGGCAACGCGAATCAAGGCGTCGATGACTATCTTGGTGACTACAGTTATGATTCACCCATAATCGCTATGGTTTATGAAGATCTTGACGGCGAGGGGATGGGCATTTTGTACCGCTCGGTGACAGACTTCGATAAGTTTATTAATAACACAGATAAGCCGATACTTTTATACATGTATACTTCAATGCATGCTGATGATGCCGGCACCACTGCTTCGGTCGAACAAATCGCTGAGGATTATCATAAAGAAGTTGTGGTGATATCTATTGATCTATTTCGGGCTTCCGAAGTCGCAAATCGTTACGAAGTTGTCGCTGTTCCGGAATTCATTATCATTCATTCCGGCGAAGAAGTTGGTCGTTTTGACAGTGCCGATAAGCAGACATGGTATCCGGAGGAGGTTTCGGATTGGATGATTTCGGTTATTAATACGATAGAATAGATTGTGTATCGCAGTGACGAACCTTGAGTTTCTCGATAAATTTGCAGTCGTATATGAGGCCGGAGGAGAGAAGAAATGAATTACACTTACTATCAGGCGATTGGTCAGGACAGTCATCGCTTTATCAATATCAATGACTCTGCTGCGTCAACAAGCCCTCTTATATTAGGGGGGATAGTCATTCCGTCGGCTGTAGGGATAGAAGCGAACAGTGACGGAGATGTGCTTTTTCATGCATTAACTAATGCAATTTCCGGAGTGACCGGGGTAAATATCCTAGGTAAGATTGCGGACCAAATGTGCCTGGTCGATGGAGTTAAGGACAGCCGTGTTTATTTGGAACGGGCTATGCAAGATCTAAAAGACATTGAACTGATTCACGTTTCTTTTTCTATTGAATGTCTTGTTCCAAAGCTTGCGCCTCATATTCAGGACATCAAGACGTCTGTAGCAAGCGCACTAAATATCGCCCCGTCCGCAGTTGGTATTACAGCCACTACCGGTGAGGGGCTGAACGGTTGCGGCCGAGGCGAAGGTATTGCAGTCCTGTGTGTATTAAGTGTGCGTCGTCCGAATTAAGACTTCGATTCCTGTTTCGCCTGGATTAGGCTTTCTGCAAAATGCAAATCTTCGGGAGTAGTAATCTTGATGTTGGAATATGCTCCCTCGATAAGATGGACACGGTGTCCCATTGCTTCTGCTAAAGAAGTATCGTCTGTTGCGGTTCTGCCGCGACGCATTGCTGAGGTGTATGCCTCCACAAGAATGTTGTATTTGAATACTTGTGGCGTTTGAATTTCTTGGAGTGTGGCGCGATCGGGGGTTGAAGCGACTTGATCGCTATCCGGTCCGTCAGTTTGCTTAATCGTACCCTTAACCGGCACGGCAGGTGCACACACGTCAAAATTGGTGGCGGCTTTAAGACATCGATCAAGAACATCCTGATCGATCATGCATCTGGCGCCGTCGTGTATAAACACGACATCATCATCATTAGGGGGGAAAGGGAGAGAAGACATAGCAACGATGCCGTTCCAAACAGATTCTTGCCGTGTTTCTCCTCCGGGAACAATATTCTTGACGAATTGGAATTTATTCTTCTCGCAAAGGCCCTTGACCTTAAATATTTGCTCTTCATGAGCAACGATTATTGTCTGCAGCGAAAATGTTCCGCGAAGATTCATGCGATTCGAAAATTCGTCGAATGCCTTAAGAGTTCGCTCGATAACGGATACTCCGGCAATCTGAAGGAACTGCTTGCTCTCGGGAGAACTCATGCGGCTGCCGATGCCTGCCGCAGGAATAATTACGAAAACACGCTTGATGTCAGTAGGTGTGGATTTAAAGGCGGATGTTCTCATGTTACACCTCTCTTCAACTGTGTTTTGGGGTTCTCGGAAAAGATTATATCAAAGGCCTCAGCCACTGAATCCGTGTAGATTATTTCCGGCAGGGATATTATAGCATGTTCGCCAGTATTAGCGTAAGGAATTAATGAGGTTTTCTTAGATAATTTATCAATAGCGACTTGATTTGCACCCGGCAATACACATGTAGTAAAGCCGAGCTTTAATGATTCTGAGATTCTACGATCAATATCGCTGACGGGTCTGACTTCTCCGGTTAAACCGATTTCGCCGAAAATTAGGCTGTTTTGAAGCACGGGGATGTCTTTGATCGCCGAAAAAACTGCGGCAATTATCGCAAGATCACAAGCTCTTTCGCTAATTTTCAGTCCGCCGACGACATTGATATATGCATCAAATCGGCTGAGTCCAAGGTTGAATTTTTTTTCTAATATGGCAAGCAACATTCCCACACGCGTTCGATCGATGCCTTGTGTGATTCTTTGTGGCGCGGCATAAGCCGTGGGTGTTAAGAGGGCTTGGATTTCAACGTATACGGCCTTGGTGCCCTCCATGACCGCGGTAACAACGGAACCGGGAGATTGGCGCGGTCGAGCGGACAAGAGAAGGGAAGAGGCGTACTCGACCTGCTCAAGGCCACGATCACTCATTTCGAAAAAAGCAATTTCGCCGGAAGCGCCAAAACGATTCTTAATCGCACGAACCATGCGATAAGCACCGGAAAAATCCCCCTCAAAATACAAAACAGTGTCCACCATGTGCTCGAGAACACGCGGGCCTGCAATCGAGCCGTCTTTCGTTACATGACCGACTAATACGATTGTGATGTTGAGCCTTTTAGCGAGTCTCAACAATCCGGCGGTGACTTCTCGGGCCTGGCTGACGCTTCCCGGAGCTGAAGAAATTGATTCTGTATACATGGTCTGTATCGAGTCAATGACGCAAAAAGTAGGCGTAACCTTCTCAAGCGTATCTTGGATGAATTCGAAAGAAGTTTGGGAACAAAGCGTAATATCACTGCTCTCAATACCGAGACGCGTTGCTCGCATTCGAATTTGTGTCTTAGATTCTTCTCCCGAAACATATAATACTTTGCCGGATTTATGAAGTTCGTGACATACCTGCAACAGTAGCGTTGACTTGCCGATGCCGGGGTCGCCTCCGACGAGCACCAGGGATCCGGGAACAAACCCGCCGCCCAATACGCGATTCAGCTCAGAGTAACCGGATGAATACCGAAAAATATCATCATCAGAGACATCCGCAAGCGAAGTAACTCCGGTATCGCCGGTCCAGTGAGACGCAAGCGGCGAATTTTTGGTCAGCGTGCTGCGAATGTTCTCTTCGACAAGAGTATTCCAAGCCTGGCAAGACGGGCACCGTCCCATCCAACCGGAGGTTTCGTAACCACAAGCACTACATACATATTGTGTCTTTGTCTTGGCCAAACAAATATTCCCCCCAGTTTCAATCGAGCAACAATATCAGTATAACACTGAAAAAATACTTGTCATTTGTCGATATGCGCAAATGTTAAAAATCTTTCAATATTTTCGCCGAGTTATCAAATAATATTTTATGCAGGTCCTTATCGGATAACCCAAGATTAATAATGAAATTCAGTTCTTTTTCAAGCGACCACATCGGATAATCCGTTCCGAATAATACGTGATCCGGTCCGAAAGCCCCAATAAGCTCCAACGCCTTTTCTCTGCTAAGAAATGTAAAAGAACTGGAGGTGTCGACATAAACATTTGGAAGACCTGATAAATATTCCGGAGCCTTGTACCATTCGCTCCAACCGCCAAAATGCGCAGCAATGATTGTAAGATTCGGGTAATTCCGAGCCAGACGAGCAATCTGTTCGGGGTGAGAAAATGAATAACGATAGTCCCCTGCGTGAATCAAAATCGGGAGATTACCTTGCAGAACGGATGCGATGGATTGGATGGCGGAATCATCCGCAGCTATATGCTGAAAGTCGGGATGCAATTTGATGCCTTTTAGTCCCCACTCGGTAATAACCGAAAGCTCTTCCGTGATCTCATCAACGGTCATCTCGGGATGTAGTGTCCCGAATCCAATCAAAGCTTCCGGAGCTGCCGACACGGTGTCGCGAATGAATTCATGGATGGATCTCACTTGGGACTTTGTTGTGGCTGTGCTGAATACGACGGTCTTCGAAACATTATAGGCTTTAGCTTCTTCGATAAGATCATTTATTTGACCGGTTCTCGCCATCGGTAAATCGTAGAAAGAGTGGATGGATTCGACGGCCTTTGCATATATTTTTTCCGGAAAAATATGGGCGTGGATATTGATAATCGGACATTTATAAGAAAAAGGTTCAACTTCAGGCGGCATGGCTATTCTCCTAATATGACTATTTTGCGCTCATTATCATGCGCTTTTTTTTTGATTTTTTCCAGTAAATCAATAAAATCAAAATAGAAATGACAGAGACGACCGTGACGGCCAATCCGCCTTCCGGTCCAAAAGCCCCTCCGGTCCAAATATCCATGGCAGAAGGACTGTATTGGGTATCCAATACGGATGCTGAACCAACTCCTCCGCTGACACTCATTCCCAAGATATTGCCTTGCGCGAAATTCCAAGCCGTATGGGCAGCGCAGACTGTGTAAATTTCGCCGGTTTTCAATGAAAAGAGTGCAAAAAATGCCGCGATGAGCATTAGATTAACGAATGCGAGAAATGAGAATCCGGTGTTTGCAAAATGAAGGAGAGAGAAGAACATCGACGACAGAAAAACGGCGGCGGGAACTCCAAAACGCGCGGATGTCCGAGGCATCATGTAACCACGCATCATCACCTCTTCTGCGGCGCCTTGAGGAATCCACATCATGATATAAGCAAAAAACAAACCCAGTTCTTGTTTTTGCATCTGAATACCGATAGGGCGAACCTGCCCGGAAGACAGTAACAGAAGATAAACAGATACAATCATAGAAAAGCCCAGAAGCAGTCCTCGGCCGTAAGATTGCAGAGCTTTTTTCAAAGAAAATGACGGTGATGAACCAGAGTGTGGAAAGCCGAGAGTGGATAGTTTGTTTTTTTCGATTTTCGAGACTATAAAGATGTAGGTGCCGATAATCAGATAATAACTGATGGCCATCGATAATAAAAACGTAGGCTCTGACATGAATTTAGCCATTACTTCGGTAATTGAAGAGGCAATCTGGTCGGAAGAAGTATTTCGTAGCGATTCTGTTGCGTTGATAATGAATTCGTAAGAATCGGCGCGTTTTATGAAATTTAAGAGTGGCCCAATTAAGGATAGGGTTTGGAAAAAGGATAGAATGGCAAGCGGCATCCAGAAATGAAGACTGATCGTCTTTGTTGCTCGTCGAAAGCGTTTCGGTCGATAACCAAAAACGATGTTTTTTTCGGGTATTGAGGTAGCGCGCTGAGTCTCTTTGAGGCGCTTTTTTTCTGCTGCTTCAACTTGTTTGCTTTCGCTGTCGTAGACGACGGTAAATGCTTCGTATCGAAGCATTCGAATGGTAATTAATGTCACAATTAGGGACAGAAGGACGCTGGATACAGTCAGAATAAGAAGATCGAGAGCTTGAGTATTACCCATCAGTGCGTCCGTTATTGCATGATAGTGTCCAAAAAACGGAAGCTGTTTGTAAGAAGAAAAGATAGAGCCGCGGCGTTGCATTGACATGACACAGATGACTAAAATCATTAAGAAAACGGGAAGAAATGCTGTTTGGGCAGACAAGATATTTCGGCCCAACACCGAAAACAAAAGTGTAATAGTGGACATAATCATTGCAAAGAGAACACAAACATAAATCACGATGAATAAATCGGATGCGCTGAGTTGAAGACGCATCAGCATGAGCAGTGGAATAAAAAATATAGCGGGCAATATTGTGCGGCCAAAAACTCCGAGCAAATGCCCCAGAACCAAATCGCGATGAGTAATCGGCGCTAACATGAGTCCGTAGAAAGTTCCTTTCTCTTTCTCGCCCGCTATTGCGCTGACGCCGGATGATAATGCAGCATAAGAGATAATGACGATTAGCAAGAGCGGTATAACCATGCGAGCCATAATTGATTTTGGCGTATCCCTTTCAATATCTTCGGCTCGTAAAGTGGAGGCATTATATGTGTATTGAAAGGGCTGGTCCCGAAGTTGGATGCCCTTTTGCGAAGCAAGAAATGATGAATAGCGTCGCAGGACGAATTTGCACAAATCCTCCGGCTCGACGCTGTTGACGGTATCCGGGCTAATATATATCAGAACGTCCGGAACAGAAGATCTATTAGGCTCTTGTAATTGAAGATTAAAATTTGCCGGGAATGCAATTGATGCAATCGCAGATTGTTCGCGCATGGTCCGGTTGATATAAAGAAAATCGTAGATCATCGGTGTTTCGAGGCTGATAAAAGAAGGAAGCTCGTTTTCTGCCAAAGAATCAAAAAATGTAGAAGGAGCATTAATAACTAAAATTTTCGAGTCCTCATTCTCTGAGTCATAACCAAGATTAAGCATATACGATACAGAAATTAGAAATAATGATGCCAAAAACAATAACACCGCTATTAAAGTAATCGGTGATATTTTTGATTTGAAGCCGACTCCGGCTGAAAAAGTTTTTTTGGCTAATGATAAAATCACTGGTATCATGGCTATTCCTTTGCCGGAGCGGCTTCGTGATGGTGCATTGAATATAATTTCAAAAACGCGTCTTCGAAACTAGAGGTGTCTGTCATCCGGATTAATTCATCAGTTCGACCGGTTGCGACAATCTTGCCATCTATTATTATGGCGATCCGATCACATAGGGACTCCGCGACAGAAAAAATGTGAGTTGACAGCAAAACGGTGTGGTCGGTGTCGCGAAGAAATTTGAGATAGCTTTGAACCTGGTGAGAGGACAAAATATCAAGGCCATTCGTCGGCTCGTCAAAAATAACGACTTCGGGATTGTGAATTAAGCTGATTGAAATAGATATTTTTTGTCGCATACCCGTTGAAAGCTGGCTGATTTTTTTGTCTGCAAATGGCAGAATTCCAAATCGCTCGAAACTTTCGGTTTTTCTCATTGCAGCGGTCTTTTTATCTATTTGATAGAGTCGGCTGAAATAGTCGAACAGTCGATTCGGTGTAGAGTCCGGATCAAGTTTGACCTCGGTCGTTAAAAATCCCATATGCTTTTTAATTTCGAGGTCGTCTGTTGCGGTATCCAAACCGGAAATTAAGATTCGGCCCGAACTGGGCTTTAAGAGCGTTGAAACCATTTGCATCAAAGTTGTTTTTCCTGCGCCGTTTGGACCGAGAAGTCCGAGCATTTCACCCGGACTGACCGTGAAAGAAACATCATTGACAACATTTATGTTAGATTTGTATGCCTTGGTTACATTAATAACGTCAATCATTATTTTGTCTCCTCAATTTCATTATAGGAATACGAAGATTTGAAATACTTACGACAGGCAAATAACAACAATAAAGCAACCGCAGTATGTATCGCGATGACCGTAATCATTTGAGTCCAACGTGCGTTGTTCAACAAGACTTCTCGCACCATGGTCAATGCACCATGAATGGGAATAATAAATTCGAAAGGATGAGGCGCGGTGGAACGGTAAATATTGACGAAGAAGTAGACGAGAAAAATGAGCAATGGGATTTGGAGATTGAGGAGTACATCGCGAGGCCGATTGCATGAAAAAATGACAATGAAACAAAATAGAGTAAGAACAAAAGATGCACAAGTAATTAACGCAAGTATTGATGCAATTTGCGAGGGAAAAGGGGTGAATCCGAAAGGAATAAGTGAATAGGGATTATTGCGAATATTGGTCCAGGATGCAATCAGAAAAACAGCGATAACGGAAACGCAGTTGAGAAAACCGATGAGAGTGATAGCTGCTGCTTTTCCGAGGATAATATCTGTCTTACGGACCGGAGCAAGTGATACTTTTGCCAAAAACCCACGTTCGCGTTCTGCTCCGATGGCATCAAACGAGACGGTATAAACACAATAATATAGCAAAAGGAATACGGCGGCAGGAAGCACACGAGAAGCCGAGGCATTTGCAACGCTTCGGTGAAGAATTAATTCGGCTATGGGATTGAAGTCATTTATCGAAAATTGATGGCCTCTGCCATCGGTTAAGTATGTATTGCCGACGTTATAGTCAAGATAGTCCTTGTAGTCGGGCAAAAGTGCTTCTTCAAAAATCGCTGCCGTCATCGAAGATTTTATGTTATCAGGATCTACCAATATCGAAATGAATGCCAGAGAACCAACCGAATCGTCCAACGAAGTATTTGAATAATACCTTTTGAGTTCCGATTCGAATGTCGTGGTGGATTCTTCAGAGTTTTCGTATCGGGGGAAAGATGAAAATACAACAAACGCCGAACCTTTTTCTGCTAGGGTCTTGGCCGTGCCGTCTAAAATGTCAGCGGCAAAATCCGACTCTTCCAAGTAAGCAGTCTTATAAGATAAATTATCGGGATTACTATTCATAAACTCAGTAAATGTGGTCGGTGAATTAACGAAATAGAGAGTCGGTCTGCCGAGACTTCCGGTTGCCATGAAATCCATTAAGAGAGGGAAGAGGTATAACACGAGTAGCAATACAAATGAAGGAATGACAAAAATCGTCACCGCTTGACGCCAATTAGTCAAAACGCGACGGATTTCCCAGCAAAAAATAGTCCACGCAGAATTCATTTCATCTCCTATCAGGAATTGCTGTTTTTATTATAACAACTATAAATGACTGAAAATGAACAAAATCAAAATAATGACAAATGATCATAAATGTGCAAAAATGTGAGGGATAAAAAATAATTGTAGTATATATCGGAGGGAAATATCAATGACAAAAGAATATGCACTTATAAAGGCAAAGAGATTAACTGCCATTTTGCTGGTGCTTGTCATAGCACTTGCCGCCGGATGTCAATCCGGTTTGAAATTATTATCCGAGAGTGATAAAGACAATAGAACCGAAAAGACCACAACAGAAGTGACTGAATCGTCGGAGACAGATGTCGTTGAGACTATTCCGACAACGCAACCCATCGTTGTGAGCGAAGAAGATCAATTAGAAGCGATGGCTCAAATGGACGCGATTGACATTAAGTTGGTCGAGAATGCTCTCGGTGGGGACTATCTTAGCATGTATTTTCGCATGAGTCGCCCCGACGAACTTGGCATAGAGTATCCGGCTCCGACTTTAGGAATAGAAAGCTATGAAGATTACTTAGCTGACTTGGCTGTGTATGAAGAGTGTCTCGTTGCGTTGCAAGAAGTCAATCGAGATGCGTTGAATCGCGAGTATCAGATTATGTACGATGTGCTTGCTTTAGATCTGAGTCAAATACAAAATGAAGATCCGACGGACTTCTATCTGTCCAGTCCTTTTAATTCGATTACAGGCGTACAATCTTCGCTGCCGCTGACGCTTTCGCAAGTTAAGTTTGCGTCTGTGGAGGATGCAAATAATTACATTGAACTTATCAATGATATCCCCAGATACTATGAAGAATTTATCTCAATTGAAAACGAACGGGCAGAAATGGGCTTGATGGTTGAGGATAAGTATCTGGATTTATTAATCGAGAGTTGTGACGCAATGCTCGCTGATCAAGATACACACTTCATGATTACTACGTTTGACGATCGAGTCGCTGCGATTGAGGGGATTACGGATGCTGATAAGACCGATTTGATTGCAAGACATAAGGCAGCCGTAACGGACAGTTTTTTTCCTGCCTATGAGACACTTAAGTCAGCGTTTGAAGCACTTAAAGGCAAAAGCGTTCGCGTTCGCGGTCTTGAAGAAGTGGATGGCGGCAAAGAATATTATGCGCGATATTTTTCAATTCGCACCGGTATGAATATTACGCCGGAGGAAGGCATCGCTTTGTTGGACAGCGAGTTTGAAGCATTGCAAACAGAGTTGTACTCGTTGGCGGTCAAGGAAGGCGTATTCGATGCGTATATGAACATGGATGTCACGATGGGAGATACAGCGGCAAATGTTGATTTTTGCAAAATGGTCATTAGTGACGATTTTCCGGAATTACCGGAGCATGACCTGATTCTCGAAAATGTTCCGACTCAGGTTGAAGAATTCTTTAGCCCGGCGGCATATTTTATGTGTCCTATTGATGATCCGAGTGTCAATATCATTGTCGTAAATAATTCTCAACTTTCAGAAACGCCTAACCTCCTGACTACGATTGGGCACGAGGGCTATCCCGGCCATCTTTTCGAAAACGTGTATCATGCATATCATATGACGACGAACTACCAGAAATTGTCCGCTTCGACAGCCTATGCTGAGGGTTGGGCTGAATATGCCGGTGAATATGTCATGACAAAGGCCGACGTCAATCAGGATGCTGCGCGTTTAGCGGCTATTGATTCGATGTACAGCAAAATACTTGTATCCAGGATTGACATTGGTGTTAATTACGAAGGTTGGACATATGATGACACAAAGGCTTATCTTGCAGGAGTGGGTCTGGCGGACAAGGAAACAGTTGACCAAATCTGGGATATCGTGGTTGAAATTCCATGCTACTACACACCTTACTGTTTCGGTCATCTTGAAACAATTCGAATTCTTGAATCCGCTATCAAAGCAACCGAAGGCAAGAAGACGCTCTTAGAAGTTCATGAAGCCTACTTAGACATTGGCCCGGCTCCTTATCCGATTCTGGAGCAGTACATGAGTGAATTTGTAAACAATGCTTAACCGGATGGTATTTTTTCGTTGACATCATTGCCGTTAATTGCGGTATGATATAATAACAATGATATAATTCGAATAATTGTCTGATACTGTGCGTTTGCACAAGATAGTGCATAAGGTATTTCTGGGAGGCTTAACTCATGGCAAAGATGACTCGTCTGGCGACAACGATAACAGCGAGATACTACCCGACTTCGGACATGACGGATGCTTTTTTTGCTGATGGCCGTTTGGCCGGCAAGCGAGAGAATCGTGCTGCGGATATTACGATGGATAAGGAAGATGGCGGGTTCTTAATGGCAGTCTTTTCTCATACGCCTGAATTCTCAGGGGATGCTTCGGACGCGCCGGCTTATGAACCTATTCTCAAGCGCCTTCACAATGACATTAAGTCCGGGAAGAGACAGCTGGATGACCAGATCGGAGATTTTGTTAATACCGCGGTTATGGTCAGTGGTCGAATGAAAATTCAGGCCGAGAGTAACAGGTCACCCTATTTTGCCGGCTTCATTGTTAAGGATACGGAAGCCTTTGCGATTACAATGGGCAAGGGATTAGCGTTCTTGTATCGTGATGATACGCTCTTCCCTTTGACGGCGACGGATATTCCGATCGAGCCCATTAACACTCAGCGTCAAAAGGTAGATCATTTCTACAATTACTGTGCCTCAAAGACGGCGACGGCTCTCTGCTCAAATATTGCACAACTAAAAGTGGACGATTGTTTGATCATTTGCAATCGCGAGGTATATGATGCTCTCGGTCAGAAAGAGATGCTTCGAATATTATATGATGCCGAAGATCAGTGTGAAGCAGCCGGCAATGTAATCACAGAGGCTGCTGCGAAGTCGCCGAATGTACCGTTGCAGTTTTTGATTTCTTTTGTAGAGAATGTGACCGTGCAGGAGCGCGGTGGATTTTTTGGACTGGGTCGCAAGAAGAAAAAGCACGACGAGGGTGGCTCGCATGATCGTGAAGACTCATCTTCAACATCTTCAGGTGCGATTGAGTCCGGAGCCACAATGGCTTTTAGTCCGGTGAGTCCGACTATTCCGGTTGCTCCGGTCGTTCCGGTTGTGCCGGAACAACCTGTTGCACCGGTATTCGAGCCATTACTGTTTGATACCGATTCCGATTCAAAGCCAGCGAATCAACCCGAGCAAGCAGCAGTTTCTTTTGTAACTGATGCTCAGGCGTCGAGCGTTCCCGAGCAGGCGCCCTCCGGACAGGGTATCAATACCGGGTCACAACCGGAAGCCAAGAAGGAAGATACGCTTTTGGATGTTTTCGTGGACAAAGAGCCAGCCTCGGTAACTTCTAAGGATACGCAGACAGATGACGCCGGTTTTTTCAAAGTAGTTGAGTCAGATCAGAATTCTTCCGTTGAACTTTCGGGATCACAGTCTCCTTCAGTCGCTGTAGAGAATCAAGATAGTAAATTATATGAAGCAGAAAGGGTTGATGAGGCTCGCGCTTCAGTTCAGCCGACCATGTCCGCTACAGCCGGTTCGGTTGCGGAAGAAACGGAGAGTATTATGAATCGTTATGATCATGATGAAGACGAAGCCCCGAAATTTCTGCAAGAAGACGATGATACCAATGATGCGCCATTGTTTTTCGGTGATGCGCCGGAAGAGCCGGTTGTGCCTGATACTAATGATGACAGTTATGTTGATTTCTCTTCCGCTGAGCCGGAAGAAGACACCAGCGATAATCAGAACTTCTATTATGATGAAGAAGCTTCTGTGACGCAGAGACCGCAAAACATTGCTCAAGATGGCGGTTATTATATTCCATTCGAGGACACCGAGATGCCGATTCCGGTCGTCGGGCAGTCTCAGGATATTCCGGAAATGCCGACTTATGCCGCTCCATCTTATTCTCCCCCCAGTTTTGATCATTCTGAGACGGCGACATCTCCGATGGATGATTCGGGTGTATATGCCAGGGGGTCTTTTGTTACCGACGAAGAAAATATTGCACCGTCAACATCATATTCGGATTTTTCAGCAAATCCACCGGCATTTAACTACGATACATTTGAACGTTCTGCTTCGAGACCAAGACCTCAGGGAACTCAAACTGGTCGTCCGAGTCAACGTCCGACTTCAGGTCGGCCGCGTTCGGGAGACCCGTTTGATCAAGATAAGGGCTTTGACTATGGTCGGCCGGACTCGACTTATCTACGAAATAACAGATTGATGTTTATTCTTGCCGGCGTGTGTTTCTTGCTGATAATCATAATCATTGTTTCTGCGGTGAAGGCATGCAACGACGATAAGCCTGCAAAAGCAACAACGGCAAGTACTTCTTCATCTGCTGTCGTGGATACTTCTGCGGATGTGACTGAGTCATCGGTTGACTCAAGTGCTACGTCTGATCCGAATGTTTCGGTCGATCCGAATGCGACAACCGTGCCTCCAGTAGTGTCCGGAGATTCTCAAGGTGTATTCGTATTTTCTGAAAATACAGGATATAGGACGTGGTGGGATCTTTTCCATACGGTATATAATATCAACATCACAGAGGAGACCGACCCTCGTATAGCAACGATCAAGACCTATAACAATAAGCCCGCCGAGTACGTACCTCAACCTGGAGACAGTATCAATCTACCGCCTTCTTCAATGTTTCAGTAAATTCGATCTTAATACTATTGATGAAAAACAGCACCGTTCTTTGGGCAATAGCCTTTAGATCGGTGCTTTCATTATGTATCCCTTGTTATTATGTAGAAAAAATTGAAGTATCTCTTTTTTCTCTGGTCAAAATTGCGTCGTACGTATAAAATCATAGGGGTATTCTTTTAATTCGAGGAGGAATTGACATGTATAAGAAACTATTCATTCCGGGCCCGGTTGATGTATGCCCGGACGTCTTGAAGCAATTGAGTCGGCCGATCATAGGTCATCGCACAAAAGATATATCTGCGCTTCAAGAGAGTATTTCATCAAAGCTTCAAAAAATTATGTTTACTGACAATACCATTATCCTTTCGACCTCCTCCGGAAGCGGATTAATGGAAGGCGCAGTGAGATCATTTACGGCTAAGAGAGCTGCCGTTTTTTCAATCGGGGCTTTCGGTGAACGTTGGTACAAGATGTGTACAGCAAACGGCATTCCCGCTGATATTATCCGTTCAGAGCTTGGGCAGCCGACGACTCCGGAAATGGTTCGGAACGTATTGTCCGGCGGTCAGTACGATTTGATTACAGTGACTCATAATGAAACCGCAACCGGCATTGAGAATCCGGTCGGTGAAATTTCAAAGGTCCTGAAGGATTTTCCGGATGTCATTTTTTGTGTTGACGCCGTCAGTTCTCTGGGTGGGGCATATATTCCCGTAGATGAGTGGAAGATTGATGTTTGCATTACCTCGACCCAGAAATGCTTGGCATTGCCGCCCGGGATGGCTATCGCATCAGTGACAGATCGCGCGATAGAAAAGGCAAAAACGATTCCGAATCGCGGGCTTTACTTTGACTTTGTTGAACTTTATAAATTTGTCCATGATAAGGCATATCAGTATCCTTCAACGCCGTCCGTATCTCATATGTATGCGTTAGATTTTCAGTTAGATCGCATACTCAGCGAAGGAATGATAGCAAGATCCGAGAGACACTTGGAAATGGCTCAAAGAGTCAGGTCATGGGCGAGTAAAAATGCAGCACTCTACTCGAATCCGGAATATCTTTCTGTGACAGTATCGTGTATCACCAATACTCTGAATATTCCTTTTTCGGAACTGAATGCAGCTATGGGAAAGCGCGGGTACCTTATGTCCAACGGTTACGGCGCGCTGAAAGATGTAACGTTCCGAATTGCACACATGGGAGACAATACGGTCGAAGACATCAATGCGATGCTCGCCGATTTAGATGAGGTTATTGCATCATTTAGGTGATTCTCGATGATGCCGATAAGAATACAGATGAACTTAGGAGGACGCCATGAAAATTCTTATTACTGAGAAAATAGCACAGGATTCGGTAGAATATCTCGTAGACAGAGGCTTTGAGGTAGATCAGAAACTCGGTCTGTCGCAAGACGAGATCAAGTCTATTATTGCACCTTACGATGCATTGATTGTGAGAAGCGTGACCCAAGTAAACGCAGATCTAGTTGGCGCCGCAACCTCATTGAAGGTGGTTGGTCGTGCCGGTAACGGTATCGACAATATCGATGTTAAGGCATGTACAGCGAAAGGCATTATTGCTGTCAACACTCCTGAGGCCAATATCATGGCTGCCGGTGAACTGGCTGTTGCTCTGTCTTTTGCCACATTTAGAAATATTTGCATTGCTAACGAAGCGGCAAGAAGAGATGATTTTAGACGCGGTCAAATGATCGGAAACGAGCTTGAGGGAAAAACCGCAGGAATAATTGGGCTCGGACGTATCGGTTCAATTGTAGCTCGCAAGTTAAAGGGCATCGGTATGAACGTTATCGCTTACGATCCTTACATATCCGGTGAATCGTTTGATCGTGTCGGTGCAAAGCGCTGTGCGACGCTTGACGAATTGATTGAAGTGTCCGACTTGATCACATTTCATACACCGAAGACCAAAGAAACATACAATATGCTTGACGCTGAAAAAATTGCAAAGTGCAAGAAAGGCGTCAGGATTGTTAACGCTGCTCGAGGTGGTCTCGTCAATGAGCAAGCTTTATATGATGCTTTGGTATCCGGGCAAGTTGCAGCAGCAGGAATCGATGTATTTGATAAGGAGCCATCCTACGACAAGGCGCCGGGCGAGCAGAATTATCAGAATAAACTATTGGAGCTTCCTAACTGTGTCGTGACTCCTCACCTTGGAGCGTCTTCGCACGAGGCGAATCATAATGTCGGAACGGCAGTTACTGAGCTTGTCGCAAAAGCCTTAGAGGGCGAATTGGTGGCGGCTATTAACATGCCCAGTAGTTCCGGCAATATGGCTTTTCTTCGACCGTTTGCGTCGCTGGCAGAGAAACTTGGCAAGATTTATTATCAAGCTGAAAAGACTCCGGTGCGTAAAATCGAGGTTTGTTATCGCGGCGAATTGGCCAAGCAAGAGACGGGAATCCTTACCTTATCTGTTCTCAAGGGTTTTTTGTCCGCATTGACGACAGAGCGCGTCAGTTTTGTAAATGTTCGTCAATCGGTTGAAGAACGCGGGGTTGAAGTTGTAGAGAGTAAGACGACGCAAGTTAAGCGTTATAATAATTTAATTCATGTCAAATTCTTCACTGAGGATGGCCGGGAATTAAGTGTTAATGGTACGGTTTTTGGTGTGGACACCGAGGTATTGGTAACATTCTTTGGATACCAGATGAACTTTGAGTTAGCGCCGATGGTTATTGCAATGCAAAACGAAGATGTCCCGGGTATCATTGGCAAGGTCGCGACAAAGCTCGGAGAGAACAACATTAATATCGGAAGCATGCATTGGGGGCGTAAACCGGGTTCCGGAAAGGCGCAGTCCTTTATTGCCATTGACGAGATGGTTTCCGACTCGGTAATTTCAGAACTCGAGTCAATGCCGGGAGTGCTTAGAGTTACGCAATTGGATTTCTCCTGACGATTTGATTTTCGGTAGGCGTATTGAATGGCTGTATCACAACGCTTTTTGTGATACAGCCATTATTTATGAGCGGCAATACCCATGGGATGAAGTCATTACTGGATTTCTACGATGTAAAGATCTTCTGTTTCAAAGACAATAACGCCTTGTTTTTTAAGCAAATCATCTTGGATCATCGGAAACGCATTGCGTTCCAACAGACCGACAATGATGAATTTGACTTGATATTGTTTGAGATAGGACTGAATGATTTCGACGTCGGATGACGTATATATTTGTTCGATTGCGAGTCTTCGAGGATTGATGATTTCCTGCCAGAGGTCGGGCTTGCTCGTGTCTTGAATAAGTTCGTTGTCTTGAAGTACGCCTTGGAAGCGCCATAGCCATTCGTGTGTGTACCAGCCGAATATGGTCGGAAGACCGGTATAAGAAGACACGATACAATTATCGGTGTAACTATAACCGTAGCCTTCGACGATGTTGGCTATTCCCGTAACGTTTTCGTTGAGATATTCAATGGCTTTGTAGTAGGAGAGGAGGCTTCCTTCGCCTGTATTGAGTTGCGGGCTGTTGCGAGTCTTGATTGCAACCGTGCCGTCAATGCCTTTGTAATTGGTTTTATCTAGTTTCCCGGATCTCTGCGATGTTGTCACAAGAGGATAGTGCATCGTGACGGCAAGTGATAATGTCAATACAACTGCGATTACCCTTGCAAAAATGAAAGACGTCTTGCTTCTACCGGATTCATGTCGATGCGAAAAGAATCTCATTGAAATATATCCGGTAATAATGGATAAAATGATGAAGCCCTGAAACGTGAATTTGAACATTGTATTGGCACGCTTATAGTCACCACCATAAATATCAACGACATAAAAAAGTTCGGGGAGAAGAAGCATGATGAAACCAACGACGGCAAGGCCGCATACGAATAAATCAGAAGAGTTCATGGACAAGAAAAAACGAGTTGCAAAGTTTGGTGCCGTGGGATTATTCTTTTGAGAAGAAGCAGCACGCTTCATTTTATGATAAGACAATAAAACAGCAAACACGATAAACGATATCGCAAAAGCAATATGGACGCCCCAGACCATCAAAAACTGATATAGACCGGTTCGTGATTCGACAGGTAATAAAGCACTTGAAATCATATCGAAATTGACGTGAAACGGCATGGACAGAGCAAATGACAGAGTAAAAATGTAAGACAAGACCAGAGAGGTTCGACTCATTGCGCATGGAAAAGCAGAAGAGAGCACGATTGAGAAGAACAGCACACACACTTGAAATATGAGATGTATTAATGGCTGTCCGGAAAAATTCATGTAAATGAATAAAATTGAGAACATTTCTATCAAAAATATAGCAACCCCCGGCCGTGTCGAAAAGCGTTTTGAAAAGAGTGTTTTTGAAATCAATACGGCCATAGCGGAAGCGATGAAGTATATGAGGAAATCCCAGTAATTGCACATAGTACAAATGGCGAGAAGTGCGGCGATAGCAACATAATAATACGATAATAATGAAGATAGCTCGGATCGTACCTGCAGAGTGAGATTCTTTAGCGAAAGGCCACAGAAAACTCGAGCGGACGAGTCATTGGATCGGTTGTAATCGGACGATACGACAAGGAGCAATAAGGCTAAGATTAACAATACAACCATAGAACCCACAAAATGGGCGTGCAAATCTCCGATCAAAAATGAATAGTAGGGGAATTCATGAATAGTATAATCACCGTTTTTGATTAGTTCTCCGGCAGCATTTACGACACGCGAATCCGGATTATGGCCGATGAACCGAGTGGAGTTAGGATAAAAAAAGTTTCCGGTACTTCCTGTCTTTACGCCTATTCGGGATAAGAACAACAGAAATTTGTTGCCGACGCTGTTTTCATCATAAAAAAACGAATGAGCATTGCCAAAGATACAAACGGAAAAAGCGCTGATTAATCCGGCGATGACACGAAAAGCGGAAGGCGCTCGGGTGCCTTTCTGGATAGCGAATTCAAATAGCATACTTCCCAAACCGAATGACATAATGAATGCAACCGCAAGCGTGGTGCATATCGAAATCATATAGGTCACGGATGTCGAAAGACCACTGAGGCGAGTAATAAAGGCATAGATGTATTGTCCGTAATAATAATAGTTTATGCTTCTGCCGGCTAACCAAGGATCAGGTGCGGGCAAGGTGTTCGTGCGTACCAAAGAATTCAAGAATGCAAAATCCATGAATTTCTCTTCGCCGTTAATTTCCGGGAAAAAGCCTTTGATATAAGTTAAGATGAGCAACGCTACCAGAAACATGAGCTCGATAATAATGATCTCATCGCGATGTTTGGTTGTTTTAATTGCCTCGAGAGCATGGTTGCGCGTTTTTTCATAGCCCCAGGATACTGCGCCAAGCAAAATCACTGATAAGGAAATGCTGACAATATTCAGAGGTAAAATTTTCAGGTATACAAGCGTCCAGATGATAAACGAAGGGAGCAGTACTCCAACCGCTTTACTGAATGCGTAACCCTTACCTCGGAAACGCGAAAACATACTTGCGGTAAGCGGATAAGCTGCAAGTCCGAGGACTAAGATAGTTAGCCACCAACGAAGAACAGGGATTGTGTCCCATCCGACTCGATCCATAAAAAACAAAGCGATCAGTCCGAGTGAGATCATAATAATTATCGAAAGAATACCTTGAGACTCATTACTTTCGAGTGGGTTTCCGGAACGACGAGTCATATTTCCTCCATGAGCAATTTCAATTGCTAACGAGTATTATTGATATCTTATCAAATATAAATCTGTCGACGGCAATCTTATGAGCAGATGTAATCAATATTAGCCACACTTGACAACGGTCGTACGGGAAATCGATTGCTTCGAATTTGGTCTGCAATATCATTTGCCATAGATACACAGGAATCCATCCGATATTCGGCCGCAGAAGCAGAATCGCTGATCATAGCCAAACTACAGATGTAGAGGCCGGGAAGAGGCGTTGAGATCGATGTCTCCGGGGACGAGATGGGTAAAGCATATCTTGTTCGAGTGAGACGCCATGTCTTTATATCGGAACGAAGGATTGTAGGATTAATCTTTTGAAGAGATTTGAAATAAGCTTTGAACACTTCAGAATCGGACTGTGTCCACATGGGATGGGTCGTTTGAAAAGAACCGGACAAATATAGTATGTGCCCGCCGTATTTGCGCTCGCCAACGAGATTTGAATGTTGAATCAGGCGCTGAAATGGATAATGGTCTTCATCAAACGGCCTCGAAAAACATCCCGTAAACGGTGACTTTGTAACCAAAAGTAAGGTCATATTCGCTCGATAGGTCACATCCATCAGTGAATCGCGATAATCGGTAGGCAAATCGAGACTGTGAGTGATATGCGCCAAGTTACGACAGGAACCGGTAAACAGCACATCATCGCAATCAATAAGTACCGATGTGCAATCGGCAAGGACGCAGGTAATCTGATAAGTATCCTTATCTTCATTGCATACTAAAGAAATATCAAGCGCGGTATAACCATAGTAAATTATTCCGCCTCCATCAGTAATCTCTTGGGTTAATGCAGATATCAGAGTGTGAAAACCGCGCTCCGGATACCCTAGCTTCTTGCGTCCCGCCCGACCATACCAATAGGAATCAAACCATGATATGTCGTCGAATAAACCCAATTCCTTAAACAAAGAAATCATATTGCGATCGTTCTTACGAAGGTGATGAGGAATAAGTTCCAAGTATTCGTGACCAATGCGCATCGAGGACAGTGTGCCGCCTGCCGTTGAATGTTGCTCGACTACTAAAACTCGAAAACCGTTTCGCGCGAGTTTTCGAGCAGCTACGAGTCCGGTTAAGCCGGCGCCGATGACACATATTGAAGGACGTTGCGGCATTGAGTCATCTCCTTATACGATTGATTTCGATTCCATGTAGTATCGCTTTTCGATGGCTTCACCCATCGAAAATGTTTTTCGCGGGAAAATTCCTATTGAAGATAGTGTCGGAAAGAAATCAGACTTATGGACCGGTGGCAAAATGAAGCCAAGCCCGTCTTTTTCGGAAAGAGCTTCTACGACATCCGCGCCGTGAATGTAATCAACACGGAATGCGCCGTTCTGGGCAGTCAAATCGTCAAGGAAAATCTGGAGCGTGCCGACTGCCAGCGGGTGAACCGGTTTCAGGATTTCGACTCGATAAATAATTCTGCCGATTGTTGCGAAAAAGACTTGACCGTCGGTTTCGGAAAACACATCCTCTATAGCTTGTTCAACCTTTGAAATGGCGACATTATCTGAACCAAAATAAGCTTTGATTGCTGCTTCAAAAGTCAGATAATCCAGTCCGAAGACCATGCGGTGGATAGGCTCAAAGTCTAAACCGGCATCATGGATATTGACAACTTCGACGAGCGCGAACCGTGCGGGATGATTTTGGTATTCTTCCGGACTCAATGAGGTTTTGATCGAATCCCAATGTGCCTTGGCAGTGGCCAAAGAATGGTTGCCATCTCCGACCGCAAAAAGAAAACCGTCATCAGAGGCGTCCAAAAGATGAGATAGGCCTTCAATGATGACATTAAATGCAGGTGAATCTGTTGGCGCGTAATAGCCACGTATGTGCCCACCGTTCATCATCAAGTCGGTGTCGTATAAGACCGAATCCTTTTGGTCCTTAAGGAGTGTATAAGCAGCTTCAATTACGGTCTCTTCGGGATTATCAATTAAGAGCATGATATGAGGAATCTCGACGGCGGCGTCCTTGCGAATTCGAACTCTGGGCGGAATGCGTGAAAGAACAGTGCCTTCGGTTGCGCGAATTCTGCTTTTAGTTCCGGGGGTAAAATCATATTGATCCAAGTCAACGCTGAGAACGATGCCTTTGCGAGAGGGGTGAAGCGGTGTCGCCCGATCAACCAATATAATCCCGGGAGCTTTCTTTTCGAGAATGTCATCGCGAAGATAATTACTAATATTATAGTTAATAAGTCCGATCATTACGGAAATGTGCTTCTCATCCAGTGATTCCAGGAATACTTCAGGTAATACCATTTTAAGAGTCGATGGTGAATCACCAACGTTCTCGGCAACGCTCTTCCAGTAATCCGGTTCAGAGGTGAATTGATCGCATGCAATGACTGCCCAACGCGAAAGGTCAACGGAAGATTTCGGAAGAAGAATCTCAGGAGCAGCGACTGCTAATTTCTTGTAAAATATCGAATTCATGTAAACCTCTTTTTGCACTTTGTAAACGGTATTGTATCACAGAATGAGGGGTGGCTGAACCCCAAATATCTCTCAAATCAGCAATTTATAATGTGCAAAAGTATTGAAGACCTAAAAGAGCTGTGTTGAATCTGTGATAAGATCACTTGGTGATTTCATAGCCACTTAGGCTCGGATGCGAGATAGTTTTTGAGCAAATACAGCAAAAAGCAACAAAAATGCCAGTGCAAATAATGGGATTATGTGAAGCGTAATTGCATCTGCAACTAAAGCGACCAGAATGGGGAGCAGCGTGTATCCGATGTTAGCAAACCCCATCTGATACCCTGTAGCAATAATTGCGAAGGATCCAAAGCGAAGCGGTGTATCTTGCATCACGCAAGGATATAGCGGCGCAAAACCAAAGCCAATTAAAGCAATCCCAATCGGACAGAAAATATAAGGATATATCGGAGTAATTAATACTGCAAAGCCGAGTATGCTGATTGCTACTCCGATTTTTATAGCCCGGGTTGCTCCGATCTTTTCTACGAAAAATCCGATAAAAATTCGTCCGACCGTAATCATTGCATAATATAAAGAAACCCATAAGCCGGCACTCTTGACGGTGACATGTCGAACCTCTCGAAAATAAGTTGCGCTCCATAATCCCAGAACGGCTTCTGCACCGACATAGAAGAAGAAAGTAGCTATTGCATAGAACAGTCCTTTTCGCGAAAAAACCTCGGATGCCGCCAGTCGGAGTTTTGCCCCAAGTTTACTATTAATAGTAGGAACAGGGTCGGTTATAGTATCGCGTTCTGCCCGGATCTCATGAGGTGATATTACCTTTTTCGCATTCGGTTGCGCGGGATTATTTGATTCATTATTCGTGCCTGAGGTAGAAGATAAGACAGTTTGCGTGGGCGGGTGTGAATCACGAATTGTCCAAACTCTGAGTGACAAGAAGAAAATAACGGCTAATACGAGCTGTATGATTCCGATGATATGGTAACCGTTGCGCCACGAACCGAGAGATGTAATGGCAAATGTCATTAATAAGGGACCCGCAAAAGCCCCCATGCCCCAGAAGGCGTGAAGCCAATTCATGTGTTTGGAAGTGAAGTGTCGCGCGACATAATGATTCATCGCCGCATCGACGGCGCCGGCTCCGAAGCCCATCGGTATAGTCAACATGACAAGAAACCAAAAATTGCCGGCAAAACCATAAAGAAAAATCGACACACCGGTCAACAGACAGCTCAAGAGAACTAATGGACCAGTTTTAATACGTCTGAGGATATGACCGCTCGAAAAAGAAGCTATAGTCGATCCAATCGTGCCGATAATGGTCAGAAAACCCGCACCGGCCAGCGGTAAATTGAAAGTGATGCGCATCTCCGGCCAGGCAACGCCGGTCAGCCCATCGGGTAAACCCAAACTTAAATATGCCAAATAGATGACAATGAGTAAAAAAATTGTAGCCATAAGCGTCCTTCGTGTCAGATTTAATATTATTATATTCGAAGATAGGAGTTTCTTTTACACGTAAGTATGTTTGCCGATATCGTTTTTTGCGAAAATCGCAATGATATTTACAAAGCTTGTCTTATATGTTATACATGATATAGAACAAATAAATAGACGAGGAGGCAGAAAATTGATTATAGAAGTCGATTTTTCGGGAGATATTCCAATTTATTCCCAGGTTAGAGATCAAATTGTCATTGGCATTGCTTCGGGTCAGTTGCGTCCGGGGGATGCACTGCCGTCCGTTCGTCGATTGGCAGCCGATATTGGTATTAACGTTCATACGGTCAACAAAGCATATGCCATTCTTCGGGATGAAGGTTTTATTATTATGGATCGAAGATCCGGAGCCGAAATTGCTGCAATGAAGAAAGAAGACGGACCTTTTATAGAGCAACTTAAGGGGAGACTGTGTCCATATGTTGCGGAGGCGATGTGCAGACAAATGAGTTTGGAAGAATTTCAAGAATCAGTAGCTTCAATATATCATAGCTTGAAAATGTAGGAGGTGGGGAGATATGAATGAAGCCATTGATTTTTTGTTTATCGTTAATATTTTCGTTGTCGTAATCACCGGAGCGACACTTGCTATAATGCCTTTCATTACGATGAAGTCTCTACTGTTCGGAGTTCGTATTCCGGCTGAGCAAGTTAAGCACCCGCAGGTGGTTGCGCTCAAAAGACGCTTTAGCTTTGTAGTATCAATCGCATCATTGCTCGTGATAGGTCTGGTCATCGCACAGTATATTTTTTATCCCCAAATGACGATTTTGACCGCAATCTATGCTCCTCTTATGATCGTATTTCTTCAGTTCGTTGTATACATTCCCTCGTGGAAGAAGGCTCTTATAATCAAATCAGAGCATCAGTGGACTCTTGCAGAAAAGGGAAGCGCCGACATCAAGCTGACGATGTCTCGACAGACTTTTTCGAATCTGCCTTGGTCGTGGTATGTTGTGAGTGTATTGCTTGCAATTGGCGCGGTTATTGTCGGCCTCTATGTCTATCCGACGCTACCGGATACTGTTGTGACGCATTGGAATGCATCGATGGAGGCGGATAGTTGGTCCGAAAAAAGTTTGATGACCGTATTATCCATACCTCTTGTTGCGTTGGGAATGACTGTTTTTATGGCTATTAGCAACATGATGGTTTGGCGAATGAAATTGCAAATCAATCAAGAAGACCCGGCGCGGTCGTTCGCTCAACATAGACTATATCGCCTATATTTAAGCCATGTTCTGGGGGCAATAACCATCCTGATGACACTGATGTTTTTGTTCATTTACGGCCTTGCAATACAATTGTGGGAGCCAACTAAGACAATCATGTACATTGCGATGGGAGTACCCTCACTGTTGATGATTATTTTGCCGGTTGGCCTGACGCTGAAAGTGGGTCAGGCAGGGAATAAGATTAATCCCGTAATATCTGAGGCGGATCGATTCGTTGCAGGTATAATGCCTCAGACTTCTTCGCATCGTAACATCACGAGCCGTCAGGACGATCGATATTGGAAACTGGGTATGTTTTATTATAATAAAGAGGATCCGACGTTATTTGTCGAAGATCGTTTTGGGACGAACAGCGGCTTCAATTACGCAAGACCCTTGGCGTGGTTGTTTGCGGCAATGATTATAATATTAACCGTCGGTACTATTGTGCTGACAACGTACCTATACATTTATCAGTAACATTTATTGCAGTATGCATCGACCATTGGAAGGAAGTTCGATTAACGGACTTCCTTTTTTTGCGGAATCGTTTTTGAGAGGAATCAAAAAACGCATTGCGATATAATCATCATTAAACAGATCAAATGTGAACGAAAAATTCCGATTTGATGTATTTATTTATAAAACTTTCACTACAAAGTCCCATGCTTAGTACATTAGAAATGATAAAATCAAATCAGTACAAGTAATTGATAGTAATTAATGGAGAATTTCAAATTTCTTGTAGACTGCATTAATTCATTTCGGAGGTGGTCATGGCAGGGGTTGAGAATTCCAGAGCGAAACTGATCTATGTTCTTCAGATTCTATACAGAAAATCTGACAGTGAGCGTGGCGTGACGCTTAAAGCGATTCAGGAGTATTTGAATGTAAGAGGAATATACGCTGAGCGCAAGTCAATATATCGAGACATTCGGATTCTGAACGACTGCGGTTATAGCATTTTCAAGAATAATGTTAAGCCGGTTGAATACTGCATAAGTGATCGTCAATTTGATATTGCGGAACTTCGGTTGTTGGTTGACGCAGTTCAGTCTGCTCGGTTCATTTCCGAGTCTACGACGAATACCCTTACAAAAAAGATTGAGAGTTTGACCAGCGAGAGACTGGCAAAGATGATGCGTCGTCAGATTTTGTTTCATGGTCGCCCGAAGACTTTGAATGATGATGTATCCGAGATTACGGCCACGATTCAAAGTGCTATGGATGAGGGCGTGCGAATTCAATTTAAGTATCACGATTACCTTACCTCAAAATCCACTCAAGCCCGTAGAGATGGTTCGATTTATAGATTAAGCCCGTATGCACTGGTCTGGAATGATGACTATTATTATGTTCTTGGCTATTATGAACGGCGCGAAAAGATCAGTTTTTTTCGAATTGACCGAATGCGCAAAGTAGAGAAGACCGAACATCAATCTATTCCGAAGCCAAAAGGTTTAAATATTTCGGCCATGGTTGAGGAAAGCTTCGGTGTGTATTCGGGCAATAAAGAAAGTATGGATATTGAATTCTCGCGAGAACTTATTAATCCGGTCATTGATCGATTCGGCGAAAAAACTCGAATAATATCAAGCAATGAGACTCATTTTGTCGCTCATGTGTCGGCGGCTATAAGTCCGGTGTTTTTCTCGTGGTTATTTCAATTCGGAGATAAGGTTCGCATCATCAGGCCACTTAGTGTTGTCAATCAATATAAAGAGATGCTGGATAGCGTTGCAAAAAAGATTTCGGATGAATAGTAATCTTCGAAATGAGCCGTCTATAATCGTCGAGGGTATTGGCTTGTCGTTGCTCTTGCTCTGTGATTAATGTAAAATGATTCATTGTGGATGGTTTTTTCGAAAGCCGTTATCGCAAGAGTTATTTATTGAATCGCAGAATGGAGCACATTTATGGAACCGTTGAGTCTTAATGAAATCCGTGAAAGATACTTGAATTTTTTCGAGAAGAAGGCTCATTTGAGGTTGCCGTCGTTTCCGTTGGTGCCGCAAAATGACCCCTCAATATTGTTGATTAATGCAGGAATGACACCACTCAAGCCATTTTTTACGGGGGTGCAAACGCCACCGAGTCTTCGAGTCACGACGTGTCAGAAGTGTATCCGCACACCCGATATTGAAAATGTCGGACAAACTGCGCGTCACGGAACCTATTTTGAGATGCTCGGTAATTTTTCTTTCGGTGATTATTTTAAAAAGGAAGCGATCCCGTGGGCTTGGGAATTCTGCACTCAGGTTCTTGAAATGCCCGCAGATCGCCTTTATCCTTCCGTATATGAAGAAGATGATGAGGCTTATGCCATTTGGCGTGATGATGTTGGTGTTCCGGAGAATCGGATTTCCAGACTGGGGAAAGCAGATAATTTTTGGGAGCATGGCACCGGTCCTTGCGGACCTTGTTCTGAGATCTATTTTGATCGCGGTGTTAAGTACGGTTGCGGTTCACCGGACTGCAAAGTCGGTTGCGAGTGTGATCGATTTGTCGAATTTTGGAATCTCGTATTTACGCAGTATAATCGCGAAGAAGATGGCACATATACGCCGCTTCAAAAGAAAAACATCGATACCGGCGGTGGATTGGAGCGCTTTGCATGCATTATGCAGGGCGTCGATAATCTTTTCGAAGTCGACACCATCCGAAGTATTTTGGACAAGGTCTGCGAGTTATCAGGTGTGGTTTATGGGAAGAGCCATAAGGATGATGTTGCGATTCGTGTAATTACGGATCATGCGCGCTCTTCGACTATGATGATTTCTGACGGTGTATTGCCTTCTAATGAGGGCAGGGGTTACGTTCTTCGCCGTTTGATGCGCCGCGCGGCTCGATTTGGTCGCTTGCTCGGCATAAAGGATTTATTCTTGACTCAGATTGCGGACCAAGTCATTGAACAGAATAAAGAGGCTTATCCGTCCCTTATCGAGAAACGTAGTTATATCATGACAGTTATTCGAAAGGAAGAAGAGGCATTTGCCAGAACAGTGGAGCAGGGATCGTCCATTCTGCAGAACATGATTGAATCAGCTCAAGCGCAAGGTCTCTTCGCACTATCCGGGGAAGATGTGTTTCGATTGCACGATACCTATGGTTTTCCGCTTGACTTGACCCGAGAGATTGCCAAAGATGCCGGGTTGGCAGTGGATGAAGCCGGATTTGCCTCGCAGATGAAGAAGCAAAAAGATGCTGCGAGAGCGGCGACCAAAGCCAAAACAGACACTGCATGGGGCGGAAAAGAATTGCCGCAGGAGCTGCTATCGGATCGCGACGCGACGGAATTCGTCGGTTATGATCAACTAGTTTCCGAAGGTACCGTTCGATACATCATTAAAGAAGATGAAGAGGATGCTCTGCAGATCGTGCCTGAGGCATTTTCAGGGGATACGGTGGTCGTAATTTTTGACAAGACTCCGTTTTATGCAACATCCGGTGGACAGACACATGATATCGGTTCAATTTCGGCAGACGGATTTACCGGTGAAGTCATTAGTGTCGACAAAGATGCTTCCGGCAAATTTTTGAGCACGATCAGAATCTGTGATGGTGCGATTCGTCAGGGTCAGACGCTTATTCAGAAGGTGGATGCCGATCGCAGACTATCTACGGCACGCCATCATACCACAACGCACATTCTCCAAAAGGCATTGAGAGATGTCCTTGGCGACCATGTTGAGCAGGCCGGCTCTTTAGTTTCTGACGAGCGTCTTCGTTTCGACTTCACACATTTTCAAGCGATAACGCCGGATGAACTGGAGTCGATTGAGAATCAAGTGAATGAAGTCATTCTTCGGGACGAACCGGTAGTGACGCGAGTCATGACCCCGGATCAAGCTCGCGCAATGGGGGCTATGGCACTTTTCGGTGAGAAATACGGGGATACCGTTCGCGTCATCACAGTCGGAACTCAAGAAGCTCCATATTCAATGGAGCTTTGCGGAGGTACACATTTGACTCATGCCGGGCAGGCCGGCATGTTTCGGATCCTGTCGGAAAGCGGTATCGCGTCGGGCGTTCGTCGTATTGAGGCGGTAACCGGACGATCAGCAATTGCCGTAGCAAAATCAGAACATGACATCATCAAAGAAATGGGCGCCATACTTAAGGCGACACCGGATCAAATAGCAAAGAAGGTTCTCGGTATGGCTGCCGAGATCAGGTCGCTCGAAAAGCTGCTCGACCAGGTTCGAGAAGCTCAGAGCGGAAATGAAGCACAGGATCTGGTGCAGAAATCGGAGTCAATTTCCGGAGTGGATGTTGTTATCGCTGAAATCAAAGCCGAAAGTGCGGATGCGTTGAGAGATACCGCTGATAAGGTCAGAGATCATATGGATAATGGTGTTGTCGTTTTGGCTGCGGTTCAGTCCGACAAGATTATGTTTGTCGTTATGGCCAGTCCAAAGGCAGTTTCTGCGGGCATTCACGCCGGCACCATAGTTAAATCTGCCGCAATGGCTTCAGGTGGTGGCGGTGGCGGACGCCCTGATATGGCGCAAGCCGGAGGTAAGAACGTCGACGCGCTTCCTCAAGCATTGGCGGCGGCAAGATCAGAGATCTGTCGTCAATTGGGTGCTTGATTTAGGAGATAATAATTTCGTCAAAATGTTAAGGTTAAGTTGAACCCGGTATGTATCGGGAAATGGAGGCTCGTATGTGTATTTTTTGCATGATAGCGAACAAAGAGATTCCTTCAACCATCGTTTACGAAAATGATGATGTCATTTGCTTTGATGATATCCATCCTGCAGCTCCTGTGCATGTATTAATTGTGCCGAAGCGTCATTTCGATAATATCGTCGACTTAAGTCAAGCTGTAGACGGCTTAGTTTCATATAAAGCCGTATTAGATGCCATTCCGGTTATCGCTGACATCAAAGGGACGCGACAGGGCTTTAGGTTAATCAACAACTGTGGTGAGGATGGCGGGCAAACCGTAATGCACGTTCATTTTCATCTTCTCGGAGGAAGAAAACTCGACGAGAAAATATTATAGGAGTAACTATGCCATTTTCGTACAAATGTCCGAACTGTTCAGCGAATCTATTATTTGATCCGGATGCGCAGAAAATGCAATGCGCATTTTGTGATTCTAAAATTTCTCCGAATGATATCGTTTCCAAAGATGGATTGGAAGGCTTTATGCCCGGCGAAGCATGGGATGAAGAAACAGATGCATATGTTTGTGAGAATTGTGGCGCACAAGTGTTGGCCGGTGATGATACGATGGCGACTTTTTGTGTGTACTGCAGTTCATCGTCTATCATCCGCCGCTCCATCGCAGGTGGTGTTAAGCCGAGCAAAATCATTCCGTTTGCTTTTGGCGAGGCTGAAGCACGGCGTTTGTTTTTGGATACGTGCAAGAAAAAGTATCTATTGCCTCGCAATTTTGCCGATGAAAAGAGCATCGAAAAGCTTAAGCCAATCTACATTCCTGTGTGGCTATATGATTATGCCGTAGATGTGGATATCGAATTCGACAAGCAAGAAGGTTCATCCGGCAGAATAAATTGTGATGTTGTAAGAGATCCCGATAAAGTGACCGAGCACGCGATCCTTAAGCTACTTCGCGTTTTGAGTTTCGGGTCAAGAGAATATAAAGAAAATCTGGTAACGTATCGCAGGCGATCGGGAAATATGCTTTGGGCAAGGGTTCCGGTCGAGGCGTCCGGATACTTAGATGAATCATTGTTTTCGCGCATTGAGCCATATAATTATGAACGTCTGCACCAATTTGAATCGCAGTATTTATCCGGTTTTTTCGCGGAAAAGACGGGTGTTTCAAGAGAAGAATACGACCGCGTGGCCAGGAAGAAAGTATCAAAATATGCGCTTCAGTTGTCAGTTGAGACGGAAGAGATTCTCAGCGGATCGTTTTGCTATTCAGATCATTCTGAATATTATCCGCCGATAGCGGAGTATGGGATATTGCCGGTATGGTTTTTTAACTACAATTATTTAGGTAAAAAGTACAGCTTTGCAATCAACGGTCAGACAGGAAGAGCGGCAGGCGTATTCCCGGTAAGTGTTTTCAAAGCATTATTCTTGGCTTTGGGAGCAGCGATGATTTTCTTGGGTTTGGGATTTCTGATCTCTTCGCTGTTTTTAGGTACCGAGGGCTCGTTTTTTGATCCTCTGTTACATTGGCTGGATTATGCATTATTAGTGGATCCCAGGGTGTATTTTGTCGGTGTTCTTGCGAGATATGTTGTGCCGCCGATCTTGCTTGTGTCCACATTGATTCAGATTTTTCGAAAGCATAAGGGCGTTTCTGTCGTGGATGCCCGTACGTATGCGGATAATGAATCTTTGTCACAATTTTGGAAACATACTGCGGGGATTTCTTTAGAAGACCGGATGATGATGGAGGCTGAAAAGGCGATTCGAGATAGGGACCGCAAGATGTCGCAGGGAGAAGAGACGATGGTTTCTACTTCGACTTCTTTGGACAAACCCATTGAGTCCGGATTAATATCTGACGAGACTTCGAGGTCCTCCGAAGTGGCGGATTCGATAGCGCCGGCTGAGTTTGACCCCCTTGAAGATTTGCCGGAATTTGATCCGGGTGGTCCAAATCCTTTCGCAAAAAAATAGATTACCGAAGATCGCTACGTTCAATTATTGATTGAAGAGAATCGAAAAAATGCGGAATGAAATTGCTGCCGAACAGAGGCAGCAATTTTTTGTCTTTTGAATCTTTGAACAGCAAATAGAGCGAAACGTTTAAGGTTGTCAATCATTTTGGTTATTTGCGTTTCGATATAACTTATTTGTCCAAAAATCCGAAAAGTCCTGGTGTGGATTGATTTGTCAATTGATTCTCTTTACAATACTTACCGAGTGTGCATATATTTTTTTCGCTATTTTGCACATACGGATACCAGGGGATGACATTTTTGCTTTTGTACAGAGGGGAGTCAATTATGCTTGTATTCAAGGACACTCGTTACAGAAAACCATTGGCTTGGCTAGTAGTCCTAGCTGTTGTGTTTTCGCTGCTTATGCCCATAGCAATCCTATCGGGCACGGGCTCAGACCCCAGCACGGACTTGGTATTTTCTTTGTCCGATGAGATTGATCGCCG
>JAAYBI010000004.1 GCA_012718915.1 Clostridiaceae bacterium
AAAGAAATTGCATACGAAACATCACAATCCTAGCCATTTCGTATGTATTAGAGTTTAGCAAACCGTTTTGCGCTCCAGCTATGAAAATCGAATTTTATATATTAGATTGTGATATACAATCCGTTTTTACCCTTCGGGAAAAAAACTAAATGATGATATTACGACAAAATCACTATAACGCTCTATTTCGTCGGTATCTTCCGATATTGACGACTTCAACGAGCCGTCAGAAAAACTAGTTTTGGAGGCGTATTTCCGGAGAGAGAATTGCCGATATTCATCGAGTCAAAATCCGTTAAAAGCAGTTTCCATTTCATGTCACGTAATAGCACGACAAGACTTTCACGGGAATAGTTGAAGAGCCTTTGAAAACAGATCCTCGTGTATTGTGCTTGAGGAATGTGCGACGTATGATAGCCATGTATTCATTTGTAATTTGATTATTCGCAAAAAACATTTGAATTTTCGATTTGGGGGGACGTATATGATTGAAAACACGCAATTCGATTTTAGATTACTTGAGCAATCTCTTTTGGATATGGGAGCGTGGCGTGTTTTGCCTGCTGATTTGAGTGATGTTCCGGAGGACATTCGACTGGGTATGCCAAGAGGGATTTCAATCAGTGTAACCGTCGATTTGAACATCATAAATGATTTGGCCGTCGGCGTTTCACCGGCATATGTTGATGAGTATGATCGCCTGAATCGATTATTGGACCAACTGGCGGACAGAGCAAGCGAAGTGATCATTTCACATGGATATCGAGCCATTCCTTTGTCGAGAAATCACGTTAAGGTTGAATATATGTCACATTCGACGATACTGCCTCATAAGACCGTCGCGACACGCGCGGGTCTTGGATGGATTGGGAAAAATGCTTTGTTAGTTACTGCAGATCGCGGATCCGCAATTCGACTGACATCGGTACTGACTGACGCACCGTTTTCGTGCGCCGAACCGATTAATGAATCCGATTGTGGGACTTGTGACTCTTGTGTTCGCAACTGTCCGGGTCAAGCACCGTTGGGGTCTAACTGGTCGGTAAATATGAGTCGAGAGAGTTTCTTCGATGTTCTGGCATGCCGAAAAACCTGCGTAGAAAGAACTTGGAAGACCAAGCCGGGACTGAGTATTTGCGGATTATGTATTACTGTGTGTCCGTGGACACAAAAAGCGATTCGAGAGGCTGGATTAACGCCGCGTTTTCCGGTCCCGGAATTTGCTTCCCGAGGGGATATCGACGAAATTATTGCCCTGCAAAGACTATGTTTTATGAGGGAAGCTGAGCGGATTCAAAATTTTAGCATCGCTCCGATGACCCAAACCAGTGAAGCGCTCAGAGCGGATTTTGAGAACCCGAGACCACCACTGACTCTCCTTAAATTGGTCGAAGATCGGCGAATCATCGGGTCCGTACGGGGTTTTGAAAGAGATGGCACGCTTTACATCGGGCGACTGATCGTTCATCCCGATTATCAAAAGCGCGGCTACGGTGAGCGCTTAATGACGGCGATTGAGAAGTGTCATGCCGGTGCTCGATATGAATTGTTTACGGGAGAGAAAAGTGTTGATAACAGGAGGTTCTACCTGAATCTCGGTTACCGAGAGTTTGATGTCAGGGAGAGCAAGGATGGGGCGAAGCTAATCTGTTAATCTGTTTTGAGAAATAGTATAATTTCGGCAATTCTTGGTCATATGGTAATCTAAACGAAAAATTTGAGCAAACATGATGATATAAGAGAAAATATTAACACTGGTCTCGCTGTTTCTTGTCATAGACATCAAAGGTAAGTAGTATTCATTGAAACGACTCAGCAACGACTTAAGTGACTTTTCGGACGATGTTCCCGATGATATCTACGGCTAAAAGTCATTCGAAATTCGCTGTTTATTTCGCACGTAATAATTTGCGATTTCTATCAAGCGCGTATAGACAAATAAATAAAAACGGCGTATTATGAGAAAAACTACAAAATGTAGTATCGAGGCTGAGAGAATACACGAAACGAAGAGTAAATGATGAACGACTCGGAGAAAGAAGGGCATTAATATGAAAAAAAGCGTCATAAAGGGGATTTCATTACTCACTACTATTGCTTTTGCATGCGCAGCTCTGACTTCTTGTCGTGATAGTAATGGTGATAAAGGCGATGAAACCACTTCGATGGTAACTACGGCTGAAAGTCTTGTTGAAGAGACACAAACCACAAAAGCCACCGAGGTATCGCCTACGCCAAAGCCTTCACCAACGCCAAAGCCAACGCCAACATCTACACCGACGCCGACACCGGTGCCTTCGGCTCAAGAACTTCTTGAGAGCATGACTATTGAGAACCTTCCGGTTATTGATGGGTCAACAGCAACTATTCCTCTAGCTATCGGATTAATGCGAAAACTTACGGGTTGCTCAGAAATACAAGCAGAAGAGCATATATCATTCTCGACAACAGACCCGAGTTATTATCAATTAGCCGAAGGATATGCCGATTTGCTACTAGTCTACGAACCATCTCAACCGACGATTGATGAATTAGATGTTTTTAATACCATGGATGTGAGAGAAATCGGCCTGGACGCTTTGGTATTTATCGTCAATGAAGATAATCCGGTGAATTCTCTGACAGCCGATCAAATTCGAGGTATTTATACCGGTGAAATTACGAACTGGTCACAAGTCGGAGGGGATGACATTGATATCATTCCGTTCCAAAGACCGGTACGCAGCGGAAGTCAGACGCTGATGCTCAACCTGATGATGAAAGGAACGCCGATACTTGAAGCCGGTACTACAATTCGGGAATCCTCGGAAATGGGCGATCTAATTGAAGATATCGCTTCTTACAATAACACTGCTAATGCGATTGGATATTCCGTGTATTACTATGCGAAAAACATGTATACACAGCCCGGTTTGAAGTTCATTGCCGTGGACGGCGTGGCACCTTCCGATACAACAATCAACAGCCGTGAGTATGAGTATGTTAATCCGTTTTATGGAATTATCGCAAAAGATCCGTCGCCTGGGGCGGCTGCGGTTTTGGATTGGCTCCTGACCGAAGAAGGACAAGCGTTGCTCTCAGAGTGCGGTTATGTGCCGGTTCTTCAGAATTAATTATTTCATTCGGTCATTTCCGATTGATATCGATCGCATAAGAAATCAGGTGCAAAATGAAAAACTTTGTGACAAAGAAATGGTTATTCATATCTTGCGTGAGCGCCGTACTGGTACTGGTTCTTGTCGCGGGTTTCATAATCCATAGTTCACGTGATCGCCGGGAAAAATCAACCCGACAAGTCGATGAGACTGTGGCCTCAGACACAATTGATATGACGGAGTTGACCATAAAACCAACACCGGGTTTAACTTCAACACCCACACCAACACCAAAACCAACTCCCAAGCCGACGGCTAAGCCGACACCGCGTCCCACACAAATTCCCACACCAACACCAACGCCGTTTCCGACATCGGTCTATATACCGAGAGAGGAGAGTGCGGATGGTGCTTTGTTCGATACATCCCAATATCTTATTCTGCCGGGTGAAGGCGAGAGATTCCAAATTTTTGATGCGTATGGCAAATTCATCGACAGTTTTTCTTATATTATTGGCGGTGATGTGTATCCGGTTGGATTATTTCGAGAAGAAGAAATGGATGAATTCATTCCGTTTACAAACAAGCCCATACAAGCGGTCGAGATTTCCGGAGATGAGTTTACGGTTGCATATGACGCCAACTACTTTCGTAACGGTGCGTACCAATGGAATCACGGAGACGGCAAATATTTAGTAATTATTTACAACCAATTGGGCGAACCCATTAAGGACATATTAATCGAACAGGATGATGAGAATACGTTCCTCGATAGTTTTATTGTGGATTCGTATAAAGAAGATATTGTTGTTTGTGTCTCAATGGGTCATATGGACCCGAGAACAAATAAGTATTCCGTAACAACAGAAATCAGTTATCTCTCGCAAAGTGGAGAAGTCTTAAGGACGTTATGCATTAATGACCATGTGGACGCGTTTTTCGGCGATTCCTATTGGACAAACAATTATTATTACGGCAATCTTTATGACTTTGATGGTAATTTGATAGAAGAAGAAGTGTCGTTTGGGGTATTAGAAAACAATCAAAAGCATTATTACTATACTCCAAAATTTCCGGATTACTTTGTCAAGAACGGTAAGTATTACGATACCGGTCTTCGGGAAATTCCTAATGGTACGGTCAACGAAAACGGTACGTTAATCGAAGGCATGAAATATGATGTAGACAGCATGGAATGCGAAGCAAAATACGCCTATGACGGCTCGGATTTTTACTATAGCTGGTATACTCAAGAAGACCTGATTGCCATTGGGAAGAAATATGGCACAATAGCGATTAAGACAAGGTATGGAGAATATTCTTTCGCGAAAAATTCGAACGAGTTTTTTTGTGGTATTAATAAATATTACTGTTTCTTCCGAATTGGAGAAACCGAGCAAATCAACGTGTATTCATTGCTGACCAAAGAAAAGGTGGCAACGATCGAGTGTGATATGTATGGTTTGGAAATCAGTGATGAATATATCATTGCAACCCTGTCTGAAGAGAATCCGAACTCGTTCAGTTACAATACAAAAAGTGTCGTCTACGACAAGAATTTCTCACCGAGGTATATTGGAGAGAACGTATGGATTGAATCACTTCCCGGAGAACTTATGCTTGTACATCGCGGTCCTTATGTAGGCATAACCGACCTGAACGGCGAGTGGCTGATCAAGTCTTTAGATCCTGATATTGCCCGGGACACGACGCATCCGGCATACTACACGCCTTGGTAATTGTTTCGTCTCAGCAAAAACGGCGTCAATTCTACCACTTAGCAGCAATTTTCTTCCACTCACATCGAATCTGTTTTCAAAATCTGCCTTTCGCGTATACTAAACGTGTAAGGAGATTTTATGCGAACACGAATTGAGATTACAGGAGAGAACCGACCGGATGAAGTCGTGATTTATTGTAAAGAGATCACGCCGGAGACGAAGGCCATCGAAGCACTGCTGAATCGCCGATTTGCAGAGCCGTCCGGCCTGTCATTCTATAAGGGTGATCAGCAGTTTTTTCTGAGTCTCAGAGAAGTATTGTTTTTCGATACGGAAGACAACCATGTTTATGCCCACACAAAGGATTCCTCCTATGAGGTTCGCATGCGTTTGTATGAGCTTGAAGCAGCGTTGCCGAGGTACTTCGTTCGTGTCTCAAGATCTTCGATTGTCAGTATTCTTAATGTCTTTTCGATTCATAAGAATCTGACCGGATTGAGTCTTCTTACGTTTCGAGATACTCACAAGGAGATTTATTGTTCGAGAATGTATGGCAAAGAGCTGGCCATGAAGATGAATGAGAGGTATTTATATGAGAACAGCTAAAGAGAAGTCCGGTTACAAGTTTCCGTTATTCGGCATATTGCTTATTGTGTTTGCCGTGTTATTAGGCCTGCAAGCGCTGGGTATTGCAGATGATTATTTTTATGTAAAAGTCGCATTTTCGGTTTTGCTCGGCGGTATTTCGATATACAGTCTGTTCCGCCTTCGGTTTATAGTTACGTTTTTGCCGGTTGTGGGTGTGCTGTACATCTGGCGTGATATGCTGGGCATTCAGAATGTTAATTTCTGGGCACTGGCCTTGCCCGCTTTTCTCTTGGGTGTTGGGTTGTCGATGATTGTTCATCGTTCACACCCGGAGCGCGCGTTTGTCTGGCACGTCAATTCAAATTCTGATACGGATGAAGAAATTGCCGGCGAGGATGCTGAAGGAGTGGTCTTCGCGAACTGTCGATTCGGGGAGAAGACACGATACATTCATTTGGAAACTGTGAAGAAATGTGTCTTTGACATGCAGTTCGGCGAGATGAAGATATTCTTTGACGCATCAACGATAGCCGAGCAAGGAATGGTCATTCAGGCAAATGTCGGCTTTGGCGAATTGGAGCTGACGGTGCCCAAGACTTGGGAGATTGATAATCATGTGAGCGTTTTTGCCGGTACAGTGACGGAGCCTGAAGTCATTAGTAGTGAGTCTCGAACGAAGGTAAGACTCGCCGGTAATGTGAATTTCGGAGAGATAACCATTCGCTACATCTAGGGCCGCTCTTTATTTTCATCCGGGTAGATATGTTTCCGAAAGAAGTCGACTTAAGATAACGAATACCTATAACAGAAACACTTCAAAAGAAACGGAGCACGTCCCTTGGGATGCGCTCCGTGTTTTTCTGACGAATAACTTTCAGACGGAAGTGTTGAGAAAAGAAGGAAATGTCATTCGCCCTTCATATCGACAACGGGTACTTGCCCATCAAGGATGTCGACACAGAGACGAATGGATTCTCCGATTGCGGCGTCGATATCATCCGGCTCAACACCAAGCGTCTCACAGCCCAAAGACTTGTCGATGAACTGATTAGAGCATTGCAATGACTTGAATTTGATCATATTAAGACCACCTTCCAAGTTCTTTTCTTTCTGTTCTTTCGCGATTTTTTTCGAGCCGAGCTGATAGAGAAACGTCGGAATCGTGATGATTTTTTTGTCGGGCGTACCGAGGTGCTTATGTACGATCGAGAGAAATTCTTTCCAAGTCATGTTATACCAGCCAATCGGATAAGCAACACCACCTTGGGTCTTTTCGAGTGCTCCGGCCGTCGCTTGAGCGACTTGCTTGACGGTTACCATTGTAGTTCCGCCCTTCGGGTACATGGTTGATTTTTTCATGCCCCGAATCATTTCGACGAGGAAAACCCAGACCGGCTTGCGACCGGGTTGGGCACCGAAAATGTAGGGAAGTTCCAAGACTGCGACGTTGAAATGATCATCAGCGAAGGAGAGTGCCATTTGTTCCTGATCGCGTCTGCTGCGAATATAGGGATGCCATCTGGCCAACTCGTCTTTCGGACGCGCTTTATCGAAATAAGCAAAATAGGATCCATAAATAACGCTGTGTTTGACTCCCGTCTCTTTGGCGATTTTGAGAATTCGACGCAAGGGGTCGATATTGTATTTTGCAAATAAATCGTATATCGGTGCCGGCCCTTCGACACGCTCGTCAATGCCGGCTGCAAATACAAATCCTTCGCAACCGCTGAAATAGGACCGCAGCTCATCATCGCTAAGCTCCATATAGTTTCCGAATTCGATCTTCATCTCCGGAGGTAAACTTGCACCTTCGGGAATCGGCGGAAGAGCGATTGAAGTTACTTCGTGCCCGCGCGATATCAGTTCTCGAGCGGCTTCGCTTCCGAGTAAGCCGGTGCCACCTATCATAAATACTTTCATAAGATAACCACCTTTCCAATTGGGTTACAGTTATACAGGTTCATTATACAATAAAACCAAGTAAAAAGGTAGGATAAAGACACACTTTTCCTGTTCGGTCATCATATTTCAGTTCTTCAGAGGTGAAAAAATGGTCGGTAGACGCTCAAAAAGTATCGCGCAGGTTGATTAAATTTCGAGAGGTATCGTGAGTGTCCATTGCTAATTTGAATGGGAGAGCATAGACTTATATCAAATCATTTGCTCTACTGCCAACCATTTTCGGGAGATTGCCTATGGATGCGACATGGATTTCGGATATGAATATTTCAACACAAATATCACGTTTTCGACGCGAAAAGGGTATGACACAGGATCAATTGGCTGACTTTTTGGGCGTGACAAAGGCTTCGGTTTCAAAATGGGAAAACAGGATCAGCATGCCGGATATCACCTTATTGCCCAAATTGGCCACTTATTTCGATGTCACGATTGACGAACTCGTCGGTTATTCGCCGCAGCTCAGCAAACTGCAGATTCAACGCGTATATCAAGAATTGTCCTCCGCTTTTTCAACCCGGGAATTTGAGTCGGTCATGAAGCAATCCGAGGCTCTCGTCAAAAAATACTACTCGTGCTATCCCTTGATTTTTCAAATTGCGGTTCTCTTTTTGAACCACTTCATGCTTGCAGAATCGCAAACTCGACAAATGGAAATACTTAACGATACCGCGGAGCTTTGTTCGCATATATGTGATAACGCGACGGACGTGAACATCCGGAATGATGCTTTTTCTTTGAAAGCAGTTGCTTTGCTTCAGTCCGGAAAAGCCTCTGAAGTTATTGGTTTATTAGAGGATCAATGCTCTCCTAATCGCATGGGCGACTATAACGAGATGACTTTGATACAGGCCTATCTGGCCGTTGGACAGGTTGAGAAGGGAAAGCAGATTTCTCAGCTTTCTATTTATACTCACTTGATGGGAATCTTTGCAGCAGGGGTCCAATATCTTATGGTGAATATGCTGAATTTTGATGTAGCGAAAGAAACGATTAACCGCTTGGAAGAACTAATTGACACATTTGACGTAGATCATTTGCATCCGAACTCCGCAGCTCAAGTCCGATATGTTGCTTCAATGGTCTATATGACTCATGGCCTTGAGAAAGAGGCAATCGCTGCGTTGCAACGATATAAGGACAATGTAGAATACCTGATTGTTCATGATCAGGTGCGCCTTCATGGCGATGCATTTTTCGATCGCTTAGAAGAGAGTTTTGAAACACTGGACCTTGGAGTTTCTGCGCCTCGAGACTTGAAGTTGATTAAGGAAAGTTTTTTTCAATCATTGGAGCACCCACTATTTGAGAATCTAAAGAATTGCCCGGAGTTCAATCGCCTTGCGAAAGCAGATTTTTGGAGGAAAGACTATGGCTGAAATTCAAGAGTATCTACCACTCATTATCCCGCTCATTATTGTTCAATTTGGCCTTTTGCTGTACACCATTTATCACATCATGACGCACAAGACATACAAGAAAGGCACGAGAACAATATGGTTAATCGTTGTGATCGTCGGTATGCAGTTCATCGGACCGATTCTGTATTTTCTGTTGGGAAGAGAATCCGAATAAGAAAAATACAAAACAAGCGATGAGGAAATCATTATGAACATGTTAGAAATAGAAAACATCTCCAAGCGGTTCGGAGATAAAAGTGTTATCAAGGATCTTTCGTTATCCGTGCCGAACAACTGCATATTTGGATTTGTGGGGCAGAACGGCGCCGGAAAAACAACGACGATGAAGATGATTCTGGGATTGTTATCTGTCGACAGTGGTCAAATATATGTGCACGGTGAAAAAGTCGAGTACGGACAGAATCGCACCAATCAGTATTGCGGGTATTTGCCGGATGTCCCGGAATTCTATAACTTTATGAATGCCAAGGAATACCTGAAGTTTTGTGCAGATATTACCGAAATGCAGCCTTCAGAATCGAAGGCTCGCTCGGAGATGCTATTGGAGCTGGTCGGCCTCGATAAAGAAAAGCATCGTATCGGCGGCTATTCCCGCGGCATGAAGCAACGTCTGGGCATTGCACAGGCACTTTTGAATCAGCCAAAGCTCCTCATATGCGATGAGCCGACATCCGCCCTCGACCCGATCGGCCGCAAGGAAATTCTGGACATATTAATCACCGCCAAATCACAGACCACCGTCTTGTTTTCGACCCATATACTTTCCGATGTCGATCGAATATCGGACCGTATCGCCTTGCTGCATGGCGGAAAGGTCGTTTTTTCAGGTAACAAGGATGATCTTCGCAGACGAAAACCGGCCGTCGGATTCGAAGTCGAACTCGAAAACCCCGGAGCGGTTGATGCGATTCTTAGACTACATACCCACGCCAAGCGACTGGATACGTTACGGGTGGTGTTTGATACAGCGACAGAAGAACAGATGCATCAAGCCATTTCATTACTAATTCAAGAAAAGATACCATTCAGAAAAGTAGAAAAGTCCGAGTACACGCTTGAGTCTATGTTTATGGAGGTGGTCGGCAAATGAAGTCGCTTATCGCATTCTCGAAAAAAGAAGCACTGGAGTGGTGGCGAAGCGGGCGACTTGCGATTCTCGTCGTGGTTTTTGCTTTGTTCGGCATTATGAATCCTGCATTTGCCAAGCTAACCCCTTGGCTGATGGAAAGTATGTCCGAATCGCTCGAAAAATCGGGCATAGTCATCAAGGAAATTCGCGTGGATGCGCTCACCAGTTGGGAGCAGTTTTATAAGAACATTCCGATAGCGATGATGGTATTCATTCTGATGGTCAGTGGCTCTTTTACAACTGAGATTCAAAAAGGTACATTCATTCTTGTGCTCACAAAGGGCCTTTCACGATGGAAAGTATACATTGCCAAGACTTTCGGCATGCTTCTCGTTTGGACCGCTGCGTACTGGATCTGTTTTGGTATTACATATATTTACAACGACTTTTACTGGGATAATTCAGTTGCAGCACATCCCGTTCTTGCCGCCGCCTTTGTGTATTTTTTCGGGGTATGGCTCACAGTTATGGTTCCGGTGTTCTCGGCCATACTAAGCAACGCGATAGCGGTTTCGATCGGAACAGGGAGTCTGGTGATAATCTCCTATGTTTTGGGGATGTTGCCGAAAATCAAGGACAATGTTCCGACATTTCTGATGGGATCCCAGTCGTTGCTGGTCAGAGCCGGTGTTCCCGAAGATTATTATCCGGCTATAGCTGTGACCGCAATTCTTGTACTTGTATCCTTCGGATTGGGCTGGGTAATGTTTGATCGAAGACGTTTGTGAAGTGCCAAACTACTCACAAGCTGATTTCCATGCCGGCTTCGCTGCTGACCCCTCTATATATTTCGCGGCCATTCTTATCTGTTAACCGAAGTGTAACGCGGGCGCGAATACTCTCGATGATTTCACGATCCATCGCGCCTTTGACCGGTGCGCGCAATATGCCGCCGCCAAACATTTCGGACTGAAAGGTCAAGGTCGAGCTCGGGCCCTTAAGCATGCCGGAACACGTGCCTGAATTAATATCGACGAACCAATTTTTTAGAGAAGAGAAATTATAACTTGCGAAACGGACGGTATTGACTCCAAAGTCAGAATAATAAGCGAAAAAACCGGGGAAATGACCGCCAAGAATGGGAATGTTCGCACGAGAAAAAACGAATGAGGCGTTACTGTTTTCAAAATGTCCGGCCTGAATCCATACGTAAGATTCAGGGAAAGATCGACCGTAGTCTTTTTCGACATATCCGATTCCGTCGTCAAAATCAAATATTTCGCCGTCCAGCACCAGTTGCCTGTCGATTCGATGTGTCAGATGAACGATGACGTGATTGCACTCCATGTTTGGAATAAATGAGAGAGGACCCATAATTCCGGGGTGAAGCGGGCTTGTGGGATAAACATGAATCTCCTTGAAGGCAAGTGTTCCGCGCATGGTGCCGACTCCGGCCTGAGCGGCATCGACCGTGAGTCCCGAAGAAGAAAAATGATTGCCTCCGATTTTGAGATCGAATTGAATTGGGCTGGCCTGGAAATCGGCATAGTCAAAACGAAAATAATATGTCCTGCCGCTTGTGGCGTTAATGACTTGAATGAATGCGTGTTTGGTGCCGTCGGCATCAACAGCCATGCCGGGTATCAATGCGATGGCATGTCTTCGATCTCGGCTGATGCACTTGAAATACCAGCCTTCGAAATAGCCTCGACGCTTTTTGGACCCTCGAAAATAAGTTGGGTTTCGCATGACACTACCGCCTATTCAATCTATGGAATATATTGTACAGGAGTGACAAAAGACTTTGCATCATTTTTCGAAATAATGTAGGTAAATAGGCCCTCGGGATGGATCAAGAGATGGATGTCGGACAGATGGATCACTCTTCGGATGTGCTATGAAACGAAATGCCTCAATATCTTTACAGGATCTTTCTTGTGCATTTATTCGTTTTTGTGGATAATATCGGGAAGGGTTCAAATGATTATTCTCTCAGAAAGCGTTACTGCGCAAATCGGAGTTCAGCATTATGGATAAATTAATCGAATATTTGAAAGTCGTCTTTTTGGGCATCGTTGAAGGCATCACCGAATGGCTGCCGATCAGCAGTACGGGACACATGCTTTTGGTGGACGAGTTTATTCGTCTCGGTGCCGACGAAGCCTTCAAAGAAGTTTTTTTCTACGTCATACAGCTGGGTGCGATTATGGCTGTTGTCTTAATTTTTTGGAAGAAGATGATTCCGTTTCAGTTTCAAGATAAAGGAAGTTCGATAATCAAAAAAGAAACACTTTCAATGTGGATGAAGGTGGTGGTTGCTTGCATTCCGGGTGCAGTCGTTACGATTCTTTTCGATGATTTCATTGAGGCCAGATTACATACGCCGATAGTCATTGCGATTGCACTAATCTTTTACGGTATTGCATTTATCGGAATCGAAATATGGAACAAACATCGTAAGCCGACAGTTGAGTCGATTTCCGACATCACATATAAATTAGCCCTGATAATCGGGCTATTCCAAGTGCTGTCAATTATTCCGGGCACATCGCGATCCGGAGCTACGATAATCGGTGCACTCGTCATCGGAGTCTCTCGTGTTGCCGCGACGGAGTTTACCTTTTTTCTTGCGGTGCCGGTTATGTTTGGTATGAGCGCATTGAAGCTTGTTAAATTCGGATTGTCTTTTACGACGCAAGAATGGTTGATGCTCGGTGTCGGCATGTTGGTTGCTTTCGGTGTCTCCATTTTAGTGATTAAGTTTCTTATGTCATACATTAAGAAACATGACTTCAAGGTTTTCGGCGTTTATCGGATTATTTTGGGCGTGGCGGTACTCGTCTACTTTGCATTTACAGCCCAAGTTTAGGGATTGGCTAGTGTATTAATCTCGAGGCAAAAAGACATTCGGCATCGGTTGAAAGTTCTTCCGCCTAAAAGTATTTGTTTTTTTCGAGACATTTGCGATTAGCATATTGCTCATCTTTCTTGTCTATCCGATTTGGAATAGTGTTCGACGTATTAAGGGTATCAAAATTTCGATCAAAGTCATATCGGCCGTCGCCGCAGGAGAAATCGCTGGCGCCGCGATTATATTAATGCAATAGAGTGGTTTGACGGGGGTGAAAATAACGGTGGCAGCGGCAACGATACTTCTGCCGGCTTCCGGAAAAGTCCCGGTTCCGTTGATCGTTGCTGCCGCCATCGCCCTGGATTTTCTTTGTGGTTGTTGATTGTACCTCTCGCTATCGCTTAATCACGTCCGCGTCATTGCGTTTCTTCAGAAAAGCGTAAGCAATTCGCTGATGATGGCCGCTGATGCAGCATCACTATTAGCAGCTTTTGTGATTAAGTCCGCTGCTCTGCGGCGGTTACTGATATCGGACAAAATCCGAATGCCGGATTCGTCGTGAGAACCATTGTGGATGGCTCCGATTTCTCGACCGATTTCAAAGCTCCGGTTAAACTGCTCGGATGCCGCTTCGGCCAGACGAGCCTTGTCCGGTTCGTCTTGTGAACGGAAGACGCCTGCAAGATATTGAAAATAGAAATGTGCATAGGCGCGACCTTCGGTCAGCATGTCGATGGAATCGCTGTGACACATGAGTTGTTCGAATTTTTCGGGCATTGGGAGAGATTCCGAAAAAGTGCTCGGAAAGAGTAGTTTTTCTGCCCAAAGATGAAATGCTGCAGGGCCTCCGGCATAGTCTCCGATCTTTTCGGTGGTAAGCACATAGAGGGCATTTTGCAACAAATCCTTTGTCTCAATACGTGAAGATTCCTTTTCTCCGACAGTCATTAACATGGAGGTGCTTGGATTCTCCCACCAGTCATCGATTGAAAAGTATCCGCACTCGTCGATGGTGACCGGCTCGGAAAATTCCGGCATCTCTTGGAAAAAATTCCAGCCTAGCAAGGTGTTTCCACGATTCCTGTATCCGGTAATAATGCATGCTTCGGGCGGGCCGATGATGCCGAGAGCGATGACCGGTCTGCCGGCGTCTATCTCGTTTCGAATCACGGAAATGAAATCTTCTTTGCTCGAATCATCTCGTCGCACCATCGAAAAGCTTCGCCCGGCGGCGACAAATGCTTTCCGGAATGCCTCATCCGGATCTTCGTAGATGACCCGAATATCGACATTGCCGCCATCCCAGATGGTCGTGTTCCAGCGTTGTCGGAAAGCGGCTCCCGTTGCTGCCATCAGGTAACAATAATCGATGTCTTGTCCCAGATAATTAAGCACTGAACGCAGACATGCCGGGAATGGGGTGATTTCTTCGTAGCGGTAGTAGACTTTGTGGACACCATACAATACACAGGCATCCGATTCCTTTTTTTGTATCTTTTCCATCTCAAAATCCTCCTGATTAATACTTGGGATTGCAACGGTGTTGATTTGTATTCCCGGCCCGTAAATCGCATTGGTGATTCGGGTCCGCCCCACACGAACGCGTTGCGTTCTGAATTCCGAAGGAGTATACCCGGTGACGCGTCGAAAAGATCGGGTAAACGTGTCCGGATTCTTGAATCCCTTTGAAAGGGCAATCTCTGTCGCACTCTTCTTAGTGTGCACCAGATCATAAGCGGCGTTGGCAATACGCCGATTCACAATGTATCTGCCAAGCGGCACATTCGTCTTTTTCTTGAATAGATCACGCAAGTGTGAGTATGATACACACATGCGCCGCTCCAAATCTTCCGGCTCGATCTCTTCATCAATATGCGATTCGATATAGGCCAATACGGCTTGTGTCAGAATAAAATAATCTTGCATACAATCCTCGCTGATAGTTCATTGATCATCCGGATGATATCTATATATTACTCTATGGCGAGTGTGGTGACTCGACGATTTTGAGGATTCGATGATCCTCATAATATCTGTTAATGAAAAGTGAATTTAATTATAATGCCGGCTCGAAAAGCGATACTCGTGTTATGATGAATAGGTATATAAGCGCTCACAGCAACAATGAAAGAGAGGATACGCATATGTTAAATAGTGACATCGTCAAACTCTTAAACGAGCAGGTGAACAAGGAACTTTATTCGGCTTATCTATATTTGGATATGGCCAATTATTATGAGAGTCGCAACTTGGGCGGTTTTGCCAATTGGTTTGTCATTCAGGCCCAAGAAGAAAGAGACCATGCGATGCTTTTCCGTCAATATATATTGAACAACGGCGAAGAACAGATTTTGATGCAGATTGATGCGCCCGACGTGACCTATGCCGATTACAAAGATCCGCTCGTCAAGGCATTCGAGCACGAGCAATACGTTACGGCTTCTATTCATAACATCTATGATGCGGCTCTGAAGGTCAAAGATTTCCGAACCGTACAATTCTTAGACTGGTTCGTAAAAGAGCAGGGTGAAGAAGAGAAGAATGCGGACGATAACGTCAAGAAGTTCGAGCTTTTCGGCAGCGATCCCAAGGGTCTATTTATGCTCGATAACGAGATGAAGGCGCGCATATACTCTGCTCCCAGCCTTATCCTGGACTAATACAAGATTGAATTTTGAATTTGCCCGATTGAATACAGCCCGGCGAGCAATCGTCGGGTTGTCCTTTTGAGATATTGTTTGATCTCTGAATGTTTATGGTGAAGAGAGGATAAATTCCATGAAGTACGAATGGCTCGAATCCTATTGTCTGGCGAAAAAAGGATCGGTTATGGATTATAAGGAAGAATGGCGAGCGACGCGATTTATGATCCGCGGCAAGATGTTTTTGATGTTAGGCGGAGACAAACAAGGCACACCGATAGCAACACTCAAGCTTGAACCCACATACGGGGATTTCGTGCGTCAAGAATATAAGGATGTTATCCCCGGATATTACATGAACAAACTTCATTGGAATTCCGTTTATTTGGATGGGGAGGTGCCTGATGATGTTTTTAAAGACATGATCGACCGCTCATATGATTTGATTTTTCAGAGCCTCCCGCTCAAGCATAGACGCGAAATCGATTCCGAGACAACGGATTCTTTCGCTTAGGTCTTTCGCTTGCCTTTTGCAGAATAGCCGAAAAATGGATCGGAAATACGGCGGCGACTTTTTATGCCGAATTTGCCGAGGAGTTTTCCGGTTGATTGAATCACGCCCGGGGCAGCTGAAATGTAATAGTATGCAGAGTTGCCGTATTTTTCGGCGCATAACCGTAGTGCGGACTGCGTGGATTCGATGTCTCTGGTCTTATGAACGTGGAGCTGAGGCATGGACTCCGACAAAGCGTCAATCTCATTTTCGAACAGGTAATTCTTCTCTGAAGCAAAGACTAACTCGATGGGTCGAGGTGCTGACGTTGAGAGTTGAAGAAGCAGAGCCCGAATCGGAGTAATACCTACACCTGCGGCGAACAGAACAACCGGCGATGTGTCGTCTTGAAGTTTGAACCAACCGAATGGACCATGAACGATCACCGGGTCACCCGCTTTGAGTCCGAGTAATCGCTGCTTGTAGGCGCTCGCCTGCGGACCGGTTCTTGTTCCCAATAGAATATGGCCTTCTTGGGGCACGGATGCGAGAGAAAATGCTCTGAAATTGCGGCCTTTGATACCTGAGCGCGGCAAGCGAAATGCAGCGTGCTCACCGGGAGACCAGGTCGTGCCCTCCGCAGGTTTCAAATAGACCAAGAAATAATCATCAAACGGATTCTCGGCGCGAACAAACTGCGCGGTTGATTTTTTGAACAGCCCGGAAAAATCAGAAAGACGCATGGGTGACCTCCAAGATTGCGAATCTCGCAACGCCATTTGTGATGACGAGTAACTCTCTGCTTAATTATAGATGCTCGATATGTCAGAAGACCAGAAAAATTTTCGAAATAAGACGAACAAATGTTTGCATTACAAAAGCGAATGGTGTAATATGAAAAAGAACAAACGTTCCGGAGGGTATGAGAATGATTCTGGTGACAATTGTACTGGGCTTGTGTTTTGCGGTTTTTCTTTATTGGTTTTTCATATCTGTCGTCGAGCAGTTCTTTGAGGAAGATGTGAAGATCTGCTATCGATGTTATCCGCGTTCAAGCGCTCGGAAGCCGTCACCAAGCGTTGATTATTATCGCGATTTTTCAGTTCGGTATCCTGAGATAGAAGCACACATCGGTGAGGTGAACAATCATTCGAAGAGTGCTTAAGAATCGATGTCTGATTCAGTTTCCGTTCCGGATTACAGTCAATATGATTATGTTTTTCTTTCTTCCGACGGAGCATTGTGGTATATTAAATCCGTGGTTTTTACCGTGGGTGCTTAGCTCAGCCGGGAGAGCACATGCTTCACACGCATGGGGTCGCTGGTTCAAGTCCAGTAGTACCCACCAACTTTATCCTCGTGGCATTTTCGCACCGAGGATATTTTTTATCCCAACTGTGCCGCTTTGGTTCGGACATTTTTCAAGATAACCGGAGAAGATGAATGTTTTTTGCAACGAAATTCATTTGTCGTTCGTCATATTAGTATCACCGAAATGTTGAAAGAGGGTATGATAATGGATATTAAGCCGGAAAAATATAGCGGAGATGCCATGTATCCCACGAAAGATGCGATTCGTAAATCCATGAAGACCGGACTGCGCGGTACAGCGCTTTTTGCGGCAGCGATGATGACAGTCGGTCTTGCCGGGTGTTTCTCTGATGAGAATGACTCGAATTCAGATCGGCCCGGCGGGTTTTGGGACAAATTCAAATGGACGACAACATCGGATCCATATGCCACCCCCTATTTATCCGGAACGCAGGTGTATACCGAGCCGACGCTTGCGGGGGGTGTGGATTTGCCTCAATCGTCCGAATCGCGTTCCGGGCGCTTAGTCATCCCTACGATTACGACAAGTGATGTTGCAGAACCCGGAGTTGTATTTTTCACGGAGCCGACAACACCCGGAGTCGTGATACCTACTGAGGAGACGGCATTAGCGGGAGATGTTATCGATACTAGCCCGACATTGGCAGGATCGATCATGGAGACTTATCCGACATATGCCGGATTGGTTGCGATGCCGACGGAATCATTTCCTGCATTGACATCGCCGGTACCGACAGATGAGCCCATTCTTTCCGGAGAAATCTATTTGCCATAGGACGTGAATGCGGTTTCCAGATCATATTTGTGTTGGTTATGAATGACCGGACGGCAGTAATAATTTTTTTGAAATGAGAATACTATGAATTTTACGTTACATATCACGGACCATTGTAATATGGATTGTAAATATTGCTACCAGTCACGATCCCCTCGAAACATGACGATTGAGACCGCATTGGCCGCTTTGGACTTGTCGGTCCGTTCCAAAGGCGACATGCTGATACCGTCCGGATGTATGCATACCGGCATCTGTTTTTTTGGAGGGGAACCTTTGCTTCGAAAAGATCTGATCGAGGCGGTTATAGAACATGCTGAGAAGATCCATGAAAAAAACGGTCATGAATTCAAATTCTTGATGGTGACGAACGGCACCTTGATGGATGACGATTTTTTAGCCTATGCAAAACAACATCATATCCGCATCGGGATGTCTCATGACGGACTTATGCAAGATCCGGTCCGAAAAATGGCCGATGGAGCGTCGTCCTTTGATATACTTGAAGACCGTATTGACGCCTTGCTGAGGATGCTGCCGGACAGTACGGCTATGTTGACGATCCATCCTGAATTCGCAGATCGGTTCGCGGCATCTGTGAAATGGCTTTTCGATCGCGGTTTTCGAAAGATCAATACCGTACCCGCTGTAGGGGACAAAGTGAACTGGTCCGAAAAAGCGTTGCAAGTTTTGGAGAACGAATATTCGCAATTGTCGGACTGGTATGCGAATGCGGTTTCGACCGGTCAGGCGTTTATGTTCCCACTATTCGACAATAAGATTAATGCGCATATCAACTGCGGCATGGGGATCAATCAGACCTGCAGATTTGGTCAAAAGCAATTATCCGTAGCGCCCGATGGCCGAATCTATCCGTGCATTCAATTCCTGGATCTGGAAGCATATTGGATGGGAGATGTATTTAGCGAGATCGTGCCTGAGAAGGTAGCGGAAGTGATGCGATTAGGTGCCAAAGAGCCTGAAGACTGCCAGTCATGTGCATTAAAATTACGTTGCAAGTATAACTGTTGCTGTCAGAACAAGATATCGACCGGTGCGAGCGATCAGATTTCAGGATTGACCTGTGCATTTGAGAAAATGGCCATTCGGTATGCCGATCAGGCGGCGAATAAATTGGCTCAGACCCAGGACAAGCAATTTGTTCGGCGATTCTACGGCTCGGTATTTGATTGTGAAAATGATCCGATGCTTGTGGTGTGAAGAGATTGAAATCGGTAGTATCGGTTTTCTTTGGAATGAGAAAATCGGCATGTACGAGATTGGATATATTATTACCAGGGCGGCTTGGGGCAAAGGTATAGTAACTGAGGCGGGGAAGAAAATCATTCTTTTTGCAAAAGAAGAGTTGGGCGCCAACGAGATGTTTGCCAAGCATGCGGTCGACAACGTCGCATCCGGACGCGTATTGGAAAAACTGGGATTTATATTTCGGGGGACTGGAACCTACAAGAAGTTTTCAGGTTCGGAGACCTTTAACTGTAAGGAATATGTGCTTCGTTTGTGATTCTAAATCTATCGAAGTATAAGCAATTGAAACTTTGGCGTTTGTGTTTTTTCTGAGCTCAGATAGCAATTTATTTTCTCAAAGTTGGTTCGCTCTGAATATTATCCGCATGACACCCATCTCTTCAGATAAGAAGAGGTGGGTAGTTTGATTTTGAAAGAAATGAAAAATAGATTGCATTTGAGAAGAACTCGTGCGAAAATAAATATGAACATATGAACAACCGTTCATATGTAAGCGCTAATCGCGGATTTATTATTCAGATACCGTAGCGACAACAAGCGGTAGGCCTGATTTCGAACGAACCGCTATAGACTTACGAGGCCATTGGTTGAGAAGGAGAAAAAGAAATGAACGTCAATACAAATGATGATCGTTGCAGTGTAAATGTCATTCATGAAGAGGTCATTGATCGTGTTTCTCAAAAAATGCCGGACGGCGATAAGATGAACGATTTAGCTCAGCTTTATAAGTCTTTGGGGGATCCGACGCGATTAAGAATTCTGTTTGCTCTGAATGCGGCTGAATTGTGCGTATGTGATATTTCGGCGTTGTTGGGCATGACGCAGTCTGCCATATCTCATCAACTGAGATTTCTGCGTCAAGCGCGATTAGTGAAGTCAAGAAAAGAAGGCAAAATGGTTTTTTACTCTCCGAGTGATCGTCATGTCACTGAGATTTTCGAAGCGGGTTTGGATCACGTCATTGAGTAGAGAGGGTATTCAAGAGAAGAGGGACGCAAGATGGGTGACAACAAAAATAGGTTCAGAATAGAGGGCTTGAGTTGCGCGAATTGCGCCGCTCAGATTGAGGAAGAACTGCGTACGATTCCGCAGGTCAAAGACTTGACTGTGGAATTTGCCACACAATCCATGCATATTGAGTTACACGACGGACAAGATATTGACGCGACAATGGCCGAAGCCGGACGCATTGCTTCGCGAATTGAGCCGGGCACGGTCTTTGTGCCGCATCAGCCACTCAATCAAGAAAGGCAAGGTCGCGACGAACATAACGTCCGGGATTTGCCGGTCGAAATACAAGACATAGTACGATTAATACTTGGTGGCATATTATTCGTGGCTGCTATTTTTATACCGTTGACAGCGCTCCTGAAAAGATTATTGTTCGGCATCGCGTACATCTTGATCGGTGGCGATGTCGTACTCATAGCGGTGAGAAATATACTTCGCGGTAAGGTTTTCGACGAGAATTTCCTGATGACCGTTGCTACCATGGGAGCGTTTGCAATTAACGAGTCAGCGGAGGCGGTCGTCGTTATGCTTTTCTATCAGATTGGAGAAATATTTCAAAAGATAGCCGTTCACCGCTCGCGAAAATCGATTTCTGAGTTGATGGATATTCGTCCGGATTACGCCAATGTTTGGCGCGACGGCAGCCTCTTGCGCGTCTCGCCCGATGAGGTGTTACTTGGCGATCGAATCTGTATCCGCCCCGGTGAAAAGGTCCCGTTGGACGGTGTGGTTGAAGATGGGGAAGGTTTTATTGATTCAATGGCATTAACCGGGGAATCTGAGCCCGCCCGAGTACAAAAAGACGATCGAATTTACTCAGGCAGCATCAACTTGGATGGACTGTTAACCGTGAAAGTGACAACGCGGTTCTCGGAATCAACCGTTGCCGGTATATTGAATCTCGTTGAAAATGCGACCCACAAGAAAGCCCCAACCGAGCAGTTCATTACAAAATTCGCAAAATATTACACGCCCGTTGTCGTTTTTGTTGCTGTATTGTTGGCGATTGCTCCGCCTATTTTCATTGACGGAGAGATTTTTTCGGTGTGGTTGCATCGGGCGCTTGTATTTTTGGTGGTCTCGTGTCCGTGTGCGCTCGTCATATCAATTCCTCTCGGATTCTTTGGCGGTATTGCGGCGGCCTCACGGAAAGGTATTTTGATAAAGGGCGGACAGTATTTGGAGGCGCTCAACAAAGTAGATACAGTGGTTTTCGACAAGACCGGCACCGTAACCGAAGGGGTTTTCGAAGTCAGTCAAATAATTCCGGAGGAGCCTTTTAATCAGAACGAACTCGTCGAGTTTGCCTCCGTCGCCGAAAGTCACTCTTCACATCCGATTGCTAAATCTTTAAGAAAAGCATATCCGGATGTTAGCGTAGAAGGGGTTACTGAATATCAAGACAGGAGCGGGGCGGGTGTTCGCGCAATTTGGAAGGGACGCGTCATCTTGGCCGGAAATGAATTTCTGATGCGATCGGAAGGAGTCAACATCCCGGACCGGAGTTCAAATGGCGTCGAATCAACTGCGACAGTATTGCATATTGCCGTTGATGGGGCTTATGCCGGCATGATTACCGTTTCGGATCGCATCAAAAAGGGCGTATCTAAGACGATCGATGATCTAAAAAAGATGGGTGTTCGCCGTACCGTCATGCTGAGCGGAGATAAAAAAAGTGTCGCGGAGTCGGTCGCCTCGGCCGTCGGGATTGACGAGGTGCATTACGAGCTCCTCCCGGCGCAAAAAGTAGAGGTTCTTGAGAGTTTACAAAGAAATATTGCCGGTTCGGATATCTCGCGAAAAAAGAACCGTAAAATCATCTATGTCGGTGACGGCATTAATGATGCTCCTGTCATCGCACGAGCCGATATCGGTGTCGCGATGGGGGCACTGGGTTCGGACGCGGCAATAGAAGCCGCAGATGTGGTATTAATGGATGACGATCCCGAAAAATTGGTCCAAGCGATTGGGGTTGCAAAAAGAACGCACGGAGTTGTATGGCAGAATATCGCTTTTGCCATGGGTGTCAAATTGCTGGTTTTGTTGCTCGGCGCAGGAGGTTTGTCCGGAATGTGGGAGGCTGTGTTTGCCGATGTGGGTGTCGCGCTGATTGCAATACTCAATGCAGCACGCCTGATTCGAATGCCGGGCGAAAAATACTCGAAGAGAGAGTAACGCAAAGTTTCGCCATTTTCACGAATCCGGATTAATTAAAGTCGGTTTTTAGTATTTTATGCAACATGTTATAGAGTGCGGCAGCTTCTTCGGAACTCAGGGGCACGCACGAGGCAATTTGTTCGGGAATCCGGAGCGCATCTTCTTTTATTGCAATTCCCGCATCCGTTAGAAAGACAGATACATTTCTTTCGTCGTTTTTGTCGCGCTCTCGACGAACGATGCCTTGAGCTTCGAGCTTTTTGATGAGTGGCGTTAGTGTGCCGGAATCCAGAAAAAGCATCTCTCCGAGTGTTTTTACGGCTAGCCCATCTTTTTCCCATAGCGCCATCAAAGTAATGTACTGCGTGTATGTAATTCCAAGCGGCGCGAGAAGTGGGGTATAGAGTCGGATGATTTTTCGAGAGGCGGCATATAAAGGAAAGCAGAGTTGATTATCGAGAAGCAGCTGCTTTTCGAGTATATTTCGATCGGAATGATTAATAGATATATCGAGTTCTTGATCCATGGCGTATCTCCAATCCGGTGCATGTGTTCGGCGAAAGTAATATAGCCGCAGACAAATGAATCGCTGCGGCTATTGGAGGAAAAGTCATAACTATAAATACTTGATAATATATTCCTCGATATCTTCGGGCTTAAAGGTTGGGGCGAACCGGCCGACAACGTTTCCTTCTCTGTCTACCAAGAACTTGGTAAAATTCCATTTGATGTCTTTGCCGACGACCGATTGAAAGATGTTTTTCATCTTTTTCTTAAAATCTCCGGCCTCGCTGTCCTCGATATCGTTAGGGGCATTGTTTTTAAGAAAGGTGAAGAGCGGTTCAGCATCTTTTCCGTTAACGTTAATCTTTGCAAAAGTCTTAAACTTTGTTCCGAAGTTGATTTTGCAGAATGATGCAAGTTCTTCGTCGGTACCTGGCGCTTGATTAAGAAACTGGTTACAAGGAAAATCCAGAACTTCAAATCCACGGTCCCGATACTTGTCGTACATTGCCGACAATCCGTCATATTGTGGTGTGAACCCACAACCGGTTGCCGTATTGACAATCAACATGACTTTGCCTTTATACTCGTCCATTGAAACTTCTTCGTGCTTCGTGTCCTTCACCTTAAAATCATAAATGGTCATCGGAACCACCTCCGTTATGCGCGCTATTAAATTTAGTACAATTCGATTGTATCAAACTAAATGAACGGATGCAAGTGTTTTGGAAGAACTTTGCATGTTTCCATAAAAATACAGAGAAATATATCTTTGCCGTCCGACAACATAGTTATCTCGCGGATTGTACGACCGAAATTGTATTGTCGGAAAATCCGGATTCGACAATGTTTGTCGTTCTTTTCAGCGAGGATGTCATTTCACTTTCCGTGGTATTAAATGTTTCAGGTGTCGAGAGCGCCGGTAAAACAGGAATGATAGAGTGATGTGTCTTGCTTCCTTCGAAGGTTCGAACCACAAAAGTCGGAATATACTCAGCAGACTCAATGTAAACGCCACTCTCGTCTTTGACCAGATAGACACGGGCTATCATGCCGTCCTGTGCTTTTCCGTTGGTCCCGTTCGTCCCATATGCCCAATTCCCGAGAAAATTGCCGAGAGAATAATAAACAAGGGTCTCGTTTGTGCCATCTTCGGAAACGTATGTTTCAATAGGTTGCAAAACATGTGGGTGATGCCCGACAATCAGGCCGACTCCGGCATTGCATAGCGTCTGGGAAAGATCAATTTGCCACTGTGCCGGCACTGTGGAATACTCATTGCCCCAATGAACTATGAAGCATATAAACTCTGCGCCTTCTTCGCGGAGTATATCTATCGAGGTCATCATTTCGGCCAAATCTTCTTCGTAATAATCTTTACGGTAGGGGTTGAACGATGCAATTAAATTTTCTGCTTCTTCGGGAACGTAGTTTCCGTTGATTGTACGAAAAGAGCTGTTTCCGATGGTCTCAAACGTGTAGCAAACGATTCCGATTCGTATTCCGTTTGCATCGACAACGTGATGCAAGGGAGTATATACATCCGGGCGAGTACCCACGACAGTTAATCCGTTGTCGGTAAGAACCGTGTGTGTTCGAATGATACCGTCGATCCCTTTATCGATGCAATGATTGTTGGCCGTTCCGGCATAATGAAATCCTACCTGATATAGCGCCTCGGCCATTTCGTCCGGTCCAGAGAAAAATGGGAAACCGGTATAAGGCTCGCCGGCTAAAGTCCCTTCAAAGTTAGCAATTGAAATATCCGCCTCTGCAATAGTCGGAGCGATAAATTCAAAGAGAGGCAAAAAATTATACGTTGCATTTTGATGCTCGTCATATGACATCGCGCCTTCGTACAGTGCTTTATGCATTATGACATCGCCGACGGCAAGAAAACTTGCGCGCGCAGGCGTCGGGGAGGGAGTCGGTGTTGGTGCGGAAGTTTGAGTGGGCGTAATTGCAGGAGAAACAGATGCATATGTAGTGGTGTTGGATGAAGCTCCGGGCGTTGATGTGGACGGCGGAGAATAGAGCGTCTTATCTGTGCCATGTATTGAAGAGGTGCATCCGAGTAAGGATAATATCGAAAAGCAATATATGAAGAGAATACTCAAAGCGACTCGACAAGAATAAACAAAGTTTTTCGAGCGGCTGATATAAAATGGTATGCGTTGTGGACTCATGATGAAGCCCCCTTTGTTGCCTTGATAATTGAATCAGACTCGAACGGTAAGTTGTCAAATATTTATTCTATTTCATTATAGTAATGAAAGGTATGCTAAGATTCAATATATGTGATAGAATTTATAACATAGTATTTTTATCGGGAATGAGGCGATGACAATGAAGGTATCAACAAAAGGCCGATACGCATTACGTATGATGATCGATATAGCGAAAAACGAAACCGGCGAATGGATATCCATAAAGGACATTGCGCGTCGCCAGAATATATCAGAGAAATATCTTGAACAGATCGTTTCTCCTCTTACTCGAGGGGGTCTGTTAGTCAGCAGTCGAGGACCATCCGGAGGATATATGCTATCCCGAACCCCGGCAGAGTACACTACAGGAGAAATATTGCGCGTGATTGAGGGCAGCATGGCTCCTGTAGCATGCTTAGACGGTATAGAAAATCTTTGTGACCAGAAGGAACGTTGTGCTACGCTCGCGTTCTGGCAGGGTCTTTATCAAGTCATCAATGAATATATAGACTCAATTACCCTTCAGGATTTGGTGAATCGAGACGCATGCTCGGATCTGCCTGATTTTTCTATCTGATTCATTTCATTCCGGAAAGAACTAATGGATATAAATTGCAAATAATGTATTGACAATTGTGTTCTGCGGTAATAACATACTAATCAGATAGGAAAAGTAAAGAATCAGCAACGGAGGTAATTATATGAGTAAACTTGGAAATCAATTTACGGAACTAGTCGGCTCAACCCCGATCATGCGATTTAATTCGCTTAAGGCATATATGGGACTTAAGGCAAACATTATGGGAAAACTTGAGTTTTATAATCCTGCCGGAAGCGTGAAAGACCGCATTGCCAAATACATGCTTGAAGACGCAAGACAGAAGGGTTTACTCAATGCGGATTCGACAATCATCGAACCGACGAGTGGGAATACAGGAATTGGACTTGCGGCTCATGCGGCTTCCTGGGGATATAAGCTCATTCTCACCATGCCGGAGACGATGAGTCTTGAACGTAGAAACCTTTTGAAGGCCTATGGCGCTGAGTTGGTCCTGACGGATGGGACAAAGGGTATGAAAGGTGCAATCGAAAAAGCAAACTCGCTACTAGAGGAAATTCCGAATTCGTTTATGCCCGGGCAGTTTACGAATCCTGCTAATCCGAAAGCACACCGGGAGACTACGGGGCCCGAGATCTGGCATCAGACCGGCGGAGAAGTTGATATTTTTGTTGCAGGTGTCGGAACCGGCGGAACGGTAACCGGGGTCGGAGAGTATCTAAAATCAAAAAAGAAAGATGCTTATATCGTTGCGGTTGAGCCGGAAGAATCTCCGGTCTTATCGGGAGGACAGCCGGGACCTCACAAGATTCAAGGCTTAGGTGCGGGCTTCATTCCGGTTATTCTTAATACATCCATATATGATGAAGTCATTCAGGTCAACCAGGATCAAGCCCGTGAAACGGCAAGGTTATTAGCTCATAAAGAAGGCATTCTCGTCGGTATTTCTTCGGGGGCAGCAGCGTATGCCGCGATCAAATTGGCCGAGCGTCCGGAGAATGAAGGTAAAAATATCGTCGCCATCATGTGCGATACCGGAGAACGTTACCTGTCTACACCATTATTTTCATAATTACATTCCGATCAAATTTATTAGGATTAATTCATTATTTACTATGAAGGAGAGAAATATATGAGTGAGAAATATCGTTTTGAGACCTTACAGCTTCACGTCGGACAAGAGACCCCGGATTCAGCCACGGATGCCAGAGCGGTGCCGATTTATGCAACGACATCGTATGTTTTTAAAGACTCCGCTCAAGCGGCGGGAAGGTTTGCCCTTGCAGAGAGCGGAAACATTTACACGCGTCTCATGAATCCGACCAGTGATGTGTTCGAAAAGAGAATCGCAGCCCTTGAGGGAGGTATTGCCGCATTGGCCACAGCGTCCGGCGCAGCGGCAATTACATATGCCATTATTAATATCGCAAGAGCGGGAGATCACATCGTCGCAGATCGAAGAATTTACGGAGGAACATATAATCTTTTGGCCCATACGCTTAAAGACTTAGGGATTGAAACTACTTTCGTTGATGGCGGCGACACTAAGAATTTTGAAAATGCAATCCGTCCCGAGACCAAGGCCATCTTTATTGAGTCTCTCGGAAATCCGCACAGCACGGTGGTCGACATCGAAGAAGTCGCCGAAGTAGCACATTCGAATCACATTCCGCTCATCGTCGACAATACATTTGCGACACCATATTTACTACGTCCGATAGAATGGGGTGCCGACATCGTGGTTCATTCTGCGACGAAGTTTATCGGAGGCCATGGCACAGCGGTAGGCGGGGTCATCATTGATTCCGGCAAATTCGACTGGGTGGCTTCCGGAAAATTCCCGGGCATAACGAAGCCCAACCCCAGCTACCATGGCGCGGTAATATCTGATGTAGTCGGTGCTGCTGCGTATATTACAAAGATTCGTATCACACTGCTTCGTGACACCGGCGCAACGATTAGTCCGTTCCATTCGTTTTTATTCTTACAGGGACTTGAGACCCTATCACTGCGAGTTCAAAGACATATTGATAATGCGTTTGCGGTTATCGATTATCTGAAAACCCATCCAAAAATCTCTCGTGTTAATCACCCGAGAATTGAGACACACCCGGATCATGAACGATACGGAAAACTCTTTCCAAAGGGAGGCGGGTCGATATTTACGTTTGAGATTGAAGGGGATGCCGCCAGAGCCCAGGCGTTCATTGATCATCTGAAGCTTTTTTCGCTACTTGCAAATGTCGCGGATCTCAAATCGCTGGTCATTCACCCGGCGAGCACGACTCATTCGCAGTTGAGTGCTGAGGAACTCAGAGAACAGGGCATTTTGCAAAACACCATTCGCCTGTCAATCGGAACGGAGCATATTGACGACATTATTGAGGATATTGAACAGGCTTTGGCGGCGGTATAACCGATCAGCCGAAGACCCCAAGGTGGTCGAGCAATATTTTAATGCCTATAAAAATTAAAATAGCGCCACCTGCAATTTCGGCCTTGGTCTTTAATCGATTGCCGAAGCGGCATCCGATATATACGCCAAGAAAAGACAGGGCAAAAGTCATGCAACCGATTGAAGTAACTACGGCGAGTAAGTCGATTTTTATGACCGAGAAGCCGATGCCCGCTGCTAAAGCATCGATACTGGTTGCAAAGGCCAGCGTAAAGATTTTTGCCATAGAAGGTCTAACCGGACAAGCCGCCTCGGAAGGGGCGGCTTGTTGTGCTTCCGCAAACATCTTGAGACCCAGTAGGCTTAGGAGTGCAAATGCAATCCAATGATCGAGATGAACGATATATTCACGGAATCCGGAACCAAGCAACCATCCGATTAGTGGCATGACGGCTTGAAAAAATCCAAACAAAAAGGCTACACCCAACGCAAAGCGAAGCTTGAATTTAGGGAAACAAAGTCCCTGACACAACGCGGCGGCAAATGCATCCGCAGACAAACCAATCGCAACTAAAATGACTTCGATAATCCCCATGAGTACCTCAAATCAAGATCTGAATAAATCGATACAAACAACATATTATTAAACGACACGAATAAGTTTATACAAAAAAGGAGGCTCGTACAATGGGCGAAGGGATTTGATCTCATAATCTACTTCTGAGAAAGTGCAATATTTATGGCATCGGAGTCCACAACTGAGTTATTGAAATGCAAATTGACCAGAGTGTATTAGTTACTTCGACGGAAAATATTCGAATGGAAATTGAGAATGCTCGTGGTGAGGCGGAGGTGGAGGTGTTGGAGGTGAGGGCGGTGGCGGCGCTAGCTGTGTTGCTGGTATGGGCTGTGCGGGCGTGGGCGGCGGTGGTGTGGGCTGTGCGCGAAACGTTTCACTTTAGGTAATTACCGCCAAAAGTTGTAAAAAATCTAGATTTGGCGGTAAATCGTTAAAAATCACTTCATCGAAATCACGCGTAAATGTTTAATTACCGCCAAAAGTTCCAAAACATACAAATTTGGCGGTAAATACATACGAAACAGTACAAACCCAGCCATTTCGTATGTATTAGAGTGTAGCAAACCGTTCAGTGCTAGCCTGAAAATCAAAGTAAATACATACGAAACAGCACAAACCCAGCCATTTCGTATGTATTAGAGTGTAGCAAATCGTTTCGCGCTAGCTTGAAAATCAAAGTCAATACATACGAAACAGCACAAGCCCAGCCATTTCGTATGTATTATAATGTGATACACAGTCTGGCTCGAACCGCAATTACCGACAAAATCCAAAAAACTCTTCTTTTAATCGGGATTTGCAATTTGCTGAAATTTTCGCGCAAATCCCATACCAACATAATCACTCAATCGCTCCATTTCATCGGTATCCTCAGATGTTGACGGCATCAACGTGCACGGCACAAGAAATCAACAATTTTCGGCGGTGTTTTTCTGGAGGAAGAATTGTCGATATTCCTCGCGACAAGAATCCGTTAACGGCAGTTTCTTGTCATCTCACTTTATAACATGATTCATGCCGTTCACGGAAATAGGGGCAGTGCATGGTTTTATGGATTTTTGGGTGGTTTTATATGGATGAAGTTGTATTTTGACGGAAG